>CBFHYE010000087.1:0-34444 GCA_965659985.1 Roseivirga sp. | reverse complement strand
ATTGTATCCATACCAAGTCTGCTGACTTCGCATCACATTCGGATATTCCTTTTCAAACTGATAAATATTGACACCTTTTTGAAAAGATGCACTTACCTGCCAGAGGCTATCTAAATCTTTAATTTCAAATTCTACTTCCTCTGTCTCAGGTCTATAGGTTTTGGTATTGATCTGACTATTCAGTACTTCTTTTTTGAAGCTCAGACCCGCTTTGAATTTTAGGGCACGAAGCACATAGGGCAATTGGTCTTCCCACCAAAAGTGATTGCCGTCTATCTCCACGTCACCAGCACCATAATCATCGAAATAACTATTGTAGTCGTAAGCATAACCGCTTGCATTGAGCTCAAACTGCTTGAAGGTGTTGCCGCACCATTCTTGGCCAGTATGTGTCATTTTATGGAGTTGTTCTGGTTGGTCTCTCTTGAAAAATAATGAAGTCAGATAGTGATATGGATAATTAGGTGTAGGGATGTCAGCAAAGCGATTGACTTTCATCACCGAGAAAAGATCTGCTCTATCATAGTCGTCTGTTTTAACATTGAAGGCTTCATTGAATTCTTCTTTTACGGTGATCATAGGATTCTCAAAGGATCTGGCTTGGCCGTATATCATCATCTCCGCATCGTAAATGGCCACTTCAGCTTGCCCATCTTCCCAAAGCTTATTCATTGCCCAATCCTGATCAATGAAGTCAGAAGGGGAATAGTCAATGGTTTCTTCCGCTGGTTGTTGACAAGCCAGCGTTAATAAAGAAAATATTATACCGATCAGTATTTTATTCATGATTTTAAAATTTCACTAGCCCATGGGCCCAAATCAGCTTCAACATCTACATCACTTAATTTCGACAAAAGAGTATAAGATTTGTCGCCTTTCTTCATGTCTTTGAGCGTATCATTAAACACTGAATTGGTACTCCATTGTTTATTGCTAAAAACAGAGGTGAGCAAAGCCCGCATACCCATCAGATAATATCCGCCATCAAAGGATGGCCCCAAAACGAATTCACTAGTTTCTAAATTTAGGAATGCTTCCTCCAGATGTTTCTTATTGAGGTCGTAGCAATCGCTTCCGATGATACAAATCTTCTCATATCCTGCTGAAAAGGCTTCTTCAAATGCAAATTGCATCTTTTGACCAAGGTCGCCTTCGATCTGCTTTTTCTTGATGTATCTACCATCATCCCAAAGGTCATTTCTATCAATGAATTGATTGTAATGGACTTGAATGTCTACTTCCAGGTCAAAAGTCACATCCTTAGTTCGTTCAAGAAGCATCCTATAAATGGCCAAGGCTTTTTCCTTACCAATGGTCTGTGCAAGTCGTGTTTTTGCCTTTCCCAACTCTGGGTTTTTGACAAAAATGATGAGTAGAGCATCTTTCATCTAGTATACGGCTGTTCCATTATCTAGAAATATAGAAAACCAGCGATTGTACGTATGTACGCTGTCCGTAAGGTTTCCTTGCTCATTGATCAATTCTTTGTCATCATTCATCCAACTGATCAGTCCACCAGTGATATCATAAACGTTTTGATGCCCACGGTCGCTCAATTCTTTGGCTAAACTATTGCTTCTCAAACTTACAGTGCAATAGACCATGACAGATGTACTAGCGCTGAGGGTATCTAAGATCTCAGGTTGATAGCGAATCGCGCCCTCCAAATGACTTACATTAAATTCTTCTTGGCTCCGCACGTCCAATACGAGCAACTTACTGTCGTTTAGCAGTGATTTGGCTTTTGTTGGATCAACCCGTTGGACATTTCCCATGTCTAAAATCGTATAATAGCCTCTTTGACCAATAATCACAATCAAAACTACTAAAGCCAAGATGACGCCTGAGGTCATTAATATGGTACGTTTTTTACTCAATGCTCCAAATTAGGTATAGGTGACTAGAATTCATCAGAATTGATATTGTATTCGTCAATAAAGATGTACACGAAATGAAAAAATATTACCTTGGCAAGCAGTCAATGCGGAAGAGAAGACTACATACCGATGAATATATTGAAGGCATATTAAAAGGCGATCGATTGACTTTGAGCCGTGCGATCACATTGGTTGAAAGTCAAAACCCATCTGATATTCTTGTTGCTGAGAAGGTACTGGAGGGCATTTTACCTCACACCGGGAATTCAATACGCATAGGGATCACCGGTGTACCAGGCGTGGGGAAAAGCACCTTTATTGAATCATTTGGTACACATCTGACCAGCCAAGCCAAAAAATTAGCCGTGCTTACCATAGACCCAAGCAGTCAAAAGACCAAAGGGAGTATTTTGGGTGATAAGACGCGTATGGAAGAGCTAGCGCGTAATCCCAATGCATTTATTCGACCATCTGCGTCAGGTTCGGTCTTGGGCGGAGTGAGCAATAAGACCAGAGAGGTGATGCTGCTTTGTGAAGCTGCCGGCTTCGATGTTATTTTGATTGAAACAGTAGGTGTTGGGCAATCTGAAACCCTAGTCCATGGTATGGTCGATTTCTTTTTGTTGCTCATGTTATCAGGTGCTGGTGATGAACTCCAAGGCATAAAGAAAGGCATTATGGAAATGGCTCATGCAGTGGTGATCAACAAAGCCGATGGCGATAATGTAAAACCCGCCAAAAGGGCCAAGGCAGAATATCAAAATGCATTGCACCTGTTTCCCCTCGATGAATCTGGATGGAACCCTCAAGTAAAGCTTTGTTCATCTTTGCAGAGTGAAGGGATCGCTGCGATCTGGGAAATGATCCTCGAGCACAATGGTAAGATGACCACTAATGGCTTTTTGGAAAAGAATCGTCAGCGACAACAGTTGAGTTGGTTCAAAGAGAATATGCAAGAACTATTGGCCAGTCGTTTCTACTCATCATCAGCCGTTCAAGTTGCTTTACCAGAAGTTCAAGAAAAAGTAGCATCCGGAGAATTACCGGCTCTGAATGCCGCAAGATTGCTGATCGAGAAGTTTTTTGACAGTTAGATTTTATCTCTAACGTAGCGTCATATAGCCCTTCCTTTTAGCTTATTGAAGCTTGAATACGAGATTTCAATTTATTGACTCTCATGTAAATAATCATAAACATGATAAAGAGTGCACCAGAAGTGAATAGTGGGATAAACCAAATTTGATTCGGTTCTGTATTTAATGCGATCAACAAGGAGCCAACAGAAATGATAATTGCACATACAGCATAAGTAATTTCGGCATAAAGCCATGCATAAGGAAAGAAATGTGCACCAGTAATGATGGCATAAGTCATGATGAAATAGTCGGGGTATTTGAGGAGGATGAAAATGAGAAAAGGGAAATAAATCAGTTGAGCAAAATTCAACCACAGGCCTAAGGGTTGTAAAGGGTTGTCTTTCGCTTTCCAATTGGTCTTCAGTACCTTAGAAAAGGCAAAAGCCATCGGTAGCAGAAGTGCGCCAACCATAAATGAGAAAATACTTCGGTTGTAGGATGAGTATTCTAGCGTCCATATAAAAGTGAGTAACAGCCATAATATCACAGCAGATAGTATGAAGTCAATGCCGTTTTTATTTTCTATTTGAACCTGCTTTTTAAGCTCACTGAATTGATGAGTATCCATTTTTAGAATGTGTAAAAGTGCGTTTTAGACAGTCGATATGTTCAATATAGACATTATGCACGAATGCGACTTGGACGACTCATGAATTCTAAATACACAAGACGCTTTACCCAATACTATTTCAAAAAAGTAATCCCAGCCTTTCTGAGCAATGCTCTTCAAAACTGGGATCGGTCATGGTATATGATTTGTTATGAGCGGTGAGTGTCGAGTTGTGAGTTTCTCGTCCTAGTGCTAAGTACTTAGTACCACACACCATGTACTTTGTGCTAAAAACTATCTCCCTTTTCGTACGGACGAAGCACCCGAAGTACTTGAATCTACCTTAGGGTTTCCACGATATCTCACGTCTGAAGCACCTGAAGCTCTTACATCTAGTTCTTGAGAAACTGTTACTCTAGCCGAACCTGCACCACTTAATCTGATGTCTGCGTATTCACTTTCTAAGTCGTATGCCGAATAATTAGTAGCACCAGACGATCTGAATGATTGGGTTTTTGTGCTTCCTTCAATTTTGATCTCACTAGCACCGGACGCTTCTATCTTCAAGTCATCCACCTCAACTTCAAGTTTGGCAACACTTGCGCCTGACATGTTCACGCGTAATCTATCACCTTTTAAAGGATCGAAAGTAGTAAGTTTAACAGCACCGCTCAGGTCAATCATTTCCAAAGAAGTTACTGTTAGGTAAGCTCTCGGAGAATCTCTCATTCTACGTGTATTTCGCGAGTCACGGATCTTTATGGTCAATCGGCCATTGCGTACCTCAGTAATGATGTCCTCCATATACCGGTCTTCGGCCTCTATTTCTAATGATTCAGTACTGCCGACACTTAATTCTACGATAAAGGCACTAGAGATACTCAATTCGTTGAAGTTTGATACCTCTCTTGTTTCTTTTACCTGGGCAAATGAGAACTGCGCTATCATTAGGAAGATGGCGACTAAAGTCAATTTGCTGTATGTTGATCTTTTCATTTTGTTCATATTAATCTGTTGTAAAGATAGGCTTGATAAAGAAAGGTTGCATCTAGATTCTAAAATTGATTGTGGGCTAGAAACTTAATTTCATTAAATTCAATTATTAAGATTATGCGCACTTTTTGGGACGCGTATTCACTTTTCAAATCTCTAAAGAACCATCATGGAGCATATCGTGATCATTGGAAACGGCATAGCCGGTATAACCACTGCTCGCCATGTTAGAAAGAGGAGCGATCATCGCATTACAGTGATTTCTGGTGAAACGGATCACTTTTTCTCACGTACGGCACTCATGTATATCTATATGGGCCATATGAAATATGAGCATACCAAACCTTATGAGGATTGGTTTTGGGAAAAGAACCGTATCGAGCTAAAAAAAGCTTGGGTTCAAAATGTTGATTTCAACAACAAAGAACTTCTTTTTACTTCGGGAGAAACCATGACCTATGATAAGTTAGTGATTGCCACGGGTTCTAAGCCCAATAAGTTCGGTTGGCCGGGGCAAGACCTGGAAGGCGTACAGGGTTTATACAGCTATCAGGATTTAGAACTGATGGAACAGAATACCAAAGACATTCAACGTGCGGTGATCGTTGGCGGTGGACTCATCGGCATTGAAATGGCAGAGATGCTGCATTCTCGAAATATTCCTGTGACCTTTTTAGTACGGGAAGAAAGCTTTTGGGACAATGCATTGCCCAATGAAGAATCCCAAATGATCAATCGACATATCAAAGAGCATCATGTCGACCTGCGTTTGGGGACAGAATTGAAAGAGATCATTTCAGATAATAAGGGAAGAGCGAAAGGGATCATTACCGGAGATGGAGAAGAGGTTGCTTGTCAGTTTGTGGGGCTAACGGCTGGTGTGTCTCCCAATGTAAATTTTTTGAAAACCTCTGATGTAGAAATTAATCGGGGTGTTTTGGTCGATGAATATCTCTCAACCAATTATCCTGATGTGTATGCCGCTGGTGACTGTGCCGAGTTTAGGCAAGCACCTGAAGGGCGAAGAAACATTGAGCAGGTTTGGTATACGGGCCGAATGATGGGGGAGACTTTGGCTGCGACCTTAACAGGTGAGCCAACAATTTATAAGCCAGGTTATTGGTTCAATTCCGCTAAGTTTTTTGATATCGAATACCAGACTTATGGTACGGTTTCTCCTCAAAAGGCTGAAAACCATGGCGATTTCTATTGGGAGCATGAAAGTGGAAAGATCGCCCTGCATTTGAGGTGGAATAGTGAAACTAAAGAGTTGGTTGGAATGAATAATTTCGGTTTTCGACTGCGTCACCATGCTCTAGATCAATGGTTGAAGAAAGGCAAAAGCATAAATTATGTGATGGAGCATTTAAGAGATGCGAACTTCGATCCGGAGTTTTACAAAGCGCATGAACCACAGATCATCGACCAATTCAATGATGAGAATGGTACCCAGCTCAGTCTCAAAAAGAGAAGCTGGAAAAGAATTTTAGAATTTGTTTCATAAGGAATCCGTATGTCAAAAGTAGAACCGAGTTTATCTATAGCGAATCCAGAACCTCAGCAAACTGATATTATACAGAAGATCGGCTTGACCTTGGCGGGCTTGGGTGTACTCACCTTTTTCCTGGCCTGGGGCAATTTGCCGATTCCTTCAACGCTGGGCTTAAGTATCGCCTTGGGTGGAATAATTATGGGTACAACCATTTATGCCTATCGTCTATACATGAAGCAGCCACCCGGCATTAAGAATAATGGGGTGATGTTCAAAAGCTTGACAAGCAGAGGGGTTTTGGGCTGGATCACGGGCGTTATTCTGACGGCTTTTTACATTATCATCTATTTTTATCCTGAGTACTTAGGTTATAAGGCTTCGGGAGAAAATGAGGGCTTTGTGGCGCTTTTCGACCCTTTGAGTATGTTTTTTAAAGGGAAACCTGCAACCCAATGGTTTTTGTATGGCACCATTTATACGGTGTCCATTGTGGCCTTGGGTATCAAGTTTCTTTTTAAGTATCGAGGTAATAGATATCAGACCACAAGGACTTTGGTGGTGATAGCCGCACAGTTGTTCTTGGCTTATTTGATTCCTGAGATTTTGGCGGGTATGAACTACAATGATACCGTTAATGCGCAAGGCGAATATTTAGGCTACTACGACACGGATGTCAAGAACATGTGGCCGCTCGATTATGATTACTTCTACGATTGGCATTTGGATGCGATGCAGCAAGAAGCCTATCAGCCTCTTGGAGTGCTGTATCTTATTATAGGCATCGTTATGTTTTTAGTCGTCACACCTGTCATTACCTATTTTGCGGGGAAACGATGGTATTGCAGTTGGGTTTGTGGTTGTGGAGGTCTGGCCGAAACTGCGGGAGATCCTTTCCGACATTTATCAAGTAAGAAATTAGGTGCCTGGAAGCTTGAGCGATGGTTGATTCATTCCGTTATGGTTTTCGTTTTCATAATGACTGCAGCAACGATCTATGGCTATTTTTATAATACTGGAAGCATCTTCGGTTTGAACATCTATGAGAACTTCCAAAAACCTTATGGCTTCCTGATCGGAGCGACTTTTTCAGGGGTGATCGGAGTTGGTTTTTATCCCATGTTGGGTAGTCGGGTTTGGTGCCGATTTGGATGCCCCTTGGCGGGTTATATGGGTATTATTCAGCGCTTCAAATCGAGATTTAGGATCACAACAAATGGTGGACAATGTATCTCTTGTGGAAACTGCTCTACCTATTGCGAACAAGGGATTGATGTACGTGCCTATGCACAAAAAGGACAAAATATAGTGCGTGCCAGCTGCGTAGGCTGTGGTGTCTGTTCGGCAGTTTGTCCTCGTGGAGTCTTGAAATTGGAAAACGGCCCGGAAGAAAAAAGAACTGAATTGCCTCCAATCATTATTGGAAACGATTCTTTCACCGTGGCAGATTAGCCATGAATATTGAGTCTGAAGATAACTCAAGACTCAAGTCTTAAGACTCACTACTTAACAGTGTTCTGATCTGTCCTAAGTGATGCCTTAAATGAATCACATAATCTTCCATAAAAGCCCCTAATGTAGCAGGCTCATTTTCTTGGAAATCTTGGAAAGCGATCTCGTGGAGGTTGTGCTTGGTTCTTGGGTTGTCGCGAACATCCTCTTCCGTGATATGCATCAGATAAGCGATCTGCATATTGAGTTGCCTCCAAGTGATCAATAATTCTTGCCAATTAAGCATTTGATATTCCTGCACTTCAACCCAAGTCTCCTGATCATAAGTTTCTCCGAATAAGGTATCTGTCGACTGCGCGCGTACAAATCGCCCATGATTATTTGAGGCGGAATCTATCAGGTGGCCAAGGATCTCTTTTGGAGACCATTTGTTTGGCGCGGGTTTCATGGAAACCTGTTGGTCTGTAGCTAAAAGTAGCTCTTCAAAAGCGGCTAGTACGATCTCTTTAAGGTTGTAGTCGGTATTCATGCTGCGAGTTTAGGTAAATCCTGTTAAAGAGCAGTGATAAGGCCTTGAATTAATAATGACTAAAAGTTATTCAGAGTCAAAAAAAGAGATTCCCGCCTAAGCGGGAATGATGTTAATCATTTAGAATGTCATCGGCACTTCAATAGCCAATACCTCAGCATAAGAACCCGCCTTCACCTTGAAGCTATCGGTTTCGCTTATACCCACAGCATCTCGACTGTCGAGCTTTTCATCCGCTGCTGTTACCTCTCCATTCAAGACAAAGAAGTAAACACCATTACCCGGATGCTTCACCTGGTATTCAAGTTCACTACCGGCATCCAGATTGGCCAAGCTAAATGTCGCATCTTGGTTGATCCAAACGGCAGACTCTTCAGTCGGAGAGACTACCGTTTGCCATTTATTCAATCGGTCTTCTGCGCTGTAAGTCTTTTGCTCATAACGTGGCTCGATATCTCTTTTCTTTGGGAAAACCCAGATCTGCAAGAAATGTACTTCTTGGTCTTTGTTATGATTGAATTCTGAATGTTGGAGTCCAGTGCCTGCAGACATGATCTGCACATCGCCCTGTCTGATCACTTCATTTCTTCCAGTAGAATCTTTATGCTCAAGGTCTCCTTCCAGCGGAATCGATACGATCTCCATATTATCATGTGGGTGCGTACCAAAACCCATGCCTTCAGCAACTTGGTCATCATTCAATACACGAAGCGCCCCAAAGTGCATGCGCTCAGGGTTGTAATAACCTGCAAAGCTGAAAGTATGTCGACTCTTTAACCAACCATGATCTGCAAGTCCTCGACTATCTGATCTATGTACTACAGTTTTCATTTTTATCCTTTCTCTATTTTATATGTATGTACATGTAATATACATATTATTCTAGCTAAGAGTTCCCAATAGTTAATTTTTGGTAATGGGTAGCCCTAGTGGAACTAATCAGGGCTTCGTTGGTTTAGGCTAAGGTACTTTTTCTACTTTTGTCAGAATTTTGAAAGCAATCAACGACACCATCATTAAAGTGATCATTCCTGCCTACAACGAGGAAAGATCCATTGCCAAAGTCATAGCCGACATCCCCAAAGAGGTGGCTGAGGTCATCGTTGTGAACAATGCTTCAAAAGACCAAACAAGGCAAAGGGCTGAGGAAGTGGGAGCCACTGTGGTCGATCAACCCAGTCCAGGTTACGGAAATGCATGCTTGAAAGGAATATCCTATGTGAAAGCGCAAGAAATTCAACCGGATGTGATCGTTTTTTTAGATGGTGACTATTCGGACTATCCGCAACAGTTGACCGAGGTGGTGGCACCCATCTTGGCCGATCAAGCGGATATGGTGATAGGTTCACGAGCGCTTGGCAAAAGAGAAGGTGGTTCCATGACCTTCCCACAACTTTTTGGCAATTGGTTGGCCACCACTTTACTAAAGTTAATTTATGGTGCCAGGTTTACAGATCTTGGGCCATTTCGGGCGATCAAGTGGCAAACACTTTTAGCATTGGATATGCAGGACACCAATTACGGCTGGACTGTAGAGATGCAAGTGAAGGCCGCAAAGCAAAAGATCAGGTTCACTGAAGTACCGGTAAACTATAAAAAGCGCATTGGTGTTAGCAAGGTGTCTGGAACAGTTAAAGGCACCATCATGGCAGGCTATAAAATACTTTGGACTATCTTTAAGTCGATTTAATGTACTGGCTAGAACTACTCATATTAACCCTTTACACTGGTGCTTTATCGTTCATCTTTATCTATAGTATTTCCCAACTCAATCTGGTTTACAAATACCGTAAAGCGAAGCGAAAAGGACTGATCTCAGTTGCTGCAAGCATTCCAGAAAATTATGATTATCCCCATGTTACGGTTCAATTACCTGTATACAATGAGCTGTATGTAGTAGAAAGATTGATAGATGCCGTAGCCTCTTTCGATTGGCCAAAAGACAAGCTCGAGATTCAAGTGTTGGATGATTCTAATGATGAGACTGTTGAACTGATCGAAAAAAAGGTAAAAGCTTGGCGGGAAAAAGGGGTAGACATTCAACAGATCAGAAGAATCGACCGTAAAGGATTT
Organism: Roseivirga sp.; assembly: GCA_965659985.1. Classification (GTDB taxonomy): domain Bacteria; phylum Bacteroidota; class Bacteroidia; order Cytophagales; family Cyclobacteriaceae; genus Roseivirga. Next base: position 24,345 of record CBFHYE010000087.1, on the reverse strand, counting down.
AAAGCGGGAGCCTTGCAATATGGTTTGAGCATCGCCAAAGGAGAATTTATTCCAATTTTCGATGCTGATTTTGTTCCAGATCAAGATTTTCTCAAACGCAGTATTCCTCACTTTGAGCAAGATGAAAATATTGGCGTAGTTCAAACACGTTGGGGGCATATCAACGAGGATTATTCTATGCTCACCAAGCTGCAAGCTTTTGGTCTGAATACGCACTTCTTTGTAGAACAAAATGGGCGATCACAAGGCAATCATTTCCTAAACTTTAACGGTACAGCGGGCATTTGGAGAAAGCGCTGCATTGAAGATGCTGGGGGGTGGAAAGCAGATACATTGACCGAGGATCTCGACCTCAGTTATCGCGCACAATTGAATGGTTGGAAGATCTATTATACGCCAGATGTTGTAGCTCCTGCAGAGCTGCCTGCTGCAATGAGTGCGATCAAATCTCAGCAATATCGTTGGACGAAAGGCGCTGCAGAAACTTCTAAAAAGCTACTTCCAAGAGTGCTAAAATCGAATCTGTCCTTTGGTACTAAGTTCCATGCGACTTTTCATTTATTGAACTCAGCAGTATTTATCTGTATTGTCGTTACCGCTATTTTGAGTGTCCCTGTTTTGTTCATCAGGAACCTTTCTGATAGTTGGCATTTACTGATGAATATCTCCATGATCTTCCTAATGGGCTACGTCTTCTTGGCCATTTTTTATTGGAATGGTTTCAAAGCGGAAAGAACCGGTTTTTGGAAGACCTTGAAAGAGTTTGTCCCTAAGATGTTTATGTTGCTTTCTGTATTTCTTGGGCTCAGTGTTCATAATGCAATGGCTGTTTTTGAGGGGCTCATTGGGAAGAAAACCCCTTTCGTGAGAACCCCTAAATTCAATATCACGGACAAAAAAGGTACATGGAAAGGGAATAAGTACTTCGCTAAGCGCATCAATCCTTTAACAGCACTTGAAGGCTTTTTGAGTATTTACTTTTTTGGAGGCTTGGCATTGGCCTTTTATTTCAATGATTATGCGCTGTTACCATTCCACCTGCTACTGAGTTTAGGATTCCTTTTGGTATTTTACTACTCAGTTCAGCATACCAGAAATGCCTAAGCAAAAGCAGTCCATTTTATTTTCAAGTCTGATCCTCATCGCTGCCATGATGGTAGCTATCGCCTACTTCATACCTCGAGAAGAGACTACATTTCTCATTTCAGGCTTTGGTTTGGCTTTTATTGGTTTTCTGGTCTTTCTCAGAAAGGCAGAAGAGGGTGATGTTGAGTTAGGCTACTACTGGGGTATTCTGATCAGATTATTGATCATTGCGGCCATACCGAAGCTTTCAGATGATGTCTATCGCTTTATTTGGGATGGGCGCTTATTATTCAACTTGGAAGATCCTTACAAATATCTACCAGCCCATCACTTAGGTTCGGGGTTGACAGGAATAACGGAAGAGCTCTTTCAAAAGATCAATTCAAAGGAATATTTATCGATCTATCCACCGCTGAATCAGGTGTTGTTTTTTATAAGCACACTGTTCTCACCCAATTCAGAGGTTTGGTCAATCATTATGTTAAGGGTCATTATTCTGATCTTCGAGTTTGGTAATATGGTGCTGATCAAGAGATTGTTGGCGCAATATAAGCTCCCTGAAAAATATGGATTGATCTACTGGTTAAATCCATTGGTGATTCTAGAGCTCACAGGAAACCTGCATTTTGAAGCCATCGTTATCTTCTTTTTACTATTGGCTTTACTTAAATATGAGCAGGGGAAATTGCACTCTTCAGCTATTTACTTCGGATTGTCTGTTGCTACTAAGTTCATCCCGCTCATTTTGCTACCGTTGCTGATTCGTAAGATCGGACTTAAAAAGACAGTCATTTATGGTGCTATTGTTATCTCCACTTTAGCCATCTCTTTTTTGTTACTGATCAACACAGCACATGTTTGGGCTATTTGGGATAGCATGGCGCTATATTTTCAAAAGTTCGAATTCAACGGCAGTATCTATTACTTGGCCCGTTGGTACGGCTTCGAAACGGAAGGTCATAACATCATTGCCAAGTCTGGTAAATGGATGATGTATGCGACTTTTGGATCGATCATGGTCTACTCTCTTTTGGCCAAAGTAAAGGTGGATTGGCCACGTCAGATGATTTGGGTATGGCTGCTTTATTTGTTGTTTGGAACCACAGTTCATCCTTGGTATGTCGTTCCGATGTTGGCGATGTCAGTATTCAGTACAAAACGCTTTCCATTGATATGGTCAGCACTGATCTTTATGACCTATATCAACTACTTGGGAGGAGACTATACTGATCGTATTGATGTGGTGATCATAGAATATAGCATTTTACTGATTGCCATTGTCTTCGACCTCTTCGGTGAAAGACTGAATCGATGGTTTTTGAGAGAAGGTTAACCACCTCTAACTCCTCCTTAAATAAGAATGTCAGTTTCGATTTTCAAATTGGTCGGAGTTTCCCCCTTTTTGAAAAGGGGCAGGAGGATTAGACAAAGCAGAGGCAAAGAATAATTGTATGCTCAAAACAAAAACCGTCATACCGTAAAATTCATGCTTAAGCTTTTGCCAGTATTAATTTGTCACGTATCTAAATTCTCTTTTTTTCTGAAATGACGAGATAACAACTTGTGGTTATTCTTCCTCCATTAATTTCTGCAAGATCTCTTGAGCGGCCTTAGCGATAACAGTACCCGGGCCAAATACAGAAGTTACACCAGCTTCAAAGAGGAAATCATAGTCATTTTGAGGAATTACTCCTCCTGCAATGACCATAATATCATCTCTTCCGAGTTTTCTCAATTCATCGATCAATTCGGGAACAAGTGTTTTGTGTCCTGCTGCTAAGCTCGAAGCGCCAACAACATGCACGTCATTTTCTGCGGCTTGCAGCGCCACTTCCTGAGGTGTCTGGAACAAAGGTCCGATGTCAACATCAAACCCTAGATCTGCAAAACTTGTAGCGATCACTTTAGCCCCACGGTCATGACCATCCTGCCCCATTTTAGCGACCATAATACGTGGTCTACGGCCATCCATTTCAGCAAACTGATCGGATAGCTCCCTGGCTTTGATAAAGTCTTTATCTTCTTTCACTTCGCTCGAATATACACCAGAGATTGAACGGGTCACAGCTTTATGACGCCCAAATTCTTTTTCCATTGCCATAGAGATCTCTCCCAAGCTGGCCCGAACCCTGGCCGCTTCAACCGCAAGTTCGAGTAAATTGCCTTTGCCTGTTTTGGCAGCCTCAGTGATGGCGTCAAGTGCTTTCTCCACAGCGCTTTGGTCTCTTTCTGCTCTAAGTTTAGCCAATCGTTCGAGTTGTGCTTTACGCACAGCCGTATTGTCAACTTCAAGTAAGTCAATTTCTGTTTTTTCGTCCGTTTGGTATTGATTGACACCAACGATTACGTCTTTACCGGAATCAATACGCGCTTGTTTTCGTGCAGCGGCTTCTTCAATACGCATTTTAGGAAGCCCTTCTTCGATCGCTTTGGCTATACCGCCCAATTCTTCAATTTCTTGGATATGCGCCCAGGCTTTTTCTACCAATTGATCGGTGAGGTATTCCACATAATATGAGCCACCCCAAGGATCGATCACGTCCGTAATCCCCGTTTCTTTTTGCAAGAAGATCTGTGTGTTTCTGGCAATTCTTGCAGAGAAATCAGTTGGTAGAGCAATGGCTTCATCAAGCGCATTGGTATGGAGCGATTGGGTATGACCTAATACAGCAGCCATTGCTTCTACACAGGTCCTTGCCACATTGTTAAAAGGATCCTGTTCTGTTAAACTATAGCCTGAGGTTTGGCTATGGGTTCTCAAGGCCATTGATTTTGGATTTTTCGGATCGAATTGCTTAACGATCTTGGCCCATAGCAGCCTGCCCGCTCTCATTTTGGCGATCTCCATAAAATGGTTCATGCCTATTCCCCAAAAGAAAGAAAGGCGAGGGGCAAAGGCATCAATATCTAATCCGGCTGCAATTCCTGTACGAATGTATTCTAGGCCATCGGCCAAGGTGTAAGCCAATTCAATATCGGCAGGTGCGCCTGCCTCATGCATGTGATAGCCAGATATAGAGATACTATTAAAACGTGGCATATTCTGGGCTGTGTATTCGAAAATATCACCGATGATGCGCATGGAAGGAAGAGGAGGGTAGATGTAGGTATTCCTTACCATGAACTCCTTTAAAATATCGTTCTGAATGGTGCCACTTAATTGACTTTTGTCTACGCCTTGTTCTTCAGCCGCCACAATGTAAAAGGCCATGATCGGAATTACCGCACCATTCATGGTCATCGATACCGACATTTTATCAAGCGGAATTTGATCGAATAGGATTTCCATATCCAATATAGAGTCGATGGCCACACCGGCTTTGCCGACATCACCCACTACCCGTGGGTGATCAGAGTCGTAGCCTCTGTGTGTGGCCAGGTCAAATGCCACCGAAAGGCCTTTTTGACCCGCAGCCAAATTCCTTCTGTAAAATGCATTAGACTCCTCAGCAGTTGAAAAACCGGCATATTGCCTTATCGTCCATGGTCTGATGGTATACATGGAGGAGTATGGTCCTCTCAAATATGGAGGAAGTCCTGCGACAAAACCAAGGTGCTCAAAATTTGAGGTTTTTTTCTTATCAATAACTGAAGGAACCTTTATGCCTTCGGCAGTATGCCATTCTTGGGTGCCTTTGATGACTTCATCCTCACTTTTAATATTGCCGATCATTTGGTTTGTTAGGCTATCAATAAAATAGGAACCTGCTGCGGGGTCAACGACCTTCCCTAAATAAGATTCATCCCTTAAAAGTGTAGAGATGTTACGCGCAATACGCTCAGCTAATGCGGGTTTATTCGGGAAAACAGGATAAAAAGGTTGAACGACCAAGCCATCTACTCCACCTAAAATTGCAGACATGGCTTGTGTAGTGGCATGCAGGAGGTGAGAGTGCATGTCTTCTATTTCTTCTGTCCAATCAGGACTTACGCCAATAATAGAAAAACCGTTATCAAACCTCTCTTTTAATAAATGACGGAGTGCACGAAGCTTGGCGATCTCTAAAAAGTAGTCATCTTCGAGCTCAACAAATACGGACAGATTATTGGCTGGTGCATTGGGCTTCATACTATTCACAAATTCATGCAAGCTTTCCTTGAGGTTTGCTCCAGCCTTGAAGCGATATGAAGCTGTTTTGAAGTTTGGGAAATGTTCTTGATTGTAAGGCGTATGGTTGATCAAATGGCCAAATACTTTTTCTCGAGGGATGCCAGTACTGATCACATAGCTTCTATAGTTCTCGCAGAAATGAGAAACGTCAACACTTTCGTTTAATTCGAAAGAGACATGGCAGAATTCTAGCTGGACATTATCTAAGAGGAGGGCGAAATTTGGTATTGCTTCGCAATGAAATAGGATTCCCTCAGCGCCATTGTTTAAGGCATGTAGCGCTTTTGCGTTAGCTTTTTTGTCATTTTCAACTTTGATAAGCTCAAAATTGATCCAAAAACGGTCTCCGAACTTTTCGGGTTCAGGGTTTTGATTTGCAAAACTGACGTTTTGCTTTAAATCTGCTTGGGTATAAAATGGCTTTCCATCAATGCCGGCTTTGGTCCAATGCAATTCTTCGACCGGTTTTCCCCTGAGGTCTGTCGTTAACTTTTCAAGCCACTGTTCAACAGTAGCTTTTTCAAAATCTGTGAAGAGTCCTTTTCCCATTTCGCTGTTCTTTTATTACTGCTAAGATAATTGAAGCCAATGCGAAGTTATATCATAATGCTGGGCTATTTGATGATTGGCATCATATAAGCCAATTTTATAGAGTTATCCACATTTTTAGATGTGGATAAGTGTGATAAGCATGGGGAAAACTATTTATTAGGTATTGGGTTATTCTCCTTTTTACTTCGTCTTATTTTTCACAAATTTGTCTCCCTGCATCTCAAAATCTAGGAGAAATTTAATGTAATCGGGTGAACGTAACGCAAATGGTTAAAAGCGACATATCGGTTTGGGAGGACTGTCTTGATTTTATCAAAACTCAAGTTGGAGAGCAAAGCTTCAAGACATGGTTTGAACCGATAAATCCTTTGAATATCGAGGATCATGTCTTGACGATTCAAGTACCAAGTCAATTCTTCTATGAGTATTTAGAAGAGCATTATGTTCATTTGTTGCGAGAGTGCATTAAAAAGCAATTAGGACCTGAAGGTTGTCTTGAGTATTCCGTGATCGTTGATAGCGGGAGTGCCCAAAATCAACCTGTATCGGTTACGCTACCCAACAATAAAACCCAGCAGAATGGCTGGAATCGAGAACCAAGAGCCGCTCAAGTGTCTAATCCTTTTCAGATGCCTTCGTTGGAAGAAGAAAAGAGATACTCTAACCTGAATCCCAATTACAGTTTTGAAAATTACATTGAAGGAGATTGTAATCGCTTGGCGCGATCGGCAGGAATAGCTGTTGCTGAGAAGCCAGGGATCACCTCTTTTAATCCATTGATGATCTATGGCGGTGTAGGTTTAGGTAAAACACATTTGATGCAGGCCATAGGAAACACTATTGGCTCGCAGTCGAGTAATAATTTCGTGCTGTATGTATCTTCTGAGAAGTTTACCACACAGTTTACGGATGCGATCAAAAACAATAATATTCAGAGTTTTACAAATTTCTATTTACAGGTAGATACACTCATTATTGATGATGTGCAGTTCTTTAGCGGAAAAGAGAAAACACAAGAGATGTTTTTCCACATTTTCAATCACTTACATCAGAATGGCAAGCAGATCATTATGAGTAGTGATCGCGCACCTCGTGATTTGAAAGGGCTCCAAGATCGATTATTGTCTCGATTTAAATGGGGTTTGACCGCTGATCTTCAAATGCCTGACTTTGAAACGAGAATGGCCATCATCATGCGTAAAATGCAGTCGGATGGAATTTACATTCCTGATGATGTGGTTGAATATCTTGCATACAGTGTTGACACCAATGTGAGAGAGCTTGAAGGTGTATTGATCTCGCTGATCGCACATGCGACATTGAATAAGACAGAGATCAACCTTGAGTTGGCAAAGCAAACACTCAAGAACATCGTGCACGACATTGAATCTGAAGTGGGTGTTGATTATATCCAGAAGTCGGTGGGAGAGTACTTCCAGATCTCTGTTGAAGACCTAAAAGACAAAACACGCAAGAAAGAAATTGTGATCGCACGTCAGGTAGCCATGTATCTTTGTAAAGAATACACGAATCATTCCCTAAAGTCAATCGGCTATCATTTTGGGGGTAGAGACCACTCTACAGTAATTCATGCTGTACAATCAGTGAGTGACATGATGGATATTGATTCCAAGTTTGCTCACTCGATGGATGAATTGAAGAAGAAAATGCGAATGAAGCAGATCTAAAGATCAGTTTCAACCTTTTTATTTCTATGGCGAATAAATTTCTCTAAGACTACTGCCATAATGATCACCAAATAAAACTGGCCTACAAGACCGATGAGAATAGAGGCGCGATGGGCAATGTCTGTGGCTGGTAGCATATCTCCATACCCCACGGTCAATAAAGTAATGAAACTGAGGTAGAGAAGTTGGTCTCCACGAGGAATGCTAGGGTCTAAACCTACAAAAGAACCTGGCACAAAAAGATCGATAGCCAAAAAAGCGAATAGGCCTACGAGACCCAAGCATATATACCCGCTCATCAGTCCTACCATCACATTATTGGTCACCTCTTTGGCGCTCCAAACTTGTGTGATGATCTCATAGGTGACGAGCAAGTAAAAGAAAAAGTAAATAAAGAATCGCCAAGTCACTATAATAGATTTGAATGTAGAACCTCCCAAAAACATTTCAAGAATAGTGGTGACTACACCCATCAGGATCAAAAGAAACCCTAATCTGTAAAGTAGCTTATGGTTTCTACTCAATTGGATACCTGAAAGTAGATTGAGGATATAGAATATCGGTTCAGCAAATTTGTCATAGATACCGAAAGGAAAGAATACCGACCCAAAGAGTAAGACCAATAAAGAAACAAAGAAGATCTCAAATCGATAAACGTAGATCTTTGAGTCTGTGGAAGTCAATAGCATATGAGTTAAATATGCTAATTTTTCAATAAAAAAACCCTGATCCCGAAAATCGGGACCAGGGTTTCGATTGAACACCGTGCCTCTATTATTTAATAGAGACAGATTGCATGAATGATTTTCCTTTAGTTTCTACTCTTAATGTGTAAGTACCGGCCGCAAGTTTGGTCATGTCGAAACGTGTTGTTTTCATGTTATTCACTGTTTCTGATTTCAACTTTCTGTTCTGGCTGTCATAGATCGTCACCAAAGCAATTGCTTCGGTATCATTAGGCATGATAATATCTACCTTTTGACCGTTTTGACAGATTACCGGCTTCAATACCGTCACTTGATCTTTAAGATTCGCAAATGCTGAATCATTCTTGATCTCGATTGGAGTTGAGACAAAACTGCCTCTGCTTTCAACTTCTAATGCATAATTACCTTCTGGCAAATTGTTGAGCTCTAGTCTTTTACCAAAGTCTTGGCCATTTTGAATTGTTGCGCTATATAAAGTTGAACCGTTTTCTGTTCTTAATTTGATCTGAGCACCTTCCTCAGTCGTGCTGTGAGCTATTACAGCAAATGATTTAGCTCCTGATCTTTCTACTCTGACGTAAGGTTTATCGCCATTAGCAAGTGCAAACGTTGATGCTACGACCATCGCAGCTGTCAACAATACTTTGTTCATGTTTTTCATTTTGCTAATTGTTTATGTTAACCAATTACACTACAAATGTATGGGGTCAAGATGGGCTGTACTACAACAGAATTGGTAATTATATGTTCTAAATTAACCCTAATGAATACGGTAATTGTTTATATTGGTAATATGGAACACAAAAGAGTTAATTATGAGGTAGTTTGGGAATTAAATTTAGACGATCATCGTTAAACGGTAACTGTAGATGAAAAAACCAACAACACCATCATTAGAGCAAATACTCCCTTCAGTAGGGAGTTCATTCCTAGTCAGACGGTTTTCATCGTCTTGTGAGCAGAATTTGGCCAATTGGCATTTTCATCCTGAATTGGAATTGATTCATGTGAATGGAGGAAGTGGTAAAAGACATATAGGAAAGCACGTGTCCTATTTTAACAATGGTGATCTTGTTCTAATGGGAGCTAATCTACCTCACTATGGATTTACAGATCGCTTAACAGGAAATAGGTCTGAAACGGTGGTTCAGTTCAAAGAAGACTTTTTAGGACCTGACTTTTTTAATGTTCCTGAGATGAACCAGGTTAAAAAGCTCTTTCGAATTTCTAAACAGGGCATCACTTTTCATGGAGAAACCAAGAGGAAGGTCGGTAAAAAAATAGAAGCGCTTTCTTGGGTTGATCATTTCGACCGTTTGATTGGCTTGTTAGAGATTTTGAAAGAATTAGCAATAAGTCAAGAATATAAGATTCTGAATGCTGATGGTGTCGCTTTGGCGGTTGATTCGAAGGAGAACGAGAGAATCAATCATGTATATAACTATATAAGAGACAATTATAAAGAGCAGATCTCTTTGGATGAGATTTCCGATCAAGTACACATGACGGTACCTGCATTCTGTAGATATTTCAAAAAGAATTCAAGAAAGACCTTCACTAGGTTCGTAAACGAATACCGCGTGGTGCACGCTTCAAAACTATTGGCGGAAACGTCAAAATCGATCACTGATGTATCTTTTGAAAGTGGTTTCAACAATTTCTCCCATTTCAATAAGCGCTTTAAAGAGTTTACAGGAAAAAGCCCTTCTGAATACAGAAAGGCTTTAAAGAATGTAATCAGTGAAGAATAGATTTACTGAAAAGTATAGGTCAAGGTTCTTTCCCGACCATTCTTATCAATGATATCGATATAAATTCTTCCATAGTATTTTTCGAGATAAGCAGCAACGGCTCTTGGATCTGCAGCACCTCTTCGGTTGATAGCCACAATCACATCGCCTTCAGCAAGGTCAAGTCTTCTCAAGAAGCCTCGGTCTTTATCTATAGAGGTCACTTTCACGCCTACTTTTAGCCTAAGGTCTTCTAACTCGCTTCTTGTAAGCACGCGCATTTCAGCACCTAGGAAGTCAGAGAAGAAAATATCATCTGCTTTGAGCGCATCAGAACCCAAGATTTCTGTATTGCCTAGCGCATTCTCTAAGGTCATCGTGGTTTCACGCATGCGCTCATCCCTTTCAAAAGCAACCGGTACCCTGTCGCCAGGTGAAAGGCTACTAACTACCTCATCAAATTTGGATTTACTATTTACCTCAACATTATTGATCATACGGATCACATCGCCTGCTCTAATGCCGGCATTATCACTCGCTCCATCTTGTTTGATAGATTTGACAAAAACTCCATTTAAGGAACTCAAACCTTCTTGATCTGCCAATTTGCTGTCAATGTCTGCCAATTCAGCACCTGTGAATGCCATTTGGACCACCTTGTATTTCTTTAGGTCTTCCACAATTTTGACGACCACATCAGACGGCACGGCAAAACCATATCCGGCATATGAGCCCGTTCGGGAAATGATAGAAGTATTGATACCGATCAACTCGCCATTGATATTGACTAATGCTCCACCACTGTTTCCAGGGTTGATCGCAGCATCTGTTTGTATATAGAGTTCAATGGGGAAGTTTTCTCTCACGGCATTGGCATCGCTACCAATAGCACTTACTATACCTGCCGTTACGGTTGACGTAAGGTTGAAAGGGTTACCCACAGCCAATACCCAATCACCGACTCTTGCATCCGTGCTTTTTCCAATTTCAATGGCGGGCAGGTCGTCAGCGTCAATTTTCAATACAGCGATATCCATATCCGGATCGGTACCAACAAGTTGTGCTTCATAAGTTCTTTTCTCGTGTTGCACCTCTATGGCATCAGCACCTTTGATCACATGATAATTGGTAATGATGTATCCATCTTCAGAATAAATTACCCCCGATCCTGAACCTATCGGCATTTCTTCCGTGGGCAATTCTCTTCGCGAAAAGAAATCTAAGAATGACATGCTTCTACGACTCCTTTGCTTATTGATGATGTAAACCACACTGTGGATCGATCTTTCCGCTGCCGTTCTAAAATCAAGATTAACGGCCTCTCCATCAATATTTGAAGAGTAACGATCGGGAGTGTATTCTAATGATCGCGCCTGTACAGCCGAAGGTACTTCTCTTACGATCTCTGTTACTTGTTGTGGGGCCAAATAATTCTGATAAACAAATGCACCAGCCAATCCACTCACAAAGGCAATAACGAAGAGTTTTAATACATTTTTCATCTGTAAATTCTTTCTAAATATTAATACACTTAGGCAATCCTGTTCTTGAAAAATTTCAATCACCAAACAAACATACGTGGACCCTTAAATTTGAGTTGAAGTTTGTTGTTAATTCATGTTAAGGGCCTCCATTATTGTAATAACTTTTTTGTGGATGCTGGTGTTTGTCTATTCAAATTTGCTGACCGTCTAAAAAGGCATAAATTTGCACGGTTTTCAGCGGCTAAAAGGTCATATCATTTAAGCATAATCATTTGAGCACCAAAAAGACAATCGCCATTTTAGGTTCTACGGGTTCTATCGGTACCCAAGCCCTTGAAGTAATTCAGGCAAATCCGGAGAGCTTTGAGGTGGAAGTGCTTACAGCTCATAATAATGCGAACTTACTTGTAGAGCAAGCTGCCAAGTTCAAGCCTAATGTTGTGGTGATTGGCAATGAGGTGCTTTACGATCAGGTTTTTGCAGCGCTCGATCCGTTGAATATAAAAGTGTATACTGGGAAGAATGCTTTGGATCAAGTGGTACAAATGGATACCGTTGACTTGGTACTGACCGCCTTGGTAGGCTATGCCGGTCTCGCACCAACGATTAAAGCAATAGAAGCGGGAAAGCACATTGCTTTAGCCAACAAAGAAACTTTGGTGGTTGCTGGTGAATTAGTGACCAAACTCGCTCAAGAAAAAGGAGTAAATATTTACCCAGTAGATTCTGAGCATTCTGCAATTTTCCAGTGCCTGGTAGGTGAATTCCACAATCCGATCGAAAAGATCGTGCTTACCGCTTCTGGTGGGCCTTTTAGAGGTAAGAACAGAGATGAGCTATCAAGTGTAACCAAGGCACAGGCATTGAAGCACCCCAATTGGGAAATGGGTGCCAAGATCACGATTGATTCAGCTTCTATGATGAATAAGGGGCTGGAAGTGATCGAAGCGAAGTGGTTATTTGGTCTAAAGGCAGAACAGATACAAGTGATCGTACATCCGCAATCAATTGTGCATAGTTTAGTACAGTTTGAAGATGGAAGTATGAAAGCACAGATGGGCTTACCAGATATGAAGTTGCCTATTCAGTTTGCAATGACTTTTCCTGAAAGATTAAAGACCGACTTCCCAAGGTTTAATTTTATTGATTACCCTTCCTTGACCTTTGAACAGCCAGATCTCAAAACATTTAGAAACCTTGATTTGGCTTATCAAGCAATGGCTAAGGGTGGTAATATGCCTTGTATACTTAATGCTGCCAATGAAATTGCTGTAGCCAAATTCTTAAAAGATGAGATCGGTTTCTTAGAAATGTCAGACCTTGTAGAAGAGAGTATGCATAAAATATCCTTTATTGAACATCCTTCTTACGAGGACTACGTTCAAACAGATTTCGAAACAAGACAATTAGCTAAATCATATAATATTTAATGGAAACCTTAATACAAGTAGCTCAGTTATTGCTGGCGCTTTCGCTTTTAGTGGGAATACATGAGGGGGGGCACATGCTCACCGCCAAAATGTTTGGAATGAAGGTTGAAAAATTCTTCATTGGTTTTCCGCCAACACTCTTCTCTTTTAAGAAAGGGGAAACAGAATATGGTTTGGGGGCAATTCCACTTGGTGGTTTTGTGAAGATCTCAGGAATGATCGATGAGTCGATGGATAAAGAGCAAATGGCTCAGCCACCGCAGCCTTGGGAGTTTAGATCTAAACCGGCTTGGCAGCGTTTGATCGTGATGCTGGGTGGTATCATTGTCAATGTGATCGCTGGCGTGATTGCCATGATCATTTTGACTTATAACACTGGTGATGAATATCTCTCAAGCGATTTGGTCAAAGAAAATGGTATTCAGGCATTTGAATATGGGCAAGACTTCGGGTTTCAGACAGGCGATAAAATTTTGAATGTAAATGGACAAGATTTTGAGCGCGTAAGCGACCTTACCAGTCCTGACCTATTTTTGGATTCTGATGCCTACATTACCGTTTTGAGAGATGGACAAGAGGTACGGGTTGATATGCCTGATGACGCTTTAGATATTCTCTCAAAAGACAAAGCTTTCAGAGCCAATTTTATCTATCCAAGGATACCGTTTGTTGTGGCGTATCCCCCAGACCCAGAATACCAGGCCAATTCAAACGCAAAGAAGGCGGGTATCATTATAGGAGATAAGATTGTGAAGATAGGTGAGCAGCCTATTGAATATTGGGATGAAATGAAGCCTGCTCTAGAGTCTCATGCGGGTGATGTGGTTGATGTCAAGATCGATCGAGAAGGGGAGTTACTTGATTTTGAGGTCGCTGTAAATAAGGACACAACCATTGGCATTGCCTTAGCCTCTTTACTCGAAACTTCGGTAAACGAGTACACATTCAGCGAGGCCGTAACCAAAGGTACAGCAGATGCATTTGGTCTAGTGATCGTGAATGCTCGAGCCATGGGTAAAATGTTCACTGGTGGATTGTCTGCAAGAAGCATATCAGGCCCTATTGGCATTGTTGAACTCTTCCCTACAGCATGGGACTGGAACCGTTTTTGGTATACGACAGCATTCATTTCTATGATTTTGGCATTCATGAACTTATTACCTATTCCGGCACTAGATGGTGGCCATGTGATGTTCTTGCTTTACGAAATGATCAGTGGAAATGCACCTTCGGATAAGTTCTTGGAAGGAGCACAAAAAGTAGGGATGATCATATTATTGGCCCTTATGGTCTTCGTTTTTGGGAATGATATTCTGAAGCTTTTTGGAATTTAAAAGTATAAGGGCGATTAGAAATTCTAAGCTCCTCAGTAATGAGGAGCTTTTTTTATTTATTTGAAAGCTGTGGGTCTCTGTAAATATCGAATTCTACCCTGCGATTGGTTCTTTTATCTTCCTCTGTTTTTTCTTCCTTAATAAGCGGTTTTTGGCTGCCATAACCCATAGCACCAACGCGATGTGGGGCAATTGCTACAGTGCTATTTAGGATGTATTTTTTAATGGAATCGGCTCTCCTTTGAGACAATAATTGATTGAAAATTTTGTCACCACTTGAGTCAGTGTGTCCGTTGATCATCAAATTGAAATCTGGATGATCGATCAAGAAATCAATTACCTTTTGAAGGTCCTCATGCATTTCGGGCAGAATATCGGCTTTGCCATTTTCGAACTCTAAAGAAGAGAATTCAAACTTACTTGAAACGCGTTCAACTACTCCTTCAAATGTCTTGTCACCATCAAGAAAAAAGAACTCTTCGAATCTGAAAATATCATCTCCTTGAATCACCAATAAGTAGTTTCTCTCATTGATCAGGTCGAATTCAAATGTACCATCATCTCTTGCGTACTTTGGCGCAACTTCTACACCCTCATCGAGGTCGATAATGCTAACCACCAGATTCTTGGGAATCTTTCCTTTGATATCTTTAATACTTCCTCTCAACTTGGTGGTCGCCAGGGGCTGGCCTTCCATGGGTAAGGGGAAAGAGTAAAGATCTAAGCCTTGCATGCTCTCTTCAGAGCTAGCGTAATAAATATATTCTGACTTCCTGTCGATACTAAAGTAGAATTCTGTGCCCTCTCCATTGACCAATGGTCCAATATTATAGGGCTCTGACCAACCACCGTACATTTTATAAGACTTATAGATATCATAATCGCCAAAATTCAATAGATGACCGTTACTGCTGAAGTATAAAACATTGTACAAGGGGTGAAAAAACGGACTCACTTCGTTGCCTCTTGTATTAATGATTGGCCCTAAGTTCTTTGGTTTTTGCCATTTTCCATTGCGGTCTTGAGTGGTAAAATAAAGGTCTGACATGCCGAAGCCTCCCAGTCTATCTGATGAAAAGTACAAGGTATCTTCAGTAGAGTTGAGTGTGGGGTGAGAATCCCAAGTTTCTGAATTTACATCTTTTCCTAAGTTGATGGGCTCTATCCAATAGGCCGTGTCTTTGATGACCTGGATGGTTTTGTATTCCAAGTCATCATCAGGATTGTTATTGATATTTCGAAGCACGTAAGTGGAATCAACTTCGATCTCACCTTCGTAATATGTAGTGTAATATATATCACAATTCCCAAATCCATCAGAAGCTCCGCATCGTGTGAAGAAAATGGTTTTTCCATCTTGGGTCATATAGCCAGAGCCCTCTTTGTAATTACTATTGGTTTGCGTTAGGAGTTCCGCTTCCGACCAGTCTTTACCTTCAAGTCTGGTGATGAAAAGGTCTTCTTTTTCGTTCTTCACCAATCCATCGAATTGTGTGTTTCTTTTGGAGGTGAATATGACAACAGAATCGTTCATCGCTACCACAGGGGCATAATCTTCTTGATCAGAGTTTACCAAGCGACCCATGGTCTTTAATACACTTTTAGGAGGAATGAGCGTGTCGACTTGCCTTCTGTATTCCACTAGCTCATAATAATAATCGAGTGGGACATAATACTCCTTTTTATTAGTGTCTAATGAATCATATCTGGCAAGCACTTCACCAATGTCAAGACCTTTTCTGTGATGCTTGAGTACCATAGCATAAAGGGGTTTGGCATCTTCTGGAGAAGCAAAGATTTCTGTGAGTTTGGCTAATCGCCAGATGTAATAGGTTTGGTGAGCAAAGTTCATTGGGCCAAAATTGGACACATAGTCCTTTAATACAGGGTAGAGCTCTTCTCAATTCTCTTCTTGATCTAGCTTCTGGATTTTCCTTTCTGTTTTTTTGTCGACATAGCCCGTAACCTTATTGATGTTGTGGAAATTGATGTTGGTGATCTCAATAGACACTGTATCGGAGTTTAACTCTACTTCCTTGGTCTTTTTCTTTTTCCAGAATTGAGCTTGGATATTGCCACCCGTGAAGGCTAAAAGTATCAATATGGTGATGATCTTTTGTGTCAATAGATGTCAGTATTAGGCAAAATCGGATGTTAAATTGAAGTTACATCAAAAGACAGACAATAAAAACACAAAAACCTGACAGACCGTCATTTGGCATATTGCTTGTAATACTGTGGTTCCGCAAAATCTTTTAGAATTTGCGCCACATTGACATTCATATATGAAGATAGATAGACAAACCATCGGAACCATTTTGGCTGCCGAATTAGGAGATGACGAGAATGGTGAGTTGATTCAAATGATCGCTCCGGATGATGAAGAGACCAAGGCATCTGATCTGCCAGAAGAACTTCCGATCTTAACCGTCAGAAATACAGTACTTTTTCCAGGTGTTTTGATTCCTATCACCGTAGGTCGTCAAAAGTCTATTCGCTTGGTAAAGCAGGCGTATAAAGGGGAAAAGATCATTGGTGTTTTGGCTCAAAAAAACCCAGATGTAGAAGACCCACAGGCTAAAGACCTCTACAATATAGGCACAGTCGCAAAGATCGTTAAGATGCTGGTACTGCCTGATGGTAATACAACCATAATCGTTCAGGGTAAACAGAGATTTAATGTCGAGGAATTCACCTCAAACACTCCTTTCTTTCAAGCGAAAGTTACATACTTGGAAGAGAAATTCCCTAAACGCTTAAGTAAGGAACTGAAGGCTGTGATCCAGTCAATTCGAGATGCGGCTAATCGCATTATGCAGTTGAACCCAGAGATTCCAAAAGAGGCTCAAGTGGCGCTGGAAAATATAGAGAAGCCTAGTTTTTTGGTGCACTTTCTTTCTTCGAATATCAATGCTGAGCCTAAAGTAAAACAAGGCTTACTTGAAATAAACAATGGAACAGACAGGGCAACTGCCTTGCTTACCCATTTGCTCAAAGAGGTGCAGATGCTTGAGCTCAAGGCCGAGATCCAAACGAAGGTACATACGGATATAGACCAGCAGCAAAGAGACTATTTCTTACGTCAGCAAATGAAAGTGCTGCAAGATGAGTTGGGCGAAGATGGTCCTGAGCGTGAGGTGGAGGCACTTCGCAAAAAAGGCGATGACAAGAAGTGGCCGAAGAAGGTACATGAGCACTTCAATAAGGAATTGGATAAGATCTTAAGGATGAATCCAATGGCTGCTGAGTACCCGATCACGATGAACTATGCTGAGCTCATGACCGAGCTGCCATGGGGTGAATACTCAGAGGATGATCTTGACTTGAAAAAGGCACAAAAAGTGCTCAATCAAGATCACTACGGACTTGAGAAGGTTAAGGACAGAATTCTAGAATATTTGGCAGTGCTGAAACTGAAGAATGACCTCAAGGGTCCAATTCTTTGTTTATACGGCCCTCCAGGTGTAGGGAAAACCTCTCTAGGTCGTTCGATTGCGAAAGCTTTAGGTAGACAATATGTAAGAATGTCTCTAGGTGGTGTTCATGATGAAGCGGAGATTCGTGGCCATAGAAAAACTTATGTCGGTGCAATGCCGGGTAAAGTGGTGCAAAACATCAAAAAGGCAAAGACCTCAAATCCTGTTTTTGTCTTGGATGAGATCGATAAGGTCAATTCAAATTTTAGAGGAGACCCTTCCTCAGCCTTGCTTGAAGTACTTGATCCTGAGCAAAACCATGAGTTCACAGATAATTACCTAGAAGTTGAATATGACCTTTCTAAGGTGCTTTTCATTGCTACGGCCAATTCTTTGGATACTATACAGCCCGCATTGAGAGATCGAATGGAGGTTATTGAGGTTTCGGGGTATACTATTGAAGAAAAGATCGAGATCGCTAAAAAGCATTTGATCCCTAAGCAGAAAAAGGAGCATGGACTGAAGTCAAGAGATGTTTCTTTCGATAAAAAGACCATTCAATTCATTATTGAAGGGTATACAAGAGAAAGTGGCGTTAGAAGTTTAGAGCGTGTGATAGGATCTATTATCAGGTCAGTGGCCAAATCCATTGCACTCGAAGAAGAGTACCCTAAAAAACTCAATCCAGAATTTGTTGAGAAGGTTTTAGGAGGTAAACGATTTGACAAAGAGATCTATTCTGATAATAAACTGGCTGGTGTGGTCACTGGTCTAGCTTGGACATCTGTGGGGGGTGAGATCTTATTTATCGAATCCAGTTTAAGCAAAGGCAAAGGGAAGCTCATACTTTCCGGTCAATTGGGAGATGTGATGAAAGAATCGGCCATGGCAGCCATTTCATTCCTTAAATCGAATGCTGAGCAATATGGTATCGATTATCGCATTTTCGATCAATATGATCTACATGTTCACGTTCCTGCGGGTGCAGTGCCTAAAGATGGACCTTCAGCTGGGATCACCATGCTCACTGCGCTAGCTTCCGTATTTACCCAGCGCAAGGTCAAAGCCAAGTTGGCGATGACGGGTGAGATCACCTTAAGAGGAAATGTACTGCCAGTTGGCGGTATCAAGGAGAAAATATTGGCGGCAAGACGTGCCGGTATCAAAGAGATCATTCTTAGTCAAAGGAACGAGAAGGATATTTTGGAAATCGAAGAACAGTACAGAAAGAACCTTTCATTTTACTTTGTAGAAAGAGCTGAAGAAGTACTTGAGATTGCCTTGACTGAACAAAAAGTCAGCAATGCCGTGAAGTTTGATTTGAAAGACTAGGTTATTTCTAGTAAGAGAGCGTTATCTTCATGAAGATGCAGAAGCTTACCTCATTTTTATTGTTGTTCATGGCAGCATTTAGCAGCTATGGTCAGATTGGAGGTGAGCGTGTTTTTGAGTTTCTCAATGTGCCCAATAACGCAAGGCTATCAGCTTTGGGGGGAACCAATATCACAAGTGGATGGGACGACCTCACGCAGCTTAGTAGCAACCCGGCATTGATCAATCAAAACTGGGAGAAACAGGCGGCCATCTCTTATTTGGGGTATTTCGCTGACATCAATAGTACTTCGGTTTCGTATGCAGAAAACATCAAGCAAACCGGTACTTGGGCTTTTAACTTGACTTACTTCAATTATGGAAAAGTCGATAGTTATGATGAACAAGGGGCTTATTTAGGAGAGGTTAGCGCAAAGGATTATGCCTTATCTGTGGGGTATGCGATGCAATTTGGAGCATTTTCGGCTGGAGCAACAGCAAAAGTTGTTGTTTCAGATCTAGCGGCTTACCAAGCATCAGGTCTTTTGTTTGATTTGGGAGGTGGATTTAAGCATCCAGAAAAGGATATGACCTTTGGTCTAGCCATAAAGAACATTGGTTTTTTATTCTCCGAATTTGATGAAAATAGAAACAGCCGGCTTCCACTTGATGTACAACTAGGGTTTACCTATAAGCCAGAATTTATGCCTTTACGATTTTCCTTGACAACAAAAAATACCGTTAGGGATGATTTAGTTTATTTCGAAGCATCAAATGACCCATTTGGGGGGTCGAATGAGCCTGGAATTGGCGAGGAGATCTTCCGAAGACTGGTTATTGGTACAGAGTTTTTGATCTCTCCCAATTTCCAATTGAGATTGGGTTATAACCATTTGCTTAGGCAAGAGTTGAAATTGGAGAATGCGACCGGAGGTGCAGGATTGTCTTTCGGATTTATGTTTAAAGTGAAAAGATTCGAGTTTGCCTATTCACGCGCATTATATCACGTAGCAGGCGGAAGTAATACTTTCCAGCTTGTCGTGAATACGAGTGAACTCCTTAAAAAAAATACAAATGATTGATCAGCAATTATTGACTCCACGTCAGATCGTGGCTGAATTAGATAAATACATCATAGGCCAAGCCGATGCCAAAAAAAATGTTGCTATTGCTTTGCGTAACCGATGGAGAAGAATGCATGTGAAGCAAGAGATGCAAAAAGAGATCGTGCCTAACAACATCTTATTGATCGGTGCCACTGGTGTTGGAAAAACGGAAATCGCCAGAAGATTGGCTAAGATTGCAGATGCACCTTTCACTAAAGTGGAAGCATCTAAATTTACCGAAGTAGGTTATGTTGGCCGTGATGTAGAGAGTATGGTCAGAGATCTTGTAGAACAGGCAGTCAAACTCGTCAAGCAGAACAAAAAGGAAGGCGTTAAGGAGCGTGCCCAGCAAAATGTTGAGGATATCATTCTTGATGCTTTAATTCCTCCGGTTCGTAATACCACAAAGCCAACGGGTTTTCAACAAGAAGAGAAGCCAGCTACTGACATGACGGATGCGGAGTTAAATGAAAAGACAAGGGAACGATTCAGGCAGAAGATCAGGTCTGGAGAGATCGATGATCGAAAGATCGAGATCTCTATCCAAGCTCAGCAGGGCAACATGGGCATGGTTGGCGGTGGAATGGATGAAGCCTCTATGATCAACATCCAGGAAATGATCGGTAATATGATGCCGAAAAAGACGAAAAAACGTAAGGTCACTATTGCTGAAGCCAGAAAATTATTACTCGAAGAGGAGAGCACGAAACTCATCGATATGGATGAGGTAAAGGAAGAAGCGATTCAAAAAGCTGAGAATACTGGTATAATCTTTATCGATGAGGTCGACAAGATCGCTGGAGGCTCAAAGAAGAATGGAGGAGGTCCTGATGTAAGCCGTGAAGGAGTGCAGCGAGATCTTTTGCCTATTGTTGAGGGTTCGGCAGTGAGCACTAAACACGGTATTGTCAATACAGACCACATTTTATTTGTAGCGGCAGGTGCTTTTCATGTATCGAAACCTTCTGACCTTATACCAGAGCTTCAAGGGCGTTTCCCGATTAGAGTGGAGCTCAATTCATTGACAAAAGAGGATTTCTATCACATTTTGAAAGAGCCTAAGAATGCATTGACCAAGCAGTACGAAGCCTTGCTCGGTTCAGAAGATGTTTCGCTAGAATATACTGATGAGGCTTTGCACGAAATCGCTGAGATCGCTTTTCATGTCAATGAAGAGGTGGAGAACATTGGTGCGAGACGTTTACATACAGTGATGAGTAAATTGCTCAATGATATACTCTTCGATATTCCAGAGCAGATCCCACCCAATGCTAAAGTATCAGTGACCAAAGAGATGGTACATGAAAGATTGAATGGTTTAGTTCAGGATAGAGACCTCAGCGAGTTTATTCTATAGTTGGATTAATGGGGCTAGTGTTGTTTTGATTTAGGAAAGTCGTAGTAAAACTTCTTTCCCTTGTGATCAACAATCTCCTTCCATGAGTTGAAATCAAACTCAATTCCACAAACAGCGCAAGTGGGTAGGTTCCAAAGTTCGAAATCCGATAGGTCATTGATCAGGTCGGTCAATCCGGGATTATGGCCAAATAGGGCAAGTGTTTCGATGCTGTCTTGTGTTTGAGAGATGACTGTTTGCAGTTCTCTACTTGAAGCATGATACAGCCTGTGATTCTGTTCGATCTGTGTTTCTGTTAAGCCAAAAGCTTGAGTATGGCCTATTGCGGTTGTTATGGCCCGATTGGCAGGTGATGAGATCCATGAATCGATAGTAAGATTAAGTTTTCTTAATCTTTGAGCCATAACTGGGAGGTCTCTCTGGCCTCGGTGATTTATAGGGCGCTCAAAATCAGTGAGTTCTGGAAAGTCCCAGCTCGATTTTGCATGACGAATAATTAATAGTCTTTTCACACTGAATTAGTTGAAAGCCCGATACTTATACATACCTTTAAACTTTATATTATTTACTTATTACAAATTACAATGAAAACAGGTACCGTAAAATTCTTCAATGATGAAAAAGGTTTCGGATTCATCGTTGACGATGAAAATGGAAGCGAAGTCTTTTTGCACGTTTCAGGCACAGTAGATGAAGTCACTAAAGGTGATTCAGTGTCTTATGAAATCACAGAGGGCAGAAAAGGCCCGAACGCAACCAACGTCAGAAAAATATAATAGCATTTATAGATTTTTGATTACGCCCTGTAGCAGACGCTACAGGGTTTTTTTATGCCTTTTCTTTTTGGCTATTCATTCCAAAGGCTTTCGGCAGTATAGGGGCCGCCTTCTCTTTCCCAAAATTTTCCGTTAATAAACCGGTAGCCCATATCAAGTTTATTGATTTCAAGCATTTCCAATTCGCTCAAAGGAATTTCTGCTGAATTTAAATTGGCCTTGAGGCGCTCTGGATTTACCGATTTTGGAATCACTGCCGTACCACGTTCTTCGGCCCACTTGATCAAAATTTGTGCGGGATGAACGTTATGGTTTTCAGCAATAGCTTTGAGTCGAGGGATTTCAAATAGATCTGGTTCATCAGCTCCTTTCATACCCTCCGCTCTATCTCTTGAGCCTAATGGTGAGTATGCGGTATATAAGATCTCATTTTTGTTACAGAATTCAAGGAGTTCTTTTTGAGCTAATAATGGGTGAGATTCTACCTGGTTCATTTCAGGAACGGAACCGCCAGCATCTATCAAGCCTTGGATCTTAGGAATATTGAAATTTGAGACACCAATGTGCTTGGTCAATCCTTTAGCCTTCAATTGCTCCATGGCTTTCCAAGTATCAATTAATGGAAGTTCTTCGAGGCTAATAAAATCATCTCCAGATTCAGGGAATCCAACGCCAGGTTTGACGGCTACAGGCCAATGCATTAGATAGAGATCTAAGTAGTCAAGCTGAAGATCTTTTAATGTCTCTTGTATATTCTTTTCAACATCATCGGGATGATGATAAGTGTTCCACAGTTTAGAAGTAACAAAAAGGTCCTCGCGCTTTACATCACCTGCATCAAACGCATCTTTAAAAGCTTTTCCAATCTCATCTTCATTCTTGTAGATCCATGCACAGTCAATATGCCGGTAACCAATTTTTATGGCTTCTCTCACTGCATTGTACACTTCGCCTGGTTCTGATTTCCAGGTGCCTAGTCCAATAGCGTCTAATTTATCTCCGTTTCTGAATGTAAGTTGATTCATAGCTTTTCGTTTTGATTGTTCAATTTAATCACTGAGATAGATTGAACCATAGAGTCGAAGGATAAATTGGTCAAATTTCAATTAAGCTTTTGATCATATAGGCAGTGAGAAAATATGGCTGAAATGGATCCTCAATCAAAGATCAAATGATTAAGAAATACTGTTTTCTCCTATGACGAGGATCATGGGGCTTGAAGATTTTAGTATGCCTATATTTCTTATCTTTAACTGTACTTTATTATTGTGAATTGAGGTTCAAAAGCATGCTCATGGTCAAAAGAAGTTCTTATTTGCCGGCATTTTTTATTGCATTGAACTTTGCGGTTTTCTCTTGTAAAAATATTGAAGAACCTATTCAAGCAGAGATCATCACTTTTACCGAATCGGTTTATGCTTCATTGAGTATTCAGCCAGATCAGTTGTATAATGTACATGCTGCTGTCAATGGCATTATCAAGGAAGTGCTGGTAAAAGAGGGTGACATAATTCAAAGACAGTCGCCTTTGATCGAAATAAACAAGACGAATCCTGAGACGAACTTGCAAAACGCCAAACTTGCAATGGATTTGGCCAAAAGGAACTATGAAGGGCGTGCGAATTTGCTTAATGAACTAAAAGATGAGATCGCAATAGCCAAACTTCGACTAAAGAATGATTCGGCCAACTTTGCAAAACAACGAAACTTATGGGCGAAAAACATAGGTACTCAAAACACATACGAGGCTAAAGAACTGGCTTTTCTTACCTCCAGATCTAGTTATGAATTGCTTGTCAATAGATTGACAAGAACCGAGCAAGATCTCTTAACGCGATGGCAAGAAGCACAGAATAACTATCGGAATGCCCAAAGCAATGCAGCAGATTATACGATTCAAAGCAGGATCAACGGACTTGTTTATGAAGTGCTCAAAGAACCAGGGGAGATGGTTTCACCTCAAGAACCAATCGCCCTTATTGGTAGTGCAAGCGAGTTTATAATCGAAATGGATATAGATGAGGTTGATATCACTAGAATTGAAAATGGGCAAAGAGTTGCCGTTTCCCTCGAAGCATACCCTGATCAAGTGTTCGATGCGTTCATCAGTCGAATTTATCCAAGTAAGAATATGATGAATCAAACCTTCAGGGTAGAAGCTAGCTTCATTACCCCTCCAGAAAAACTCTTTGCTGGACTTTCAGGCGAGGCGAATATCATTATTGAGGTGAAGGAAAATGCCTTAGTTATCCCTAGA
>CBFHYE010000086.1:0-11886 GCA_965659985.1 Roseivirga sp. | reverse complement strand
CCAAGCAGCTCAGGAGCTTCAAAGTCATCTTCATCAAGCGGGTCGAAGTGATATTCGGTTGGTCGGTCATCCAAGGTTGAGCTTAAGATGATCTTTTGTTTATTGAAAACGCCATATAAAGTATCCCGTTGACCGAATAGGTAAATACTATCCTCAACAATTTTGGAGGTCCAGCCTTCTTCACCTTCCCAAGAATAACTAGTGATCTTCTCTTGAGTAAAATGTAGACTCATCAAGCCGGGAGAATAAAGAAAGATAGAGTCCTGAGGTATTTCATCTGCGAGCTCAAAACTACCTTCTTCTTGGAACATGGTAAAAACAGGCTGCTTGGCCTTTACAAATGCCATTACCCAATTTCCCGAAGGAGCTTGTGCGGTGAGGGAAAGGGTTGTGCATAAACCAAATAGTAATATCAAATACCTAAGCATAGACAAGTTTAACAGAAATCTAAATGATTAGTTGTGCAGTCAGTCCTTTATTCAATTAACGGTCTAACCAATGCTTAAAATCCTGCACTTTTTCACGGCTCACAATGGCGTCCATTTCATCCGAATCATGAAGGATAATGCGGAGCCTAGAATTGCTATAAGAGAGATGAAGGTAACAGAGCAAGCAGGCCGCTATTCCAATGGAAAGACCTAAAGTGTTCAACAAAAAATAGAATTTCTGCTTAATAAGATTGCGGATCGAGGTTTTGAAATAATTACGAAACATGGCGATTGAGTTTGATTTTTGACGTTGTTGTTTTCTCTTTAAAATTCCGTAGCGATAGAAACGGATTGCATTGTATATAAAAAGTAACCTAGCTCGGGAACCAGTGTGCCGCTCTAAGTTTAAGTCGAATTGTTCAAAAAGGTCGCCAATAATGGTTTCCTGAAGTCGCTCAGGGCAAAACCACTCTATGAATTTAACTGCAAGTTTGGGGGGCGATATGTGTTGCTTACCGTCCATTAAGTTCCAAATTCAGGAATCACTTTCCAGAATTGTTCTCTATTCGATTTGGCGTCTTTTAATAAATTGATACCTAAATTGGTTAACTCGAAAATGCGTTTTCTGCGTCCACCTCTTTGGGCAGTTGCTCCTCCCATGTTTGACCTAACCATGCCTTTGTCTTCTAATCGGTACAACGTGACATGTACAGCGCTGAGGTTTACATTTCTGCCGGTCTTCTCTTTGATCTGCTCGACAATGTTGATGCCATATGCTTCTTCTTTTAAAAGGGCACAAGTGAGCATAACCAGCTCTTCGAATTCACCTAAATAATTACCTTTCATTTATATATACTTTGTCAAACTAATATAAGTATACATTTTGTTAAACATATCAAAGACTCAACTTTTTGCAGGGGGATGCATGTGAATTGTAATTATTTAAAAACGTGTTTTAAACTAGTTTCAGAGTAGAAACTAGTACTTTAAAACTTCCCGAAGCCTGGAGTGCCCGCTTCGGCTTACGGGCAATTGCTTGCCATTTTTGAGGGTGAGCAGGTAAGAGTCTTTTTCGTAGAGCTCAAGTTTTTGGATCATCTTCACATTGACCATATGCGACCGATGGATGCGAATGAAATCACCTTGAGGTAGTCCAGATTCTAAGTGCTTCATGCGGATCAATTTTAAGAATTTTCCTTCATCCGCATGAATGGCGACATAGTCATCCTGGGCTTCAAAATGGAAGATACTATCGATGGGTAGAATTTGAATCTTATTTCCTGTTTTGACCACAATACGATCGATCTGCTCATCTTGTGTTCTTCTGGCTTCTGTTAGATTTTTCGCTTCTTCTTTTACCTCCGAAGTTTGTCCTATCTTTTGCATGGCCTTGCCAACGGCTTCCCCAAAACGCTCTTCGCTGTAAGGTTTAAGTAAATAGTCTGTTGCATTCATTTCAAATGCTTTGATCGCGTACTCATCGAATGCCGTACTAAAAATAACGGCTGGTGGATTGTCTAAAAGCTCAAGCATTTCAAAACCAGTAATCTTTGGCATTTGAACATCTAAAAAGATCAAGTCTGGTTCATGTTCCTGAATGGCTTTTAAACCCTGAAAGCCATCTTCACATTCCATAATTACCTCCACTTGATCGAACTTTTTCAAATAAGCTTTGATGAGTTCTCTCGCTAGGTTTTCATCATCTACAATAATGGCTTTGATGGACTTCATGGGCTTTGAGGTATTTCGAGTCTTACAGTAAAAATACGATCTGTTTTGTGAATAAAAACACCGTTTGTTATTCCATAGATCAACCTGAGTCGGTCACGAATATTTTGTAATCCGATACCCTTGCCTTTTTTACCAACAGCTTTTGGATCATATTCATTACTGACAGAAACTTTTAAAATATTCGCTTCACAAGTTGCCTTGAGTTGGATTGTGATTTTTTCAAGGCTCTCATAGATGCCATGTTTGATCGAGTTCTCGAAAATGGGTTGGAGAATAAGGTTAGGAAGTTGTAAACTCTTGCATTTTTCGTCCATCTCCACCTCAATGTTTAGCCGATCTCCAAAACGTACTTTTTCAATATCTAGATAGAGTAAAATGTTATTAACTTCCTCTTTTAGGCTATTCATTTGATCGTTTTGTTTCCCCAATGAGTACCTCAAAAAATCGGACAATTTTACGATCATCTCGCGTGCTTTCTCCGGTGAAATGATAGTCAATGAAGAGACTGAATTCAGACTGTTGAAAATGAAATGAGGATTGATCTGAGACTTGAGCATTGCCAATTCAGAACTTTTTAATAAAGACTCTAATTGAGCTTGTTTGGTAGAGCGCTCCCTTAGATCTTCATAATACAAGATCAAATAATAAACCAAAATGATAATGGCGTAGTAGAGGAGACCAAGTCCTGCTCGCCAGGGTAATGATTCAGTTAAAAAGGCCAGATACTCTTCATCTGCAAAAATAGACTTTAAGATGGCTTGTGATAAAAAGACAACTAAAGCTACGGATAGTGCGGCTGCAGCCAAGTGTGATATGATCAAGTTGAACAGCTGAGATTTCTCAAAACCGCTATACCGTACATTGAACCAATAGGCCAAGCCAACCGCAAAGAATAAGAAATTGTAAACAAGGCTATCAATGCACGCTTGCTGGAAACTAAACTCATATAAATAATATAGTGCCGCTGTAAAGGCTCCCCATATCATCACCCAAAGCAAGGTGTAGACAATAATATTCTTATTTTTGATAAAGGGATGGTCCATAAAAAAATCCGCCTAAGCGGAATTTAAGAAAAAGCCTTGAGTCTCAAGTTAAGAGTTGTGAGAATCTCTTGAAACTCACAACTCGAAACCTGTTGTTATTTTGTGGACCCGCCCCCGAAGAGAACCAGTCCTTTGATCACCAATTCTTTTCCAGCATTGTTCTCATTCTCTGCCAATACCTTTCTTTCATCTGAGAACCCACCGAAGATCGCAGTTACTTTGATCTTCACATTCATATCAGCGGGAACTCGGATATCGGTGCCACCAAACATACAGAATACATCCAAAATATTAGTGCCCTGAGCTAAGTCAGCGTTCATTAAGTTGAGTTCGGTTCCACCAAATATGGCAGTAAGTTTACCTCCTTTGAATTGTTTGGAAGTAATGTTTCTTTCAGCTCCAGAGAAAATGGCGATCTCATCCACCATGTCCTCATCGTCTTCAATCATATTTTTTTTTTCGTACTTGTCGAGTCTGTTTTTTCTGAAGATCAGGGAAGCACCAATGGCAACAAATACAAGAGGCCATAGTCTGAATACATCTCCGATATCAAAATCCCAATAGAAATAATAGGCCATCTCATCGATCATGAAAATGCTACCGATAATGATGAGCGTGATACCGAAGCCGACTTTTTCTCTAACGAAAGCGATAAAAAGACCGATTACGATCAGAATGGTATACCAGCCAAAGAGGTAATCAGGTAGCCTAAAGCTTACAATATCTAAATTGTCTAATGTGAGCAACACGCCTAGTATCAAGAAGATTGCTCCTGTTATGACACGTTTGTTAGTTTTTGATTCCATTTTATTTTGCTTTTAGCGTTGTTTTTGAGTTCCCGGCTATCCGGTATAATTGACCTCGGGCTTAATGGGCGACCAAACCCTGACCGATGGTTTTTGTTGTTTTGCTTATTCAAATGTACGCTCATCCCTTCTGTTATATCGAAGCTTATCGGTAAACGTGCGCGAGCTATCGGTAAACGATCTACTCGCTCGATCTAAAATCTCAAGCCGATTATCTGTTTCGGTGAAATGCGCTATTTCATTTCAGTTTAAGGGCGTCTTAGGCTAAATTGCGTCCACATTCAAAATCACTGAACTCATATGGAATACAGAATAGAAAAAGATACGATGGGCGAGGTTAAAGTACCTGCTGATAAGTACTGGGGCGCTCAAACAGAAAGATCTAGAAACAATTTTAAGATTGGCCCTGCAGGGAGCATGCCACTAGAAGTAGTTTATGGTTTTGCCTATTTGAAAAAGTCTGCCGCTCATACCAATTGTGAATTAGGAGTGCTTTCTGAAGAAAAAAGAGATCTGATTTCTAAAGTTTGTGATGAGATTTTGGCGGGAAAACATGACGATCAATTCCCATTAGTGATTTGGCAAACAGGTTCTGGAACTCAATCCAATATGAATGTAAATGAGGTCGTCTCTAATCGTGCTCATGTAATTGACGGAAACACCTTAGGAGAAGGAGAAAAAAAGATTCATCCCAATGATGACGTGAATAAGTCGCAATCGTCAAACGATACCTATCCTACTGGCATGCACATTGCGGCTTATAAAATGATCGTTGAAACGACCATTCCTGGCGTAGAACAATTGAGAAATACTTTGAAAGCCAAATCAGATGCTTTCATGAAGGTGGTAAAGATCGGTAGAACGCATTTAATGGATGCAACACCACTAACCCTTGGGCAAGAGTTTTCGGGTTATGTGTCGCAATTAGACCATGGTTTGAGAGCATTGAAAAACACTTTGGCACACCTATCGGAATTGGCGCTTGGAGGAACGGCCGTAGGTACGGGCATCAATACGCCAGAAGGTTACGCTGAATTAGTGGCCAAAAAGATCGCTGAGTTTACAGGCTTGCCTTTTGTTTCTGCCGAGAACAAATTTGAGGCACTTGCCGCTCACGATGCTCTTGTTGAAACCCACGGTGCATTGAAACAAGTGGCCGTTTCGCTAAATAAGATCGCCAATGACATCAGAATGTTGGCTTCTGGACCGAGATCAGGAATTGGTGAGATCATCATTCCGGCCAATGAGCCCGGTTCTTCAATTATGCCCGGTAAGGTTAATCCTACCCAGTGCGAAGCAATGACAATGGTGGCCGCTCAAGTAATGGGAAATGATGTAGCTGTTTCGGTTGGAGGAGCGCAAGGGCATTACGAACTGAACGTCTTTAAACCGGTAATGGCCGCAAACGTTTTGCAATCAGCACGCCTGATCGGTGACGCTTGTGTTTCATTTGATGCGCATTGTGCTGTTGGAATTGAGCCAAATCACAAAAGCATTCAACAGCATTTGAATAATTCCTTAATGCTAGTTACCGCTTTGAATACGAAGATAGGCTACGAAAAAGCTGCTAAGATAGCCAAAACAGCACATGAGAACGGTACAACGCTTAAAGAGGAAGCAGTAAATTTAGGATACCTAGCAGCAGAGGAATTTGATGATTGGGTTAGACCTGAAGATATGATCGGTAGTTTGAAAAGCTGATTTTAAAATCCTAATTTGTACCTATATAGACAGTAAGATGAAGACTACGAGAACTTTTATACTATTACTTGGGATTTTTGTGGCTACAGTAGCCGTTGCGCAGACTGAAGACGTCCGTCCATTGACCAAAAAGGAAAAAAAGGAATGGCGCAAGAAAAAGAAGCGAATGTCTGAAGAAGATTTCCGCATGCTCTACGAGCAAAACACCGCTATGAAAGCGACCATTGCTAGCAGTGAAGGCGAGATCGCAAGTCTAGAATCTCAAGTGAGCTCTAAAGATGAGCAGATCAGCGACCTGCAAAAACAGGTAACCAGAATGCAGGCGGCTTATCAGGCGGCTCAAAGAGAATTAGAAAATTTAAAAGCTCAACCTGCTGCTCAACCTGCTTACAATCCGAATGTTGTTAATGGTGAGGACTTTAGTGTAGGTGTTGTATTCAAAGTTCAGGTAGGTGCTTTCAGAAAAATGGATCTTGAAAAGTATGCTGAGACTTCTAAGGAATTCAACCAAGAGGAAATGGAAGAACTGAGAAGATATGTGATTGGTAATTTCAGAAACTATGAAGATGCCAATGTCTTGAAAAGATACTTAAGAGAGATGGGTGTACAAGATGCCTGGATCGTTCCTTATAAGGATAATAAGAGAGTTCCACTCAAGGAAGTTATTGGAGACAACGCCCAGGGAACTAACTAAGTTGAGTCAAATGAAATTTGAGCAGTGCTCCTAAGGGCACTGCTTTTTTTATAATTTTATTTTTAATTATCATATCTAGAGATGCAAAAGCGCTGGGTTTTTGAGGAAGAGTTTGATGCTGAGGTGGTTGACCAAATTCAGCAGGAAATGAACGTTTCCGAAACTATCGCTATACTCTTGTCTCAAAGAGGGATTCATTCTTTAGAAGAAGCCAAAGACTTTTTCAGGCCAAAATTAGAATTCCTGCACGATCCATTCTTGATGAAAGATATGGATGTGGCTGTTGATCGGCTGAATAAAGCCATTGAGAAGAATGAAAAGATCATGGTATATGGCGACTATGATGTGGACGGGACTACAGCGGTTGCTACTTTTTTTGGTTTTCTTTCTCAACACTATGATAATTTAGAATACTACATCCCAGACCGATACAAAGAAGGTTATGGTGTATCAAAGGCCGGAATTGACTATGCACAAGAACAAGGTTTTGGTTTGATCATAACGCTCGATTGTGGCATTAAAGCGGTAAGTAGAACGGCTGATGCAGTTGAAGCTGATATCGACATGATCATTTGTGATCATCACACACCTGGAGAGAAGTTGCCTCCTGCAGTTGCGGTTCTTGACCCTAAAAGAACTGATTGTAACTATCCATATAAAGAGTTATCGGGTTGCGGAGTAGGGTTTAAGCTATTGCAAGCATTCTGTCAGGATAGAAAATTAGATGAAAGGCAACTTTTTGATTACCTCGATCTAATGGCGGTGAGTATAGCCTCAGATATTGTTCCACTGACTGGTGAAAATAGAGTGTTCGCCTATTATGGCTTGAAGAAATTAAACCAGCAACCACGCCCAGGGCTTGCCGCACTTGTTAATCTTTGCAAAAGCAAGAAGGACTTAACCATTTCGGGTATAGTATTTGGTATAGGGCCAAGGATTAATGCGGCTGGCAGAATGAAGCATGCTGGAGCAGCTGTAGATCTGCTTCTAGCAAAAACGGTGGAAGAAGCCGAATCATTGGCTAGTTCTATCGATGGTCAAAATGATCAACGAAGAACTTTTGATTCGAGCATAACCGAGGAAGCTTTAGAAATGATCGCCACGAACGATGAACTTATATCGGCTAAATCTACTGTGCTCTATAAGAATACTTGGCACAAGGGAGTGATAGGGATTGTCGCTTCACGATGCATTGAGAAATACTATCGACCGACTGTGATCTTAACAGAATCAAATGATATGGTAACGGGTTCTGCTCGCTCAGTGGATGGTTTTGATGTGTATGAGGCGATTGCGGAATGCGCGGATTTACTAGAACAATATGGAGGACATAAGTATGCCGCAGGTGTTACGTTACCTACAGAGAATGTAGAGGCTTTCCAAAAGAAGTTTGAGGAGGTAGTCGCAAGGAATATAACCCAAGAGCAAACGAAACCAGTGATCAAGGCAGATGCCGTCATCTTCTTGGATGAGATCAATGAGCGTTTTTACAAGGTGATTTCACAAATGGGGCCTTTTGGTCCCAGAAATATGCAGCCTGTGTTCGTGTCGGAGAACCTATTTGCAACAAATGCGCGCGTTTTGAAAGGACAGCATTTAAAGTTTACGGTAAAGCAAGATGGTACCGATGCTGCCTTTGATGTGATCGGTTTTGGCTTAGGAGAATACATGGATTTCATTGACAGCGGCATGCGTTTTCATATGGCATATACTGTAGATGAGAATGAATTTAGAGGAGTGACTTCGCTACAATTAATGATCAAGGATATTAAGTTTGATGATGATTAGAAGACAATGAATTTAAGAGCAGAAAATCTGGTCAAGATCTATAAGAAAAGGAAGGTTGTTAACGACATTTCTGTAGAAGTCAACCAAGGTGAGATCGTTGGTCTGCTTGGTCCAAATGGTGCAGGGAAAACGACATCCTTTTACATGATCGTTGGTTTGATCAAGCCCAATGAAGGCAATATCTTTTTGGAAGATAAGAACATCACTCCGGAGCCTATGTTTAAACGGGCGCAAATGGGAATAGGCTACTTGGCACAAGAGCCTTCCGTTTTTAGAAAGCTGACCGTAGAACAAAACATTATGGCAGTGCTCGAAATGAGCAAGCTTTCAAAAGCAGAACAAAAAGATAAAATGGAATCTCTACTTGAAGAGTTTTCATTAACGCACGTAAGAAAGAACCTTGGCCGTGTGCTTTCTGGGGGAGAAAGAAGAAGAACAGAGATCGCGCGAGCACTCTCGGTAGATCCAAAATTTGTATTGCTTGATGAACCTTTTGCAGGAGTTGATCCGATCGCAGTAGAGGAAATTCAGACCATTGTCGCACAATTGAAAAATCGCAATATTGGCATATTGATCACCGATCACAATGTTCAAGAAACGCTATCTATTACCGATCGTGCTTATTTGATGTTTGAAGGTAAGTTATTAAAGGCAGGGACGGCTGAAGAGTTAGCTGCTGATGAACAGGTTAGAAAAGTATATTTAGGAAAAAATTTCGAATTGAAACGAAAAGACCTGCTTGGCAATAATTAATTCCATATTGACCTGGGTCATGAAGAAGCGAATGCATGACATCGACCTCTTCATGAAGTATCCTTTAGAGGTGCAAGAAGAGCTTTTCAAAAGACTCACAACCACTGCGCGAAATACTGAATTCGGACGAACACATGGTTTTGCCGACATCCATAATCAAGAGCAATTCAGGAGAATGATTCCTGTCTCTACTTATGAAGATATTCATCCCTATATCGAACGCAATATGCAGGGTGAGCAAAATTTATTATGGCCTTCAGATGTAAAATGGTTCGCTAAATCGAGCGGAACGACAAATGCACGAAGTAAATTCATTCCCGTTTCTTATGAGGCTTTAGAAGAGTGCCATTTTAAGGGAGGTAAGGATATGCTTTCTGCCTATTGCAATGCTTTTCCTGAAACTAAAATGTTTGATGGCAAAGGGCTGACCATAGGCGGCAGTCAACAGGTCAATCAATTTGATAGTGAAAGTGAATCTTTTTATGGTGATGTTTCTGCGGTGATCATGTCGAATTTACCTTATTGGACAAGATTTGTAAGAACTCCGACTTTAGAGATCGCTCTTATGGACGAATGGGAGGCGAAAATTGAAAGAATGGCCCAGTATACGGTCAACGAAAATGTGACAAGCATTTCTGGCGTACCAACTTGGACTATCGTGCTCTTGCAGCGATTACTTGAGATCACAGGTAAAAAGAACATCAAAGAGGTTTGGCCAAATCTAGAAGTCTTTTTTCATGGGGCGGTGGCGTTTGGACCCTATAGAAGCATTTTTAAAAAACTGGTTGGAGAAGACCTTTCTTACTTAGAAACCTATAACGCATCTGAGGGTTTCTTCGGCATTCAGAATGATTTGAGCAAATCTGATATGTTGCTCATGCTGGATTATGGAATCTTTTATGAATTCATCCCTTTCAATGAAATTCATAAAGAGTCACCAAAAGTGATAGGTCTTGGTGAAGTACAACAAGGTGAGCAATACGCACTGTTGATCTCGACCAATGCTGGCCTTTGGCGATATCAAATTGGTGATACCATTGAGTTTACATCAACGGATCCTTATAAGATCAAGATCTCTGGCAGGACTAAGCATTACATTAATGCTTTTGGAGAAGAATTGATTGTTGAGAATGCCGAAAAAGCGATTGAAATGGCGGCTAACAAATGTGATGTTCAAGTTGTGAACTTTACAGCTGCGCCTAAGTATTTCAATGAGAAAGAAAATGGTACACATGAGTGGATCATTGAATTTGAATCAGCTCCTGATAATGTTGGACAATTCACAAAAGATCTTGATGATGCCCTAAGGCAATTGAATTCGGACTATGATGCCAAAAGGTACAAAGATATTGCATTGAGTCTTCCATTGGTTCATATGGTGCCAAAAGGCACATTTTATAACTGGATGAAGAGTAGAGGAAAGCTCGGAGGACAGCATAAAGTGCCAAGACTTTCGAATACAAGAGAATATGTGGAAGATATACTCAAGAAAGTACATGAGATCAACGCTTAAAAGGATTTAAGGTCACAACCAATCGCTTTTGTTTTAGCAAATCTGATCTGATCTCCATTCAACATTTGTGCAATCGCATCTTTTAAATAATTGCGTGTGGCGCTCTCTGGTTTTCGACTGTTATTATCTATGCTTCCATCATAAACGATTTTGTAGCCACTTTCAGTTGGCTGAAGTAAATAGGCATGTGGACTACTTTCCGCTGCCAAGGCCTTCGCAATCTTGTTATCCAAATCGACCAAATAGGTGTATTGAACTTTAGTTTTTGCTAGAAAATCATTTAATGAATTAATTGTGCCTTCGAATGAGTCGATATCGCTTTCGATAGCAACGACCTTTATTCCCTTTTGAATTAATTCAGCATGTAAAGCATTAAGACGCGCTATGTACAAGTTAGCGTACCTACATTGATGATTGGTAAATACGATGATCAACCCATTTGCAGCACCATCCTTCGGGTCAATGATCTGACCGTAGGCATTTGGCAATGCAGTTAGTGTTGCAGCATCAATTTGTTGACATAGCCCATCCTGATGAAAAGCAGGAAGTACTAATGTGCCTAGAACGAACCACAAGAGTCGGAGCCTCTTCATAAATGTGAACCGCGTTTTAGTTTTGGCATAGAACAAATTTAGAAATGTATTCGGTAATCTCTACAGCACTTACTTTGTGGATTGGATTTTTCTAAGATTGGATTTTTAAATGGACAAATTGAGCAAAATGAGTATTTAGTTTTTAACCAAATTCAGTTCATTCTAAATGAATATTCGCTTAATCTTAAATTAACCTGAATTTGAGTAGTTTATATGACGATAGGATCGTTTTTGGGAAGTAACAAATACTCAACTTATTTGATTTCTGTTCAAGAGAAATAGCGTTAAAGCTCGACAAATCCATGTCCCATATGGGCTAAAAATGTAGTGAAGATTAGACAAAAAAAAGAATCAAAAAAAATGAAGAAATTTTTTCCACAATTTTAAGTTTTTATCCACAGTTTTCAACACACCAACAATAAGTATCTGAAAAACAGTTGTTTATGACAAATATTTCAACTTAAGATTTTGTTGATAACTTTTGCCTCAAATGGGTCTTTTTATATTTTGTCATCCAAATGGGAGAAGGCCTAGTGATTACCTCTTTAGGTCAGTTCAAGACCCTTTTTCTGTCTTTTAAGCAAAGTGCGATAAGCGTTGAATATTCTTGATTTTGACACAATGCCAACATACCCATTTTCATCGACCACGGGTAGGTTCCAAGCCCCGGTAGTTTCGAAACTATTCATTACCGCCTGCATTTTCTCGTCTGATTTGACGAGCGCTGGGGGCTTATGCATTAAGGTTGAGATAATTACACTATTTTGAGAATCTGGTTCAAACATGATCTCTCGAATATCGTCTAGTGTGATAATACCCACGAGCTCGTTTTCTGA
>CBFHYE010000085.1:0-3653 GCA_965659985.1 Roseivirga sp. | reverse complement strand
AAAATTCAGTGTTAAGTCAAAGTACCTTTCAAAAATTTGTTGGTCGTAAGGCGCCAGCAATTCAGCCTTTGGTTCACAGAGATGTGTTTCATCTGGAAAGTAATGATCCATAAAACCTAAAAGAATGTCTCGAGCTTCTTGATTGTAGCTTGTGTACATGGTCACTTTTCCAAAGAAGTATTTATTCTCAGGATAGCGGGGGATCAATGCGCCAAGACCATCCCAAATATTAGCCAAAGCAAATACACCTTTTCTTGGGTTGACTGCCGGTTGATAGGCAGGTTGAACCCAGGATCTTCCTAATTCTATAGAGTAGGGAAGATACTTCTCCTTCATTTCATCTGAAAAGTCAAAATAATGTGCGGTTGAAAGATCAAACGCTTTTGTATCTTGGTTGTAAGCTTTACTCCCTGAGATATATCGATAACCCCCGATTATCTCTTCGTCTTCGGGATTCCAAACAATGAGTTGCTCATAGCATCGCTCACAAGTATCGTAGTCATCAATGTCTAATTCATGACCAGTACCACCACCAGCGCCTCTAAAAGACACTTCTCTCAATCTACCGATCTCACGCATCGTATGAGGTGAATTGTGGTGGTTGAGTATATAAATTTCATTATTTCCCTTTTTAGTCAACTTCACAAAGCGCTCCTCATTCAATTCTCCTTTGAGTAACTCTCTTTCTACAGGTGGGATTATCTCCTGTTCTACTAGTTTCTTCATTTCGTCTGGTTAATGCTTAGCCATGGAATAAACTTTCTTCTTTACCCATTGTGACCAATCTTTTTCACTTTTTGTTTTATCAAAGGTCTCGGGTGGTATTGCTTCTCCAAATGTGATGTTCATCACATTGTCTTGTTGCTTAAATAGTTCATCTACCAAAAAGATCATTTCAATATTGAACTTGATTCCAAAAAACTCCCGAATGTTTGATAGGTTATAAAACCTATTGGTCAAACGTCCTTCAATATACACCGGAATCACGGGTTTATGATACTTTTTTGCTTTAGAAATAAAGGTTTTTCGCCAAAAAACGTCTTCGATTATTCCCTTTTTTCGTCTACTTACCAATCCTGCTGGAAAAATGAATGTTGCACTGTCTGAGCCAAATTGCTCGTCAACTTTCTGCAATGATTCTGCTGCGTTTTTACCCACTTTATTTACGCCTACGAACATGTCACTGAGCTGGTATAGTGCCAGCAAAAAGTCATTGACTATAAATTTTATGTCTGGTCTCACATGTTGTAATCTTGAGATCAAGGCCACAGCGTCAAAACCTCCTAATGGATGGTTGGCAGCAAAAATAACGGATTCTGAAGTTGGAGGAATGTTTTCCTGTCCATGAAGGTTGATCGTGATGTTGAATTTCTCCATGCAGTTATCGCAAAATTCATAACCATTAGAATTTCGATTTTGCCACATAAATTCATTCAAGTCATCCTCATGAATAACCTTTCGAATGTAGTTTATCACAAAGGGAGGGATCCATTTGAGAAGGCCAGGATTCTTTTGGGCTATGAGTTTTTTGACATCAACGAATTTATCCATTCTTATTCTTTTGCCTTCTAGAGGGCAATAATAAGTTCATTTTTTCTATTTTTCCATAGTTGAATAGCTCATCAACAAATAATGCCAAAAATTACCCTATGCTTAATAAAATAAATCTCGAAGATAAGTTTGCGCTTATACATGATTTTTGGAACCCGAGAATCATAGGTGAGTTGAATGGGCAAATGGTAAAGTTAGCAAAGCTCAAGGGCGATTTTGTATGGCATAGCCATGAACATGAAGACGAGTATTTTCAAGTTTTTAAAGGCTCTTTGCATATGGAATTTAGAGATAGGACAGTGGTCTTGGAAAAAGGCGATGTGATTATCGTCCCACGCGGAGTCGAGCACAATCCGCATACCTTGAATAATGAAGAATGCTGGGTTATTCTATTTGAGCCCAAAGCAACCCTTCATACAGGAAACACAGCATTCGAAAGAGCTAATAATGACCAGCAATGGATATGAGGCACTAGCTCTTAATTTTTATGATATTCTTTAATACCAGTATCCAATACCTAATCCAAACCGAAATTGATCCGTTTTTTCAGTGGAGCCTACATTAAACTGTAAGGGGCCAAGAATAGAATTGAAGGCAATGCCAATACCATAGCCTAATAATGAGGGGTCTCCATCGAAACTTTCGACTTGACGACTGGTATTTGGCTCTATCCAATATAATGGATATCGACTGTCTAAATAATTTCCTTGGATTTTAAAGTAAAGGTTCTTGCCGGTTTTGAACTGAAGGGCAAGCGCTAATTTTAAAAAATTGTCTGCAGAGTATTGATAGAACTGAGCCCCCCAAAAAGATGTAGTAAGGATATAATTGTTATAGAAACCACCTATACCATATTGATGATTTATCCCTGTTCTTTCTGAACTGGTATAAATTAGGTCTGCTTCTGCCACTAGGCTAACATTAGATGAAAAGGGGATGTAAGAAGTACTCACTAGACGTGCAAAGTAGAAGTTCTCAGATCTAAAAGCTTCATCTACAATATCTTCTTCATCAGGGGTTGATCTGTCGTTGTATTTAACCTCCGAATTATTTAGCAATGTCGTACCCATTTCAAATCGAAAGTCTACCCCTTGCATAGGAAGAAACGGCTTGTTAAAAGTGATGTATTCATAAAAGAGCTTAATTGTATTGGTAAGGATATCGGCTCTTTTTATAAAGTCAAGTGACTCGGTTACCCTAGGTTTCAAATCACTAAAACTCCATAAATAGTCAATTCCTATACTCATATCAGGCCTATTGGTACTTTGAAACCTGATAAACGCGTCATGCCGATTATGAGAGAAGTTTGCTAACTCCAAATTGTCGGAAAAGATAGGGAGAATCGAATTTATATAATCGTAGTTCAGAGAAACTGCAGACAACTGCCTCTTTCCTGAGTATTTCAAGTAGCTCAAATCAATCCTTACGTTTTCGGCAAGGTCTACTTCCGCAACGAAACGAGAGTTAGGAAGAAGGTTGTTTCTCGAGGTATAGTTCAAGTTTATTCCCGCTCTGATCTCATTATTATAATGCACAGCGAACTTTAGTTGATGGCTCTCTTTCTCCTCCACGTTAAAGACCAAATCGAATTTACCGTCTTCTGCCTCAAATAAATTATAACCTACTTTTGAAAAGTATCTGGTGCCATAGATTCGGTCAACTGCCTTGTCAATTTCAACGAGAGAGGTCCGAACACCTTCCTTTACAGGGAGTCTACCTTTAATAAATTCGTCAGACAATTCCATGTTGCCGTTTACCCTAATGTCATTCAGCAGATAAGATTCAGGCATTGGCAGTCTTTCTGGTTTTTTGAAGGTTTTACCGGCCAAGGTTAAGGAGTCATAAAGCCTTTCAAATCTTTCTCTAAATGCAATTGCCGACTGATATCCTCTTGAAACAATAGAGTCTGCCTCATTAAAAGAGCTTGAACTGTAGCCATCTAGATTGGGTTCAATATAAAAGTCGACAAGTTCAGTTTGTTCGCGTGAATCATAAGCACTCATCACGAAACTTGATTGAAATAAAATATCCACAAGAGATTCAAGATCCTCCTTTTTGTTCAGATCTGTGCTAACAAAAACCCCAATGATAATATCAGCACC
>CBFHYE010000084.1:0-6328 GCA_965659985.1 Roseivirga sp. | reverse complement strand
ATATCACTCCCTTCAAGAAGAGCACGGAAGATCCTGTGAGCGCAAAAACGATCATGATCAATATGACCTGAAAAAGTGAATTTAAACCCCACTTCTTCTTCATCTTCTCTAAAAAACTCTGCTTTCCCTCTGTCATAATTTGCCACAAAGGTATTAATCGACCATAGAATCAGAAGAAAAATTCCAAAAGCCGTTGGTAAAAAAAATATGACTATCTGGATTGAAGCCGGAGAATTCGATATCTTCATTCACCAGACGTACCAAAGATGAACGATATTAAAGATTACAAGCGGATGCTCGTGGGATTAGATCTCTCTGAGATGGATGAACATGTTGTACGCTATTCTTGCCAAGTGGCCCATTTCTTTCAAATGGAAGCCGTTTATTTCTTTCATGTGACCTCTTCTATGGAATTACCAGATGATGTACTTGAGAAGTATGGTGACATGGTGGCGCCCGTAGATGAAACCTTAGAAAAAGAAATGGAAGCAACGGTTTCAAATTGCTTCAATGACATCGAGGGACTGACCATGGAAATAGAAGCCCATGCAGGTAAGGTCACAGAAGAGATTCTTAAATGGGCCAAAGTAAAAAGAGTGGATTTGATCATTCTTGGAAGGAAAAACCAATTATCAGGTTCAGGCCTCAATTCTAAAAAAGTAGCGAAAGCCTCTTCTTGCTCTATACTTTTTGTACCTGAAAAACCCACGAATAAGCTTGAGTCTATCCTAGTGCCTATCGATTACTCAAAACATGCTGAAATGGCATTCAATCTGGCCATATCGGTTCAAAAAACTTCTGGGGCAAAGATATTAAGTAATCACGTATATAAAGTACCTCAGGGCTACTATAAGTCTGGTAAGTCTTATGAAGAATTTGCTGGCATCATGCTAGAGAATACAAAGAAAGAGTGTCAGAAATTCTTTAGAAAATTTGATCTTGAGGGTGTTGATTTTGAAAACACCTATGCTCTTGATGATGATATTCATCCCGCGGATAAAATATACATTACAGCAAGAGAAAAGGATGTTGACCTTATCATTTTGGGCTCAAAAGGACGCTCTGGAGCAGCAGCCTTACTTATTGGTAGTGTCGCTGAAAAGCTGGTTATGGAAGACAATGACATTCCACTATTCTTGGTCAAAAAGGGAAATGAAAACGTAAGCTTGATCGAAGCACTATTCAGACTTTAAGGTCTTATCACTTCTGCCCTCACTTCTAGGTTCAAGTCATCTTTGAAAAGCATATGCTCTTCCGTTTTGATGGTAAAATGATCTAATGCGAGCTTTTTATTAAAATGATTGAAGTATAAAATGTATTCACTAGAAATACCGTAGACTAAATTCTGATCCGAAGCTAGAATCCTTATGGTAAACAACTTGTCATCTCTATAGGAGCATTCTAACAGGCGAACGTAAATGTCCTTTTTGATAGCCGTGTAGATCTCTTTCTCAATACCATCGAATGCCTGGAGCGTCTCTGATTGGTAACTATTACTCAAACCTAACTTATTGATGTCTGCCTCATAAAAGAGTTCAAATTGAGCCCTCCACTGTTCAATGCTATCCATTGACAATTCAAAAGTTTCGGTCTCATCATTGACAACTATCTCTTTTCTAAGTATTGCTCCATCAGCAGCCAAGTCGCCTGCTATTTGATCTAAGGTTCCTTCTAGGTCAAAAAACTTATCAATTTTAGCCTTTTCTTCTAGTTCTTCAGTAGAACAAGCAAACAAACCGACTAGAGAAAATAAAAGCAGCAGATACCTCATAATAATAGATCACCTGTCATTTCAGTTGGGGTTTCAAGCCCCATTAAATGAAGAATAGTTGGTGCAAGATCCCCCAATTTTCCATCCTTCATTCTAGGTTTTAATTCCTCATCAACCAAAATGCAGGGCACAAGGTTCGTGGTATGCGCTGTATTAGGGCTTCCATCAGGATTGATCATGATATCCGAATTGCCATGATCAGCAATCACAATAGTGGTGTATCCATTCTTAAGAGCGGAATCGACCACGGCATTTGCACAGGCGTCTACAGTCTCACAGGCTTTTACGGCCGCATCAAAATCACCGGTATGCCCTACCATATCGGCATTGGCAAAATTTAAACAGGTAAAATCAACTTCACCTTTGTCTAATTCAGGGATAATGGCATCGCGAATATCTGCAGCGCTCATCTCAGGCTGTAGATCATAAGTAGCTACTTTGGGAGAAGCACATAATAAGCGCTTTTCACCCTCAAATTCTTGCTCTTGGCCTCCGCTAAAAAAGAAAGTAACATGAGGGTACTTTTCTGTTTCAGCTATTCGAATCTGCTTTTTGCCCGCTTTTGAAAGCACCGCGCCAAGCGTATCTGTTAAATTATCTTTATCAAAAATGACTTGAACCCCTTCAAAGGTCTCATCATAGTTAGTCATCGTTACATAATTGAGATCGAGCTTTTTCATTCCCTGCTCCGGAATATCAATTTGCGTTAATGCTTGTGTAATTTGGCGCCCTCGGTCCGTTCTAAAGTTAAAACAGACGACAACATCATCGTTCTCAATGGTTGCAAGAGGCTTCCCGTTCTTCACAGCAACGATAGGCTTTATAAATTCATCTGTCACCCCATCCGCATAGGATTTTTTGATCGCATCAGCTACCTCCTCCGTCTCTATACCAATACCATTCACCATTGCATCATAGGCGAGCCTTACACGCTCCCAACGTTTATCGCGGTCCATGGCGAAATACCTTCCGGTTACTGAAGCCAATTGTACACCGCTCTTTTCTTCCAGATCAATTATTTCTTGAATAAAGCCTAAAGCACTTTTTGGATCTGTATCTCTCCCGTCGGTAAATGCATGAACAAAAGCGTTAGGCACTTCAAGATCATGGCATATTTTCATCAGGCCTACCAAATGATCAACATGAGAATGCACCCCACCGTCAGAGACCAAACCCATCAAATGCACCTTCTTATTATTCGATTTGGCATAATTCAAAGCACCAAGTAGCGTTGGGTTTTGCGCAAGCGTTCCCTCCTCAACTGCTTTATTGATCTTAACCAAGTCTTGATATACCACTCTTCCAGCACCAATATTCATATGCCCCACCTCTGAATTGCCCATTTGGCCTTCGGGTAATCCGACAGCTAAACCTGAAGCTTCAAGGGTACTGTGGCTATACTTAT
Source organism: Roseivirga sp. (assembly GCA_965659985.1). Taxonomy (GTDB): domain Bacteria; phylum Bacteroidota; class Bacteroidia; order Cytophagales; family Cyclobacteriaceae; genus Roseivirga. The sequence goes on along the minus strand of CBFHYE010000084.1, from coordinate 3,152 downwards.
TATACAAACTGTCAATAAATGGTGTATGCGCTTTATCGATCGCTGAAACTGATTTATTAGTAGCTAAACCCCAGCCATCGAGGATCATGAGAAGTACTTTTTTATTCATAGTTCAAATATAAATATTATGACATGGTTGTGACGGGTATGCAATTGTATTAATTTGAACACACAGAGATTCAACGCAACTTTTGGCATTAATTTCGTTTACCTTAAAGCAGTGAATCAAATGACTTCAATGAAGCCCTTATTCTTTCTACTCCTATTTGGATGCAGTATGTCCTTTTCTGCTGCCCAAGAAGACGATGCCTACAAAGTTTATTTCAAGGAGATCGAGTCGATCGTCAGGGCAAATAGTTCTCGGAGTCTTGCCGATCATTTGTTTGATAAGGTAGAGATCAAAATGGATGGTCAAAGAAAGGAATACAGTAAAAGCCAAGCTGAAGCGGTGATCAAACAGTTTTTTCAAGACAATAGCGCAAATAATTTTGACTTTGTACATGATGGGAAAAACCGCACAGGGGGGATAGTTTACGCCATTGGAGATTACATCACTAACTCATCGAACTACCGTTTGGTCATGCGGGCAAAGAAATTTCAATCCTCTTATAAACTCTATAGAATAGAGTTTACCAAGCAGCGCTAATCAAACAAATCACTTCTTCGTTGTACTTTTGTGACATGAGACCTTCTTATGTTACGGATGCCGCCATTAAAGACTTTATCAATAGAGCTTTTGACGAAGATCTAGGCGATGGCGATCATTCTACACTTGCTGCCATCCCAGCTGAGTCCAAACAGTCTGCCTATTTGATCATGAAAGAAAACGGCATCATTGCCGGCCTTGAATTGGCCAAACCCATATTTGGTAAGCTAGATCCTGAGATCAATATTGAGGCCATAGTGAATGATGGTGATGAAGTACAAGAAGGAGATATCATCATGAAACTTGAGGGCAAGGTGCACGCAATTCTCAGCGGAGAGAGACTTTTCTTGAATTGCATACAGCGCATGAGTGGTATAGCTACAAAAACGTATCAACTCAACGCATTGATCGCCCATACCAACGCGAAGCTGCTCGATACTCGAAAAACAACGCCAAATATGCGTATGCTCGAAAAATGGGCTGTTGTAATTGGTGGTGGAGTAAATCACAGATATGGTCTCTATGATATGATCATGCTAAAAGATAACCACAATGACTTTGCTGGGGGTATCACTGCGTCAGTCAATGCAACCAAGCATTATTTAGATCAAACGGGAAAAGACTTAAAAATCGAAGTTGAGACACGTAATTTAGAAGAAGTAAAGGAAGCCTTATCGGTTGATGGTGTTTTCCGAATTATGTTGGACAACATGAGTCCCGAAAAAATGAAAGCAGCCGTTCAACTTATTAATGGCCGTTCAGAAACTGAAGCTTCCGGTGGCATTACTGAGAAAACCATTAAGGCCGTTGCAGAGACCGGGGTAGACTATATTTCCGTTGGAGCACTTACCCACTCCATTAAGAGTTTGGATATCAGTTTGAAAGCAAAATAGATTTTGGCCAAGAATAAACGTAATTTTTTAGTGCTACTGGTTGAAGCGTTCATTTTGATCATTATGTTTGTGTTCCTTTTTAGACACTGTGCTTAGGAATACAAATTATGATAGTTAAAACGAAGAAATACGCACTCGACAAAAAGGCTTATATGAAAGCCGGTTTGAAAAATGTATTGAGAGATCAATGGTGGGTATTTTTGATAGCAGCGGCCATTTCTGCAATGACATTTGTGATCCCATCGAACTGGTGGTGGATCGGAGCGCTTATCGCACTTACCCTTTATATCCTTTTTTGGGTCATTCAATTTGCTGGAGTAACTCAGCTAGAGCAAAGTAAGCAGCTTTTTGAAAAACTCTCATATGAGATCGACAGCCGTCAGATCTTGATCAAGATCAGCTCCAAACAAGGCATGCCTTTAAAATGGGATCAAGTGAAGCGCGCCTGGGCAGACAAAAATCAATTTGTACTGGTCATTAGCAAAGCTCAATTAATGCTATTTCCTCACAATGTTTTCAAGACACAAAACGAGATCAAGTTTGTAGAAACCATTCTCAAAAGAAAAGGCTTGATCAAGGAATAACCCTCGACTGTTTATTTGATTCACTTAGATGATGCATTATTTGCTAATGACATCCTAAAAATCGCTTTGTGCCCCAAAAAGGTTAAAAATCACCTTTCTGATATAGGGAAAGCATCTCTCTCATCGTAGTAATAGTAGAATATCGGAGCCTTTACCTAGGCTATTCTATAAAACTAAATGAATAGATAATGAAGAAAGCAAGAGCACTATTTGTCTTTTTCTTAGTCACAATTTTAATCAGTTGTGGAGAGAATGACAGCCAGTTTGGACAGCTGAGTATCAAATTAACAGACGCCCCTTATGACGTGGGGCTATTGCAAGCCGCAAATATCAAAATTTCGAAAGTAGAATTGAGAAATAAGGATCAAGAGGAAGGGTCCCCTTTCATTACGGTATATGAAAATGAAGAAACATTCAATCTACTCGAGCTCAACAATGGTATCACTGCGCAGTTGGCAAACATAGAAGTACCACGAGGAAATTACGATTTGGTACGTGTTTATGTCGAATCAGTTGAGATCGTATTAGTAGATGGATCCAGTTTTGAACTAAAAGTACCTAGTGGTGCCCAAAGTGGAATTAAAATATTCCTTGACCCTGCTGTTGAGGTAGCGGGAGGTTTAAGTGCGGAACTTTTACTTGACTTTGATCTCAGTAGATCCTTTGTAAAACAGGGCAGTGCAAACAACCCTCAAGGCTACATTTTTAAACCTACTATTAAAGCAGTGAATAATACGATCGCTGGCAGAATCGAAGGAAATGTACAAGATCAAGGAGAAACTCCATTGGCAGATGTTGAAATATCTGTTTTTGCCGGAGACACCCTCAACACCTCCACCTTTACCAATGATCTTGGGCAATATGCAGTGATTGGGTTGCTCCCTGGAACATATGAATTGAAATTTAACCTAAATGGCTATGTCGAGGCCATTGAAGAAACTTCTGTAGTGGTTGGAAATACTACAACTCTGGACGTGAGTTTAGAACCATAGTGTGGCCAACGGTTTAGGTGAAGTTCGACAAACACAG
>CBFHYE010000083.1:0-12202 GCA_965659985.1 Roseivirga sp. | reverse complement strand
TCTATGAATCTTTCAAATTGAAAGCAATGGCCGCAATAATGTGAAAAGAATTCCGTGACTTTAGGCTCTGCCGATGCTTTTTCGCTCACGATCTCATAATGCTCTCCTTCTTTCCACTTAGACTCTACTTTCTTCTCAGATTGCGCACATGCTACAGAGAACATCAAGAGAACAGCTATGCTTACCAATACCTTTTTCATATACACTCTTTTGCACGAAACTAACAGAAAAAACCTTTCCTTGACAAGTGAAAAGCGCATTAATAAAGATAAATCATCTAATCTTCAAAGATCGAAGAGATACCAATTCTGACGGCAAATACACTTGGCTCCCACCCTTGGAAGGATTGTACCAGTTCGACACGGAAAATTCGCAATAGATTGTCAATGCCGTAACCAATTTCCATATAATCGTTTGAAGTTGGTGTGTGTAAGTAATTGACGAATAGATTCTCTTTAACGCCAGTCAATCTCAACATGGGTATATGCGTAAAAATCAACTTTCTAAATCTGATATGAGAAAGTACAGACACATATTCTTCTTGCGTACTGTGACGATAATAATCTAATAAACGATAGCCACCCGCGACTTCTCTTGGGGAGAAAAGCATTCTATTCCCTTGAAAATGTTTGAACTCGGTAAAATCCATCGAAGCATTATTCAAGAAAGCTCCCGCTTCAACTTCTAAGTCAATTTTTGCCCTGACACCGAGATCAAAATCTGTGATCACTCCAACTTCTAATTGATCATAGTCGACAGTACTCCCTAAAGCCCCATCGATTCCTTTTCTATAAGTTAGTCGGAACTCAGGAGAACTATTTGACAATGGAATCAATCGACCATTATATCTTCTGAATTTAAGCCATGGCTTCACTCTATAATTGAGCACGAGCTTTAAGGCATTTTCGTTGACAAAAGGTGTAGTAGCTGTAATCTCTTCATTCTCAGGCCTATTAGGCTTATAACTAAGGTCCTTGTCACCAATAAGTGTCCAATCTGTATTGTTGAATAACTCTGTGCGCTGAGACCATTCTGTTGCAACTGAGACGGTGTGCTTATATCTAAAACGTCTTGCCCAGCTTGCACTCACATATTCTTTTTGATAAAGCTTGATCCAGCTTCTCTTCCTTGTCATGGCCACCCAGCTATTGATCAATGGATTAACAATTCCAGGATTAAACTGGCTTACATAAGAGCCCCCATTGATGCGAAAAGTATTTCTTTGTTCTCCACTGCCTACACCAAATTGTGTTTCTAGCTTTGCATAAACCTGATTAGAAGCAAAGCCATAACGCACAAAAGGGCGAATTCTTAACCTAGTAGTGGTATCGTTTCGCCAAAGGAATTGACCAGTAAAATCCATGTGTAATCCTTCGACCGTATTGAAATTTGTATGAGGCACAAAACCCGCAAAATCAAAACGCAAGCGCTCTCCAAGCTTATAATAACTACCAAAAAATATATCCGTGAACTTGAAAGGATTTCCATTTCTCAAAATGGCTGAATCAGCCTCGGCCTTTTCTTTATCAGCAACATAGGTGCTGTCTTCCCTTTCATAACCTTTGATCTCTTTATCGGTGAGAGGCACAGGACGTATACTTGCCCAATAAGCAGAATCTTTTTTGGCGGCAAGGGTATCTACCTGAAACCAATAATCACTTACCACATCTTGATCTTCTTTCGCTTCTTCCTTAAGTTCCTCTTTCTCATACTCACGCATCATTTTTCTGAATTCCTTGCGTGAGATTTCTTTGTCTTCCTCAAAAACCTGCTGCATTCCGTTGGCTAAGTCACCTTTTACTTCCTCAGGCGCAGCTTCTATCTTTTCATCAACCAAAATGACCGAGGCATCAAGGTCTGGATTTGGTGTTACTTGATAATTCTTGACTGTGGCTAAGTAGGTATACTTACCCGAGAGCCCAAAAACAGTACCCCAAAATTCAAATTGCTGATTTACTGGCATCCACACCTCATCAGCTACTGGAGCATAGATCTGCTTGATATGAATATTGAACCCATATAGACTGGTAGTCAGATCAAGGGAATGAATATTCCAGAAGTCTTCACGGATATAGATCTCTCCTTCAAACACATCATCACCTTTCGAGCGAGGCGTCACTTTGATCTTATTGATCTCGTATCCTCTTTCTTTAAAACTACCCATATACTCGAATCGGTAATAACCGAAAGCTCTTGGATGTAGTGGTGAAATGGCTTCAACCACCTTTGGAGTGTAAAAGCTACCATTGATGTAGGCATTCGGATTGGCATTGTCCAGGTCTTGACCTGAAGCCCGAACAGAGATCACTTTTTCCTTGAATGTATTCGGCCTTTCAAAATAGATCTCAGAGACAGATTCGGAAGTAAACACCTGACTTGTATCTATGCCTTCCTTTTCAAAAGTTCTTTTCAGCATCCATGGCACTTTGGTGATCTGACCAGTGCCTTTCATGTAGACCTCTGCCGAATATGTGTCATTCTGGAGCAAATGATATTCAGCCTTGGCAATCGCCTTTCGCATGATGGTATAGGCCGGATCTTCCGCTTTGGCATTTACCTCTACGGTCGGCAGATCGATCACCTGCGTTTCCAACACAACATTTAGTACCGTGTAATTTCCTCCGACAGTTACTTGTCTTTGTATGGAAGCATAACCCATGTATTGGAATGTGACGGTATAATTCCCTGACTTCAATGGCAATTCAAAATCACCTTTGAGGTTAGCAGAAGTTCCCGTTCCTAGCTCTTTAATGTAAATGGAAGCAAATGGAAGGGCTTCACCATTCTCATCCTTTATGGTTCCTTTAATCCCTTGAGCGACCAAACCCATGGAAAAAAGTGTCAAGATTACGATTAATTTGAGGCGTTGCATTTTTCGAGTTTTCCTTTTCAGAACAATTTAAGGTGAAAATACTCCCAATTGTTCGAGAAATGTTTGACGGTTATAAGACGCACGGAATGGAAGAAAGGTCCGCTGAATGATATAAAATTTTCATTTTCTTTTATAAAAATGATTTCAGCTCTCATAAGCAGCTACGTGCAGAATAAAAAACCTTCTATTGATAGAACTTCTTCATTCTAATATACTCCACAACAGGAGCTGGTAGTAAGTATTGAACAGAATGCTCATTTCGAATTGATTTTCGAATAAAGGTAGCTGAGATATCCAACATGGGAGAATCGACATATTGGATAGAGTTGTGTTTCACTTTGATCTTACTTTGCTCTACTTGTGGACGTGGATATACATACAAGCCATAATTATCAAGAATGGTCTCATGATTCTTCCACTTATGAAAATGTAACAAATTGTCTTCTCCTATGATCAATTTGAAATCATGCTCGGGATGTTTGTCAGTCAAATAAGCTAAGGTGTCTGAGGTGTAGCTTGGCTTGGGCATATTGAATTCTACATCTGATGCCCTGAATTTGTAGTTATCCGCAATGGCTAACTCTACCATTTTCAATCTATCGAACTCGTGGAGTAATGAGTTGCTACTTTTGAAGGGGTTCAATGGGCTAACCACAAACCATACTTGGTCGAGATCTGTCTGGTCCGCCATTACATCAGCGATCACCAAATGACCGATATGGATAGGGTTAAAAGAACCAAAAAAGAGACCTACCTTCACTATTTATTTATTTAAAAATTCTGAAACTAACTCATTTGCTTTTGCAAATGCGTTATCTAGGTCATTATTGACTAAGGCTACATCAAATTTATTCTCGAAAGACATTTCAAATTCTGCGCGCTCAATGCGTTTAGCGAATGACTCTTCTGTTTCCGTACCTCTTCCAGCCAATCGCCTTTGGAGTTCTTCCATCGATGGTGCTTTTATAAAGATCGCCAATGCCTGATCTCCAAAATACTCCTTGATATTCGTTGCTCCTTTCACTTCAACATCAAAGATCACGTGTTTGCCTTCATTCCAAATTCTGTCGATCTCCGACTTCAGGGTGCCGTATCGGCTTCCACCATAAAACTCTTCCCATTCAATAAATGCATCGGCCTCTATTTTCTCTTGAAATTCATCATGGGAAAGAAAGTAATAATCTTTATCAGGAGATTCGTTAGCTCTTTTCTTTCGTGTTGTGGCTGAAATAGAAAAAACCAATTCAGGAAATTGGTTTAGTAGGTGTTTTACGATTGTCGTTTTACCGGCACCGGATGGCGCTGTAAAAATAATGGCTTTGCCTTGGGTCATTTTAAAGATTTACGCTGTTCCGGATGGTTTTGGCCAAATCAGAAGGCATTTCAGATTTATGTTCGCAAAGTTTAGTCTTGATTTGCTCTTTGATCTTTTTCTCGGATTCGAAAGTAAAGTTGCTCTTGACACAAGATTTGATCTTCTCCTCGAACAAGGTCTTTGATTCTTCATCAGCCTCTCCATCGAGTACTAATTGCACAACCTCTTGAAATCGTTCTTCATCGATCAAATTGCCTTGCTCACAATAACATTTCTTGAATGTCTGCTTGAACCAATTGGTAAAATCCTCCATAACTTAATTCCTTTTAGCGTATCCCATTTCTTTAGCGTAAGCCACTAGTTTTTCTTTGAGCATATTTCTTGCTCTATGTAGTCTCGATCTCACCGTTCCAATAGGTATATCGAGTATTTTACTCATTTCCTCATAAGTAAATCCTTCCAAGTCACTCAAAATGATCACAGTTCTAAAGTCAACTGGTATAGCATTCAGTGCGCCTGAAATCTCGTCACCGATCATATCTTGAACGGTTTCTACTCTCAGATCTGTTGTGATCTGAGACCCGGCATCATCAGAGTTGTAGAATTGTTCTACCTCATTGTAATCAACCTTGGCTGGTTGCTTACTCTTTTTACGAAACTCATTGATGAAGCTGTTTTTCAAAATCCGAAACAACCACGCTTTTGCATTAGTTCCTCGTTCAAAGGAGTTTATAAACCTAAAAGCCTTTAAATAAGTATCTTGAACGAGATCTTTGGCGTCATCTTCATCAAAAGTTAGCCTGTAGGCGAAATTGTACATGGGGTCTACATGTACCATAAATTCGTTATCAAAGATCTCCGATTTTTCAGCGTCTGAGTAATTCTGCCTTTTCGACTGTGACTCTTCTTGCTGTTCCTCGTTTTGTTGCTCTTCAGACATGTGGTAAAATAACAAAGAAAAAATTCAACATTAAAGTCAGAAGAAGCAATCAACTCATCTAACTCCTATAGTTTTTGTAAATCTAGACGCTTGTATTTAAGATTTCGATTAGTGTAGTTTGCGATACATGGCTGGCAAACCACTCAAAATCCTATTTTTAACCTATCAAGGTGGCTTGGCGGGCTCTACCTTTTCAATCGTCTTTTTGGCCAAAGGACTGGCAGATCGCGGGCATAAAGTATTCGCAGGGCTGAGAAAAGAAATGCCTATCTGGGACTTGATCGAACACCAGGGCATCACTCGCGTCCATATGCGCTTCAGGCATAAATTCGATGCTCAAAATTGGCGCGAGATAAGAGACCTCGTGAGAACACATGGCATTCAGGTCATCAATGCCCAATCTAGTATCGATCGCTATAACAGTATTTCAGCCAAAATAAGATGGGGCCTCTCCGTTCAAGTAGTTCATACACGTAGACAAAACCCTCTCGGTTCTATAGGCTATCTTCAACGCTTGTACTATACCAGAAACACTGCGGGTATTATCGTAATCAGTGAGGGCCTAAAGCGCATTTTTGTTAAGCAAGGTTATCCGGCAGACCATCTCAAAGTGATCTACAATGGCATTCCCAAAAGCAGATTGGCAGAATGGTCGGGAGAAAAGGTATCGCATTTTGAAAAGACCCTCAAGATTCAAAAAGGAGACAAAGTGGTAGGCTGTGTTTCAAGATTGAAAGAACAACCTCAACTTATCGAGGCCATCAGCAAAATGGATGACCCCAACATTAAGCTTGTCTTTGCGGGGGTCAGTGAAGAGGCAATTAGACCATACCTCCAAAAATTCAATATCAAGAATGAAACCTATGTTTTAGGTAATATTCCTCCAGAGGACATCCTCAGCCTTTATCGTGTCTTTGATGTCAATGTCCTGCCTTCTACTATGGATGGATTTGGACTAGTATTGATTGAAGCCATGGCCATGGAATGTCCAGTGGTGGCCACCAATTTTGGGGGAATAGCCGATGTAATTGAAAACGGGGAAAACGGGTTACTATTTGAGAATAAGAATATCCCTGAACTTATCGAAAAACTTCGCATGGTGCTTGAGGATGAAAGTCTACGCAATAAGCTTATTCAAAATGGTATAAAGACCGCCTTTGAAAAATTCACCATGGAAAAAACAGTCGAAGCTTACGAAGAATACTTTACTGAACTTGCCAATAGACTTTAATTGCTATGACAGCGCCTGCCAAAAAACTTAAATTACTTTTTCTAACCTACCAGGGTGACGGTGCGGGCTCAACACAATCCATCAAGTTCCTCACCACTGGATTAGCTAAAAGAGGACATGAGGTTTATTTGGGGGTTAGAAGAGAGAGTAAGCTCTGGGAACTTGTAGAAGGTAGTGACGTCAAGCGCATAGCTATGCAGTTTAGGGGAAAAGCGGATGGCAAAAACTGGAAACAGATCAGGGATGCGGTGAGAAAATATGACATTGACATCATCAACCCGCAGTCGCGACACGACAGATACACCAGCATTTTTGCAAGATGGTGCTACAATTTAGATTGTAAAATCGTACATACCAGAAGACAAATGCCTTTGAGTATGGGCGGCCCTCTACAGCTTTTCCTCTACAATAAAAAGACAGATGCCATCGTAGCGGTAAGCCATCAAGTAGCCAAGGCTTTGGTCGAGTTGGGCATCAAAGAAAAGCATATCAAGGTCATTCATAATGGTACTCCGATTGAAAAATATGATCAACTGGATCGAAAGAAAACCGAATCACTTAAGAACAAATTCGGTATTAAATCTGGAGAAACGGTAATTGGCTGTGTCTCAAGAATGAAAAACCAAATTCAGATCATCAAAGCGCTTCAATTGATCAATACCCCTGTCAAGCTTATTTTTTGTGGAATCGAAGCCACTGAAGAAATGAATACTGAGATGGCAAAATTTACAACCACCCATGAAATATTTTTTGAAGGTGACGTGCCACCAAACGAAGTGTTAAATTATTATCCTTTGTTCTCATTCCATATTTTGGCATCCACTATGGAAGGCCTTTCACAATCTTTACTCGAAGCCATGGCGCTTGGGGTACCTGTGATCGCCACAGCATTTGCAGGGAATTTAGATCTGATTCAAAATGATGAAAATGGCTTACTATTCGAAGATGGTAACGTTGGACATTTGGCCAGATGTGTGAATTCATTGATCGACAATGAGCCCTTAAAAAAGCAATTGATTGAAAAGGGAAAGGAGACGGCCTTGGTCAAATTCAATATTGCAAACACCATTTCAAATTACGAGCAATACTTCTACGAATTGCTTGCCGATAATTAACATCAAGTCTTAACTTGCATGCTTCAAAATTAATGCATCACACTAGGTGAAACATTGATTGAATAATTGTACATGGATTACCTCTCAACGCTTAACGAACCCCAATACGAAGGTGTAGTCAACACCGAAGGTCCATCAATGATCATTGCTGGTGCCGGCTCAGGCAAAACCAGAGTTTTGACCTATCGCATTGCCTATTTGATTCAGGAGAAAGGCGTTGACCCATTCAATATCTTGTCCTTGACCTTTACCAATAAGGCGGCCAAGGAAATGCGTGAGCGGATCGAGTCAGTTGTAGGTACCAATGCCCGAAATTTATGGATGGGCACCTTCCACTCTATTTTTGCAAGAATCCTTCGATCTGAGGCTGATCGATTAGGCTATCCGAGCAACTTTACCATTTACGATACAGATGATTCCAAATCTTTGATCAGGGCCATTGTGAAAGAAAATGGGCTAGATGACAAAGTCTATAAACCCAATGTGGTGCTGAACAGAATCTCAAGTGCGAAAAACAGGTTGGTTTCATGGCAAGAATATATCGAAAACCCCATCTATGCAGCTGATGATGCTACCGCTCAAAAACCTGAGATGGGACGTATCTATCGCATCTATTGCCAGCGTTGTTTCAAGGCCAATGCCATGGACTTTGACGACCTACTTTTCAATACCAATGTACTCTTTCGTGACCATATCGATGTATTGAACAAATACCAGCATCGCTTTCGCTATGTAATGGTCGATGAGTTTCAAGACACTAACGTCTCGCAGTATCTGATCACAAAGAAATTAGCCTCTGTCAGCCAGAATATTGCCGTGGTGGGTGATGACGCACAGTCTATTTACGCCTTCCGAGGTGCCAACATTGAGAACATCCTCAATTTTGAAAAAGACTTTCCTGATCTAAAGGTGATCAAGCTGGAGCAGAATTACCGCTCGAGCCAAAATATTGTAAATGCTGCCAATTCGGTGATCGCACAGAATAAAGGGCAGCTGCAGAAAACGGTATGGACAGCCAACAATGAAGGTAGCCGCATCGAATTGGTCAAGTCGATCTCAGACAATGAAGAAGGCCGCTTTGTCGCTTCGATGATCTTTGAAAAGAAAGCGAGTGACAATTATAAAAACAGCGACTTTGCTGTGCTCTACAGAACCAATAGCCAATCAAGAGCGATAGAAGAAGCCTTGAGGAAATCAGGAATCGCATATCGCATCTATGGCGGCTTGAGCTTCTACCAACGCAAAGAGATCAAAGACCTGATGGCTTATTTGCGATATGCCATCAATTCAGAAGATGAGCAGTCGTTCAGAAGGATCATCAATATGCCTAAGCGAGGCATTGGGCAAACCACTGTTGAGAAGATCACGGTAGCGGCATTTGAACATGATATCCCCCTTTGGGAAGTTTTAGAAAATGCAGATTCTTTTTTAGGCGGTAGAGCAGCAAACGCTGTCAACGGCTTTGTGACTTTGGTTCGTAGTTTCAAGATCTACGCAGATACCAAAGATGCCTATGAAGCAGCCAGCCATATCGCGAAAAACTCTGGCTTGCTCAAAGAGCTTTATGCCGATAAGACCATCGAAGGGCTTAATCGCTATGAGAATGTTCAGGAATTGCTGAACGCCATCAAAGAATTTACGGACAACCCCGATCAGGAGGACAAAAGCATTGGCGCCTTTCTACAGGATGTCGCCCTTTTAACAGATGCTGACAACGAAGACCCGACCATGACGGACTTCGTCTCCATGATGACGATTCACTCTGCCAAAGGGCTTGAGTTTAACAATGTATTTGTGGTGGGTTTGGAAGAAGATCTTTTCCCTAGCCAAATGATGCTCAGTAGCCGTGCCGATCTGGAAGAAGAACGCAGGCTATTCTATGTGGCGATAACCCGAGCCAAACAGAACCTATACTTTTCTTATGCGCTCTCTCGTTATCGTTATGGGCGTTTAATGAATTGTGAACCCAGCCGCTTCATTGAAGAGGTGGATCCTAGTTTTATATCGATTAACACACGTTTTGGTAGCAGAGAACCCAAATTGGGAAGAGACGAACAGCCACCCGGTTTTCGATCAAATTATGCCCGAAACCTGATCAAGAATAAAAGAGAACAACCCAAAGCGCCACCAAAATACCATCAGCCATCAGCCGATTTTAGGCCTAGCGACACTTCTAATTTGCAAGAAGGCCAAAAGGTAGAGCACCCTAAATTTGGATTTGGCAAGGTGCACAAGATCGATGTGAGTGGTGCGAACAAAAAAGCAAAAGTGATCTTTGAAGACTTTGGAGAAAAGACCTTGCTACTCACTTTTGCGAAGTTGAGGATAGTGGAATAATAGATATTATCACTGCCTTAACATATTTATTACTTATTTTGACGAAGCAAATCAATTATAGATGCATTTAGAATATAATACTGAAAGAACAGACGTGCGGTTGAAGGAGTATGGACGCAACATCCAGAAACTGGTGGAGCATATTAAAACCATTGAAGACAAAGAAAAGCGCAGCGAATACGCCAAAACGTTAACTGACCTTATGCGTCAGATCAACCCCAATGTGAAAGAAGGTCAAGATTACGACCAAAAGGTTTGGGACGACCTTTATAACATTTCTAATTTCAATTTAGAGGTGGAAGCCCCCTTCCCTATGCCAGAAGCAGAAGCTTTGGGTAAAAAACCCCAGCGTGTGGCTTATAAAAGTTCTAAGATCAAATACATGCACTACGGCCGTAGTGTTGAGATCATGATCGAGCAGGCTATTAAAATGGAAGATCCTGAGACCAAAGAAAATGCGCTTATCCATATCGGTCGTTTAATGAAAGGTTTTTATAACACCTGGAATAAAGACAATATCGAAGACGAGATCATTTTAAAACAGATCAAGCAGTTGTCTAATAATCAGTTGGATATTGATATTGAAAAAGTAAAAGAGCACGGATTGTGGAATAATAACGTAAGAGAAAGACGTCACAGCAACCGCGATCGCGACAACAATAATAACAACAGAAACAGAGGCAGAAACTTCAAACACAGAAGAAAAAACTAAATGGCATCTTTCGTTATCGAAGGTGGCGCTAAACTTTCGGGTGAATTAACCCCACAAGGCGCCAAAAACGAGGCACTTCAAATCCTTTGTGCAGTATTACTCACCCCAGAAAAAGTAACCATCCATAAAGTCCCCGACATCAGAGATGTCAATAAGCTCATTGAGTTATTGTCTTCTATGGGGGTTGAGGTGAAATACATTGGTCACGAAAGCTATGAGTTTTGTGCCAAAAACGTGGATATCGACTACCTCGAAACACAAGAATTTAGAACAAAAGCTTCTTCACTTAGGGGTTCTATTATGATCTTAGGCCCATTGTTGGCACGCTTTGGCAAAGGCAAGATCTCCAAACCCGGTGGCGACAAGATCGGCCGTAGAAGGTTAGACACCCATTTTATCGGATTTCAAAAGTTGGGTGCCCGTTTCTTATATGAGAAACAAACCGGCATGTACCATATCGATGCCTCTCACTTGGAAGGCTGCTACATGCTTTTAGATGAGGCCTCTGTCACTGGTACAGCCAATATTTTGATGGCGGCTGTAATGGCCAAAGGCAAAACTACCATCTACAACGCAGCTTGCGAGCCTTATTTACAGCAGTTGTGTCGCATGCTCAATGCCATGGGTGCGAAGATCACTGGTGTGGGCTCAAACCTACTGAATATCGAAGGCGTAGAGGAATTGGGAGGAACTGACCATACCATGTTACCCGATATGATCGAAATTGGCTCCTTCATTGGCCTGGCTGCCATGACGCAGTCTGAGATCACGATCAAAGATTGTCGTATTGATCAATTGGGTTTGATACCTGATACTTTTAGAAGACTCGGTATTAAATTGGAATTTCGAGGTGATGATATTTTTGTACCCGCCCAAGATCGCTATGAGATCGAGACCTTCATTGATGGTTCGATCATGACCATAGCGGATTCTATTTGGCCCGGCCTTACGCCTGACCTTTTAAGTATCATTATCGTAATCGCTACACAAGCAAAAGGAACTGTACTCGTTCATCAGAAGATGTTTGAAAGTCGTTTGTTCTTCGTTGATAAACTGATAGACATGGGTGCGCAGATCATTCTTTGTGATCCGCATCGTGCGACAGTCATCGGCTTAAATCGTCAGCAAAAGCTCAAAGGCATACGCATGACCTCTCCTGATATCAGAGCAGGTCAAGCCTTGTTGATCGCAGCTTTATCTGCCGAGGGCAAAAGTATCATTGACAATGTAGAGCAGATCGATCGTGGTTATCAACACATCGATACTCGACTCAATGCCCTAGGTGCAAATATTGAGCGCATAGACTAAGCCATAAAATTTTAGTAAATGCTTAGTTTTAATTATGACTAAGCATTCAGAACAAACGCTCCATGGAGATCATACTTGGTTCTCAAAGTTTCAAGGTTTTATTGGTGAATTCATCTATGGTGGTATAGATGGAAGCGTGACCACTTTTGCCGTTGTCGCAGGAGCCGCTGGTGCGCATCTCGAAAGCTCGGTGGTCATCATCCTCGGTTTTGCCAACCTCATTGCCGATGGTTTTGCCATGTCAGTTGGGGCTTATTTATCAACCAAATCGGAACAGCAGCAATACGAAAAGCACAAAGCCATTGAATATTGGGAGGTAGATAATTTGCCTGAAAAGGAAAGAGAAGAGATTCGTGAGATCTATGAGGCCAA
>CBFHYE010000082.1:0-5002 GCA_965659985.1 Roseivirga sp. | reverse complement strand
TATGCTTATGGCAAAAATCCAAATGGGTTTTTCAAATGGGCTTTAGACAAACACCCACCACAAAAGAGAGTGCTTTTTGGAGCTGAAGGAGAAGGGCGAAATGCCGTCTATGCAGCGAAACAGGGTTATGAGGTCACTGCTTTTGACATAAGCGAAGAGGCAAAAAAGAAAGCAAAGCTACTTGCTGAGGAACAAAAAGTTGAAATAAACTACCTGATTGGTGATTTCATGACCATGCCATTTAAGGAAGGTGAATTTGACGCTGTAGTATTGATCTTCGCTCACTTCCCTCCTAACCTTATCGAACAATATCATCAAAAACTCGGGAGTCTTGTAAAGAAAGGTGGCTATATCATATTAGAGGGATTTAGTAAGAATAACCTGCCTTTAAGACAAAAGAATCCAGCAATTGGAGGCCCTGCCAATGTAGACATGCTTTTCAGTTGCGAACAGATCCAAGCGCAATTTGATGGATTTGATCCTTTAGTTCTCAAAGAGACGATGACAAGTCTTGATGAAGGACAATATCATCAGGGGGAAGCGAGTGTCGTTCAGTTTGTAGGTCAAAAGACTTAAGCTAAATATTGAGGAGAGGATAATTGCATGCTCATTTAATCTAAGGTTGAACTAATGTCTGAAGCTGAAAAGTCAATACTTACCCATAAAGTACCCTCAGGCATTGAACCCCAGCGTATCGTAGATTATGCAAGAGACATCTTTCTTCCCTTCCCAAGTAAATCAGCAATCAAGAAAGTCATTAAAAAAGGCTTAGTGTTCATTGATGGAGTGCCTGCACAAAGCTTTACATGGGTCAAGGGCGGAGAATCTATAGCCATTGAATGGGAGGCTTCTCTGTCTAATCTTCCTGGACCTAAACTCGACTTGAAGATTCTTTATGAAGATGATGAACTGGCGATCATCAATAAAGCTGCAGGTGTAGTGGTAAGTGGCAATCGCTTTGTTACCATAGCCCGTGGCTTGGCCCAAAATATTCAACCAAGTGGAGCCGTGGACGCTTGTCCCCCATGGCCTGTGCACCGCTTAGACTATGGTACAACCGGAGTTCTTGTTGTCGCCAAAACCAGCACTGCACAAAGAGCGCTGAGCTTACAGTTTCAGCAAAAGAAGGTGCAAAAGACGTATTATGCCATTACCATCGGTCAAATGCCTAAACTTGGTACAATTGAATCGCCTATTGATGAAAAAGAAGCCTTTACTTCTTATGTAGTCCAGCAATCTGTGGTTTCAGAAAGATTTGACAAATTGAACCTTGTCAGGCTTCAGCCTGAAACCGGTAAAAGACATCAATTAAGAATACATATGGCCGATATTGGTCATCCCATTCTTGGAGATAAGGACTATGGCATTGAAGGGAAAATATTGAACGGAAAAGGAATATATCTTCATGCGCATGCCATAACAGTCGAACATCCAAAAGATGGAGATGCGCTAACGATCAGTGCTCCTTTACCTAAAAAGTATTTGAAGATCTTTCCAGAATGGAAGGAATTATAAATTCGGTTTTGTCTTTGTCCTCAGGTACTCTAGAACCGTTCGTGCCTCAGATTCCTCAAAACCTAAATTGGTCATTGGCGAACCATTAAACTCCATAAAAACAGCCTTTGCCAAACTATCATCTCTTACCATTCTTCCTGGATTTAAGATCATATTCATGATCCATTCTGGAGAACGCCTTTGCGTTACACCACGTAAAGCTGGCCCAACAAATTGCTCATCGATCTTATGACACATGGTGCAATACCCATTGAACAGGCCTTTTCCATCACTACTTAAGACAGGATCTATGCCTGCATCGAGAACGATCTTTTGGATAGGCCCTACTCCCTTGCTTTGCAGATCAATGGTTTCTGTAGCTTTTAAGATATTCTCATCAGACATTTTATTACGCTTCTTAATGTCAAAATTGTCCGTGTTGTCTTTTTGACTACCACAGGCTGCAATTAAAAACACCAATACTAAAACCCGAAAAACTTTCATATGCTCAGTTCATCAAAGTGATCTCTCAATACTAATCAAATTTGCTTATCTATGTTTATAATTATTAGCTATGAAAAGATTAAGCTTACTCTTTCTTTCCTGTTTCATATTTAGTTGCAATAGTCAAGATGGCTGGACAGACTTATTCAATGGTCAGGACCTTAGTGGATGGCATATTTATAATGGTTCGGAAGTCACTAATGGTTGGTATGTGGATAATGAAGTACTCGTTTTCGATCCGGCCATGAGAACAGATGCTTCAAATGCCAGCCTGATCACTGATCAGACCTTTAGAGACTTTGAGCTTTCTATTGATTGGATGATCTCGGAAAACGGAAATTCAGGTCTTTTTTGGGCAGTAAAAGAAGACACTACTTACATCTACCCATACGAAACTGGCCCTGAAATTCAGATGCTTGATGACAATTGGACTGAGTACATTGAAGAGCGAGGGAACATACAAAGAGCCGGATCAATCTTCAATATCATGGCGCCAATTGAGATTGTCAGTAAACCCTCTGGAGAATGGAATAATTATGTGCTCCATATTGATCAAACACAGAATGAGGGTTGGCTAGATTTCAATGGGACAAGGGTTCTTGAATTCCCTGTAATGGGCAGCCAATGGAGTGAATTGATCAGCCCTACTCCTTTTAACGATTGGCCTGAATTCGGTACAACACAAAACGGACACCTTGGGCTTCAGGACCATGGCGCTAAAATCGCATTTCGTAGAATAAAAATAAGGGAGCTTCGGTAGCTATTGATTAGAAGTTCAACCAATAAGTCATTTTAAAGACTAATGCCCGTGATTTGGAGGCCCCAAAGTTGATGAAGCCATCCTGATTTTCAGCCAGATAATTGTCTGTGTAAACGATGAATATGTCCGAAACAGGAGCAAAACGCCATTGTAACCTGGAATTGATATTCACGTTTTCAATTTGGCTATTATACTGTACAAAGGTGGTCCAAAATAGCTTCTTCGTAAAAGTAAAGTCGAATCTTGGTCCAATCAGGAAAAGATCTGAATTCGAATATGGATCTGGCAAACGAATACGATTGTAGGCAAAATCTAAACTGGTAAATCCCAACGGTTGATAGCGCCATTGTACACTTCCTTCTAAGTTAATGCGTGTGCCATTAAAGTACTCTCCTGAACGTGTACTTAGGTTAAATGAAACCGCTTTCCGCTCATCTGATTGATAACGAGCGATGATCAAATTATTGGTATACTCAGAGTCAGCAGGTAATGGCAGCCCCCCCGAACCACTCGGATCGAAACCATTGAACAAGTAAGTGTACTGTCTTCTGAATCTTAGCGCTAGGTTAGCTGAGGATCTCCAGGTAATATCATAAAGCAGATTGATGTCCCAATCCAAGAATCCATAGTCATCATTGCCCACCATATCAAAGTCGAATCCTGGACCATGTCTCTGTATAGCTCCGCTACTGGGGAAAAAGCTTCTTCTATAGGTACTTGCTAACTGTCGGATATCCGTTCTCCTCACAAAACCTACTTCAGGAGCATAGTTTTCTCCAACTATTTGAGAACGAATGTTCCATGACCATTTTGGCACGCTGTATTCTAGGCTGACACCAGTCGCAAAGGCGTCATTCAAACTCTCTTCAGTTACATTTTGATGGTAAAAGACCTTACCATTCACCTTATTGTTGGCAGAAGCGATATTATAGTCAACGCCAAAGGTCCTGTCCCAAACATCATATAAACTACCATCGAAATCCGCAGGATCTTGGAAGGTCTGCTTATTCACTAAAAAGGCCGAAACATTAGATCTGGCAAATACCTTTTGCTGCATCGACAACATGGAATAATTGTATGATGGTAAATCAGCGGCATTATCTCCAGCTACTTGCATGCTCAATACACCTAGTCTGAAATTGTCAGTTACCTTACCACTTAATCGAGCACCGGCTGGAATGGTAGATTGAATATTCTGGCCAGTACTTTCATCTCTGGAAACCCCTATTCTTCTACTAAAAAACGGACGGGTTCCTCTTATACCATAATTGGCAAAGAGATCAGCATTCTCCAAAAAGAACTGCCTTCTCTCAGGAAAGAAGATCTCAAACCGATCTAGGTTTGTTACTTGCTGATCTACTTCTACCTGTGAGAAATCAGGGTTTACGGTGAGATCGAGATTCAAACCTGGTGTCACGGCGTATTTCAGATCAAACCCTGCATTAAAACCAGATTCTGCCGGTGTGCCATCTTCGAAATTCTGCTGATAATTCCCAGACACATATGGGATAAATGAAATATTTGCCCCAGTCTTCTCTGTGGGCTTTTCCCACTTCGCTTCTTTCATGGTTGCCAAATTGAAAACCTGAAAGTTTCGTGAGATTGGTGCCCAAGTTGAACGTTCGGCATATTCACTGTCAATTCTATAGAAATTGACATTCCAGTTTTCTTGACCTTCGTTAAACCTTAGCGAAGTGAGCGGAATAGCCATTTCTGCTACCCAATACCCTTCGTATTGTTTCGCCTCTCCTCTCCACTTATTGTCCCAATCCAAGCTGTAAGCACCTTCTCCACTTCCCCCGTTAGAGATCAACCCTTCCCGTCTTACGCCAAAAGGATTGATCCCAAAAATAAAGGCGTTTGTATTGTCTTGAAAAGTATCGAAAAGCACAGAAAAAGAATCATTGGCCGCTCCTCTAAAGTCCCTTCTTAATGAAGGCGTTACATAGGCTCTCTCTTTTGTAGAGTTATACATAATGCCCAGAATGTAAATATTCTTGTCATCGTATAATACTTTGGCTACTGATTGATTAACCGCTAATGAAGAATCATATGGAAAGTATTGCATCCAATTATAAGCCGAATCTGCCTCGAACCATTCGAATTCATTGACGATCCCATCAATAGTTATTGGAGTAGAAATTTTCTTGAATTTTATATCCTGCCCATAGAGTCCGATTGCAGAAATCACAAAAAACACTAGAAACACTCTCTTCAACATGTCACAAAAGTACTAGACTAATT
>CBFHYE010000081.1:0-8925 GCA_965659985.1 Roseivirga sp. | reverse complement strand
TCGGTGTTCCTCTACCTTTCACGATCCAACGCACCTTCACAATAGAGTTACCTGGAATATTCGTAATCTCAAGCTTTTCAGGATTCACCTTTTGCTCAGTGGTCACGTTTCTGTCTTCGTCATCAACGATCATACCTGCTTGTACTTCTACACCCTCGATCATAATATAATCAGGTCTTTCGATCTTATATTTTAGATCTTGAGAAGCATGAGTGGGCATCAAACGATCATTTTTGATCAGAGCAGTGATCTGTCTTAAACCACCGCCTAGGTCTTCTTCTTTCACATCTGCAATGCTCAATCTTGGCATATGATAGGCGTGATAGAGCGTAAAGGCCATATTTCTATGGAGTTCTTCCTCTAACATGAAACCTGGGGTGGCTCTTCCGAAGTTCTTCTTGAAACCACCGATCTCGATCTCACCGTAGGTTGGGTGATCGTAGGTTTCATAGGCCTTGAATGCATCGCCAAAAAGAAGATCAGTATCCACTTTGTAAGAAAGGTCTCTTCCTCCTTCATTATTCTTGAAGTAAGCAAAGCGCGTAAAGATCTCATTCGAAAAAGTATAAATACCGCGGCTTCCGTAGAACCAATCTAATTCTCCACCAAATACTGAATACAAATCTTTGTAAACCGTGAGGTAACGATAACCTGGCATGATCTCCTCTCCTTTTCTACCAATAGCATCATAGATACGAATATCTGCGCGATTATAAGTTGAGATATCTTCTTCAGCTCCTGGCCCTCTTAAGATCATCCCTCCAGAATTGTGATAAGATTGACCACCAGCAATGTTTGGATGTGCCAACACAAAGTCTGCTACATTTCTATTTTCAGGAACCGAGAAAGGGTATCTAAGTGCGCCACGTTGTATATAATCCGGCTGCCATTTCCATGCCCAATCTCTATTCGGGTCATAATAACCAATGCGGTCTTCATTGACAGCACCATCGCCATCGTTGTCAATCCCTTCAGAGCCTAACATTTCGTAACGTTGAATGCTTGGATCCACCTTATCATCAGGACCGATCTGGATCATTCTACGCGGATCCATCGGATCTGCAATAAAGTCTCCATTCGGGTTCTTTCTACGCATACTGGTAATGGAACCATCACCATCCAAATCATCAGGCTGATCTTCATCAACAAGACCGTCTCTGTCATCATCTAATGGAATCATACCAGAACGTGGCGAACTACCCGTATTGGGTTCTTTCATGTAGTTATAGCGCGCATCAGGGTTCAATGAAGGCAAAATGTAGAAAACACGTTCATCCAACATTTGCGTGATATAATCGATATGACCATACTGCTCTGTTAAATACCATGCCGTATAGATTGAGATTTCAGCACCTTGAATCTCATTTGAATGGATGTTTCCATCAATATAAAAACCTGGCTTACGATCGGCATTACCTTCTTGATAATTCGTGATCTGAAGCATCCACATTTCACGACCTTCATATGATTTACCAATTGAGACACGCTTGACCAAATTCGGGTGTGCGTCTGCGATCTTCTTAGTTATTGCGGCCAATCCTTCAGGTGTATAATAACGGTTGAATGAGATCTGGACTTTTGGATTCTCTGGAGAACCTACGGCTCTAAATACTTCATCAGCTGATTGTGCCAAAGCTGGCATTGAAAAACCTAATAAAAGGAAACCAGCGAATACATGTTTGATATATTTTTTCATCAGTTCTCTTATTTAAGGTTTACAGTGAGTTGGTCATTTCCGGCATGAGCTGCCCCTGCTGAGATCTCCAGACTGCCTTTGCCTCTCACGAGCCAAGTCAGTGTACGTGATTCATCTCCTTGAATACTACTGATCAGTTCGATTTTTCTTCCTGAAACGATCTCTTGTCCATTCCCTAGTTTCAATTCAACTTTAACTCTTCTAAGCCATTTTGAACGCTCACCCATTTGAGAATGTGTAGGCAATGTACCCGGGTTGTAAAGGTCTACCGTGATCCTAGTTAATCCTTTGCTCACTTCCTCTGTCTGTAAGTTCACTAATTCTACATCTGATTGAAGTGAAGCCAATTGCAGAATAAACTCGTTGTGCTTTTCCGCTACCTCATCGATCATTGATACAGGAGGGTTCATCATTCTAAATGGTGCTATACCTCCTACTTCGACCTTCTTACCAGGAAAATCAGGATGTTCGATCTCTGTCCACTCTACGAAGTAATTAGATAGGCCTTCTTGCTCCGCCCATCTTAAAAAATTGACTTCTCTATTCTTGTCTTTATTAGGCTCTTGTCCTTCGGCTTCTTCAACCATAGGCGCCCACCAACCTGGCGTGCCAAAGCTTAATCTGCCGAAATGGAAGTAAGCCCACTGGAAGAAGTCTCCCCCTTGTGCGCCTGAAGCTGGCGCATCTTTCAACCCGACCGTTTTATTATAGGCGTCTGAGGCTAATTTATTCAAACCAGCATCCTCTCTCAAAACACTGGTGACTACACGTTTAGATGCTCCTGCTCTGTTGTATTTCCATGGAGAAGAAAGGTTATTACCTGGACCAAAAGTGAAAATACCGTAGATATTGAACTTGGTGTACAATAGATCTAACAAAGCCCTATTCTCTACTTCAGAAACAGGGTGCTCTCCTGCGCCAGGTGTGAAATAAGGGAATTGATAAGTCAAACTTTTATTGAAATGGATACCGCCTGGTCCGTCTTCGTTAAAGGCTCCATCCATATCGTTGTCTTTACCTTCAGTGAAATAGTGATAAGCACCTTTTTCACCTTTACTCTTGTCTGCTTTGATCATGACACGAGCATCCGCAGGATGCATGACCCAATCTCCCGTGACATCAGCCACACGCATCGTGGTGATCATACCGTCTCCATTCAAGTCATCGAAAGGATCTTCACCATTGCGACCATCGCGATCGTCATCGGTTGCTTTGGCATTTCCACTTCGCTCCCATTTGAGATTCGCGAAGTATTGCTCATAAGCGTCAGGGCTCATGTTGGGGAAAATGTAAAAAGTCGTCTGCTCGAGGGCATCTGATCTATCATTGACCAAATTCTCTGCAAAGCGAATGGCCATCTCTACACCGAGCAAATGGCTGCCTTCTACACCACCAACTATTGCCATAGCGGGTTTATTGTCAAGATCGCCAGTACCGATGCTGAGCATCCAAATGTCTTTTCCGCCTTCTGTTTTTGTCAAAGAAGAAAGGCTTACTGCATTATTGCCATTGGCTAAGCTCTGAAGCCGTTGGGCTTGCTGCTGAAGCGTTGGATAATCTTGTGCAATGGAATAAAGCCCCATTAAACACAAACCTCCTAAAGTCAACAGCTTCCTTGTGAATTGTCTCATAGAAAACATATTTGTGATCATTGAATTAACTCAAAGGTTTTGAGCTAATGAAACCACCCTTTTCTAACGGTAACTACAAGATTTGAATGGTGATGATTAATTCACAAGGACTGAAAACCTCTAGTTTAATCAATCGCACCGCTTAGCATGATAGAGCAAAAGCTTATCATGTGATTCGCTAGTTTAGTAACATGAAAAGAAAGATCACAAAGAAAATCATACTGCTCAACGCTGTCATTTGGGCAGCTGCTATGTTAATCGGCTCTTACTTTTTAAAGGCTTCAGAAGATCTTTGGTCGATCATGTTCATCTTTCTGATCGGTGGATTTACCATCGTGAATACCTATCTAGATAAAGAGAGAAGAAAGCAAAGCGGTGTTAAATCGAGGTGTTGATCACTACCTTACCAAACACGCCCAATTTGATCTTATTAAAGGCTTGAATGCCATCATTAAGTTGAAAAACTGAATCTACTATTGGAACAATCTGATGTTTGGCTACAAAGTCGATCATCTCTCCAAATTCTTTGTCATTCCCCATAGTGGAGCCTTGGATAGTGAGCTGATTCCAGAACATTTTGAATACATCCAATTTAGTAGGCATTCCATTAGTCGCTCCATAGAAAACAATACGGCCTGCCGGATTCATCAATTTCACGAAATCATTGAGCTGATCTCCTCCTGCACTATCGATCACGGCATCAAAACCTCCAGCAATTGACTTCGCCTTTTTCTGCCAACCCTCTTCTTTGTAATTAAAGCCGGCTGCTGCACCCATTTCTAAGCACTTCTCTAGCTTTTCAGTACTACCGGAAGTAACAAAAACGTCCGCTCCTGCAGCTAAGGCGAACTGAAAGGCAAATTGAGCTACACCTCCGCCAACTCCAGAGATCAAGACTTTTTTACCAGCTTTGACCTGTGCATGATAAAATACTGCTCGATAAGCCGTCAAACCGCCTAAGGGCAATGCTGCCGCTTGTTGCCAATTCAGGTGAATGGGTTTCTCATGAAGGCGATCCACGCTGACCACAACATATTCAGCTAATGTACCATCATTCGGCATGCCTAAAATATGATAGTCAGTTGATTGAACAGCAGGATCATCTCCCCAATCATTATTAGGATTGATGACAACCTCTTTATTAAGCCATTCCTCACTAACACCTTCTCCGACCTGAGCGACAATACCGGCACCATCAGAACCAAGCGTGGTACCCTTTACTATTCCCGGATACATTCCCTCTCGAATCCATTGATCTCTACGGTTTAAAGCAGCGGCCATGATCTGGACTAAAACTTCTCCAGCATGTGGTTTAGGAACTTCCTTTTCAACAATCTGAATCGGTTCGGCTTGATCTGAAATGATTATGGCTTTCATACGCTAATCTTTGGTTTTTAGTGTTTTGGACCGGTTCTCATTAAACCTCTCAGTTTGCAAAACGCTCGAAATTAAATGGAATTGAGGTAAACACTAAAGACCAGATACCAAAAACTCACAACTAGAAAGGAGCCTCATCACCACTCGGTGGCAATTTAGGTGCATCATCACCATTGGCTTTTGATTGGAAAGTCATCGCCCCACCTCCTTGCTCAAAAGTTGAGCCGGCAGAGGATGGGAACGAGCTTCCGTAGGCGTTTCCGCCCGTTTGAAAATCTAAGTCGGTGAACTTAGTGTACTTACCAATAAACTTCAGCTGAACATTATCCAATGATCCGTTTCGGTGTTTAGACACGATAACCTCTCCTACTCCTTGGGTTGGCATTCCATTCTCATCCTGTGTAATACCGTAGTATTCAGGTCGGTAAAGGAACATTACCATGTCGGCATCCTGCTCGATAGATCCAGATTCACGAAGGTCACTAAGTTGGGGACGCTTATCACCTCCTCTGGTTTCTACTGCTCTACTCAATTGAGATAGAGCGATCACAGGGACACTTAATTCTTTGGCTAAATTCTTCAAAGAGCGCGAGATCGAAGCGATCTCTTGTTCACGGTTTCCACCGCCTCCTCCACTCTTGGAAGAATCGCCAGACATCAGCTGAAGGTAATCGATCACGATCAGCTGAATGTCATGCTGTTGTTTTAATCTCCTACATTTCGCTCTCAATTCGAGGATCGAAAGTGCGGGAGTGTCATCTATAAATATGGGGGCTTTGGTCAAGTTTGCGGTCTTGTGGACCAGCTGAGCCCATTCGTGCTCAGCTAAATTTCCTTTTTTAATCTTATCACTTTCTAGTTCTGCTTCTCCACTGATCAAACGATTCACTAATTGGATCGATGACATCTCCAAAGAGAAGATGGCACAGGCTTGGCCATGGTCGACAGCAGCATTGCGAATGGCGGACAGCACAAAGGCCGTTTTTCCCATGGCAGGTCGTGCAGCGATGATCACCAAATCTGATTTTTGCCAACCAGAAGTCAATCTATCCAAGCTCGTAAAACCAGAAGGGACACCAGTAAGACCATCTTGATGCTCTTTCCTGTTCTGAATCTCTTCCATGGCCATGGTCATCACATTCTTCATGCTATCGTACTCTTTTCGAATGTTACTTTCTGAAACATCGAAAAGGGCTTGTTCCATACGATCCAGTAATTGGAAAACATCAGTCGTATCTTCAAATGCATCACGCTGAATTTCCGAAGCAATGCGAATCATTTCACGCTTGATCGATTGCTCAACGATGATTCGAGCATGATACTCAATATTAGCTGCAGAACTTACTTTATTCGTAAGCTGTGTGATGTAATATGGCCCACCTACCATTTCAACCTTACCCTCTTTTCTCAGCTTATTTGTAACCGTAAGAATATCGATAGGCTCAGACTCTTGAAAGAGGTCGTAGATCGCTTGATAAATGGCCTGATGAGCATCTTTGTAAAAGGACTCTGGTTTTAGAATATCAATGACATTTGTCAAAGCATCCTTCTCCAACATCAGTGCACCTAATACTGCCTCTTCCAGGTCTGTCGCCTGTGGAGGTAGCTTGCCCAACTGTCCTTGATCTCCTTGGAGACTCCTAGACTTATAGCCGAGACGAAGTGCCGCTGATTTTCCTTTTTCCATTTTTCAAACTTAGACTGAAAACCCAATCATTACAATGAGTTTTTCAGATACTTATAAAGAACTTTTACCACCCATTTGTGGATAAAAGATGACACGGATACTTAACTTCTTTATAACCAGATTTTTGCTCATTTATTGGGCATTTCATAATCCACAATTCAGCAATCGACCAAATGGCAACATAGTGCACCAAAAATTTAAGCCTAAAAACTCGTTCTCCAGAATAGCCATTTATCGGCTGCAATACCCTATTTCTTAACATAAAAAAGCTAAACAGCTGTATTTCAGTACGTTCACATTACTGTGGATAGCGATGTGGATTACTTTATATTTTTAATTGCCAAAAACAAAGAATTTGCTTCAAATCAATAGAAACACCAATTGTTCTTCTTCATTGATTTGAAAAACCTTTACTTGCATTGAACACAAAAAAGCCCTTCTCAGGATGAAACTAAATCTCAAGAATCCACTCGTATTTTTCGATCTCGAAACCACAGGTATTAATGTTAGCAAAGACCGTATTGTTGAGCTGGCCATGCTCAAAGTAAAACCTAATGGTGAGACAGAGAAAAAAGTTGAACTGGTAAATCCGACAGTGCCAATTCCTGAAGAATCGGCTATGATCCACGGCATTAGAGACGAGGATGTGAAAGACAAACCCACCTTTAAAGAAATCGCTAAAAACCTGGCTAAATTCATTGAAGGTTGTGACTTGGGCGGATTTAATATTGTGCGCTTTGATGTACCCCTACTCGTTGAAGAATTTCTAAGAGCTGATGTTGATTTTGACGTGAGCCAGCGCAAACTCATCGATGCCCAAAAGATCTTCTTTTTGATGGAACAAAGAACCTTGACCGCAGCTTATAAATTCTACTGTGGGAAAGAGCTGGTTGGGGCTCATGGAGCGGACGCAGACAATGACGCGACTTATGAAGTTTTCCAAGCTCAGATCGAGAGATATCTAGGAAAAGAGGTAACAGATGCATCTGGAAGACAACTCGGTAGGATCGAAAATGACATGGGAGCTATTCACAATCTAGTGGCCAGTAATATGGTTGACCTTGCAGGTCGGTTCGTTTTTGACAAGAACGGTATTGAAGTCTTTAACTTTGGCAAGCACAAAGGCCAATCTGTAGCTGAAGTATTGCAAAAAGAAAGAGGCTACTACGACTGGATGATGAAAGGCGATTTCCCCCTAGACACCAAAAGAAAGCTGACTGCTATCAAATTGAAGAATTTCAAAATGTAGTTCTATTGGTTATTTTAAGTGCAAAATCACTTTAAAGGCATACAAAAGCATCATTTTGGATTTGAAAAAAAGTTTGATTCGTATAGATTCTGATATGAAAAATGGGTTGAAATCAAAAGCGATTGGCCGACTCAAAAACTTAATTAATCAGAATCATAATGATATTGGACTAAGGAATAAACTTGCAGAATTGTACTATGAAAATGGATTTCTTGACTCTGCAGGAAAATATTGGATACTGACAGAGCCTACCGAAAACAGAATCCGAAAATGCGTACATCTTTACTAAAAGTCTGTTGGTTATTCCGGACATCAAATATTAAGAGAAATAAAATTTCGAGGGGATAAAGGCAAGTTAACTAATTATGCTAAATCTAAACTTTCTGAATTAGAAATTGACAGTAAGAATAAAACAGGATCTGCACCTACATTCGAGAACAACTTTCAAAAGCCAAAAGCTCCTGCCCCTAAATTCAAAAGAACATTCGAAGATGTAATGGTTGATTTTTGGGCTTATTTCATAATTGGGATTTGTATTGTCTTACTTCTATTAGGAATTTACACCATAGTCGATTGGGTATTTTTCTAAATAAAAGCCTTCAAGCAACCTAAAATGATTATTTCCGTTTTGTGATTGAATCTCAAACGATATGAAAGACTTAAAAAAAATCCATACCGACAGTGCCATCAACATCAATCGTATTGCTGAAATGTTAAAAGAAAACGACATTCCCAGCATGATCAAAGACAGAAACGCTGCTGGTAATATTGCTGGTTTTGGTACGGTGGCCGACTCTGTTGAGTTATTTGTTGAGAAAGACCATTTCGATAAAGCCAAGGAGGTATTGATAAGCTTTGGCCATTAAGTGCAAAGGCATTAGGGATTTCTTTGGTAGTAAACTTCTTTCGGGCTTCTTCCACCTTCCAAGTTTAAATCCTATTTTTACCCCACCAAAGAATAACCGATATGTCACATAATCTACTGAAAGGAAAAAGAGGAATAATTTTCGGAGCGCTTAACGATCGCTCAATTGCTTGGAAAGTTGCTCAAGTTGCTCATGCCGAAGGTGCTACCTTCACATTGACCAATGCTCCAATAGCCCTTAGAATGGGTGAGATCAATAAACTGGCTGAAGAATGTGGAGGTGCGGAAGTCATTCCGGCAGATGCTACTTCAATGGAAGATCTCGAGAACTTATTGACCAAGTCTCAAGAAATTTTAGGAGGAAAGATAGACTTTATCCTTCACTCAATTGGAATGAGCCCTAACGTTCGTAAAGGTCGC
>CBFHYE010000080.1:0-30537 GCA_965659985.1 Roseivirga sp. | reverse complement strand
AAAAAAATGACCCCAGTTCCTCAACTGGGGTCCTCAACCATAATCAACCAAAAACTAAAGGAATTGCTCCTTCGTCTTATTATTTCTATTTACGAGTTGTTGAGGCTGATTGGATTGCCTGAAATGAAAATTTATTCTGAGAAGTCGAGTTGCATCTTAGCTATTCGCTCAGAAAGCATTTCTGAAGTGAATTTTTCTCGAAGACGGTCAACCATAATTGGAAAGCAAAATGGAGAGGGCTGAATGAGTCTTTTGATTACAATCTTCTGTTCATTGATCCTTTTTATAGCGTCAAGAAGTCTTTCTTTTTCGAAATTCAACGATAGCACTTCATTCTTTGCCTGGCGTAGCAAAAGATTGCCGGGGTCATAGTCTTCAAATACTTTAAAAATCATGGTGGAGGAAGCCTGAAGATGCCTGAAGGTCATGCTTTTTCCTGGGTAGCCTTGAAAGATCAGTCCAGCAATGGAGGCGATAACTCGAAAGTTCCGCTTGGCGATCTCTGTATTGTTGATGCTTGCAGTTAGGTCTTCCATCAGATTCTCCATACTAAAGATGTCCATCTCCAAGAAATCTTCTACTTCTACATTTTGATCGGTCAGTAACTCGAAGCCATAATCATTAGAGGCCATAGAAAAGGAGATGGGTTGGCTCATCGAAATCCGGTAAGCCGTTAATGCTGCCAACACATCATGTACGTATTTGCCCTCCATAGGATAGATATAGATATGCGTGCCTTCATCAGACTTGATCTGTTCTATCAACAATTCATTTGATAAAGGGAGATGGGAGAGCTCTTGATGCTTTTTCAACAAAGGCCTTAGGCACTCCATTTCTGGACCATCAAATCTATTCTTGGCTGCAGCTTCGATCTTAAGCCGCATTTTATTCGATAAAAGAGAGGTAAATGAAGCTTTTCCACCTCCCCAGCGAGGTATAGGTCCTGTCTTTTTATTCGATTTCTTGACTTGTGCAGTCATATCTTTTACCCTTACCAACTCTAAGTTCCTTCCAGCAAACCAAAAAGTGTCACCCTCTTTTAACTGAGCGATAAACGTTTCTTCAACGGTGCCTATATAACTGCCTTTTACATATTTGACCTTTATCATAGGGTCCGAGACAATCGTGCCCATGGAGAGTCTATGTCTCATGGCCGTCCTGCGATTATTCACTTTATAAAGGCCATCGGCTTCAATTTCCACCTTTGCATATTCTTCATAGGCACTGAGGGAAGCACCTCCAGAAGTAATGAATTCCAAGCACCAATCCCATTCTTTATCTGTGAGGGATTGATAGGCATGACTCGATCGAATGAATTTCAATGTTTCTTCAGGGAAGAAACCCGGACCAACGGCTAAGGTGACTAAAAACTGAACGAGTACATCGTAGCATTGGGTGAGGGGATGTCTTGATTCAAACTCCTTATTTGCAATTGTTTCTTTGAGTACGGCAGCTTCAATAAGCTCTAGAGAATGTGTCGGTAAGAAGTAGATCTTACTCGTAGCGCCCGGTTGGTGTCCGCTTCGGCCGGCCCTTTGGAAGAAACGTGCGATTCCTTTTGGTCCGCCCACTTGAATAACCATGTCGACAGGCCTGAAATCTACACCAAGATCTAAGCTTGAGGTACAAACTACACACTTGAGCTTGCCAGCATGTAAGGCGTTTTCTACCCATGTGCGTACCTCCATATCGAGACTGCCATGGTGCATAGCCACTAGTCCAGCTAATTCTGGAGCTTCTTCCATCAGCTTTTGATACCAGATCTCGGTCTGTGATCTTACATTGGTAAAAAGGAGAGTGGAGGTATTCTCATCGAGGATCGGCAGGATTCTTCTCAACATATTTGTGCCCAAATGCCCTGACCAAGGCAGTTCTTTTACCGTTTTAGGCAGTATACTTTCAATCTCGATCTTTTTATTTAAATGTGCCTTGATGATTTTGGCTGTCGGATAAAGATCACCTAAAAGAACTTGTGTGGCTTCATCTAGATTGCCAATGGTTGCAGAAACGGCCCAAGTTTGAATAGGCTTGGGGTTGAGGTGTCGAAAATAGGCCAAGGCCAATTCTAATTGCACCCCTCTTTTACCACCGATAAGCTCATGCCATTCATCGACTACCACCATTTTTAGGTTCTTGAAGGTCTTTGGCGCATCTTTCTGTGCTAAAAGCACGTGAATGCTTTCAGGGGTAGTGACCAAAGCTTGAGGCATTTTGCGTTTTTGTGCGGCTCGCTCTTTCTGACTTGTATCACCTGTACGCAGCCCAACTTGCCAATCAAGTCCCATTTCATCGCAAGCAGTTTGCATCGCTAAGCTAATGTCTTTTGCTAAAGCGCGAAGAGGAGTGACCCAAACGATCTGAAGGCCGGCAGCCTTCTTCTTAGACTTTAAGGCTTGCAACATACAGCCTAACCAAATGGCATAGGTTTTTCCACTTCCGGTTGGGGCATTGAGCAATCCACTTTTCCCTTCAAGAATAGCCGCCCATGTTTCTTTTTGGAAGTCGTATGCCTTCCAGTCTTTTTGGTGGAACCAATCAAGGGCAGGGGTAAGAGCGCTCATAGAATGTTAATAACAATCTAAGAAAGCGAATTATGTTTGAATATTGGAGTTAGAAAGTGGCATCGTAGTCGATGCGCATATCGAAATTGATCAACTGGTTATTTAAGCCACCAAATTCTTTGATGCCTCCGTTCAGGTATAGCAATCTTTTGCTTATCTGAATAAAGCCAATGTATTTTCTTCCGTTGGTGTCGAATTGATAAAAGCCTTCTTTATTCGGATAAATGTAAAACTTAGGTTCAAGTTCTTCCTTTCCTAATTTCGACATGTCATAAAACGTTGTTCCGTTTCTTTCGATCTTAGCTGATTCTATCAATTCTCTAAAATCTGCTTCATAAAAGACCAATCGATTAGTGGCCACTTTTGGCTTTCTAGCCTCTTCGGCAGAAGGGTCAGGCATATAATTACCTTTGTACTCTTGTACCTTACCATAATAACCATTGATGATGGTGGGCTCGGTTAAATTGTTGCTGATGCGAACTTTATAATCAAAGAAATAGCCATTCGCACTTACCGGATTGCTCTCTCTTTTACATCCCGCGAGTATTACCAAACAACAAATTGCAAACCCTAGCTTTTTCATATCAACGTATTCTGCGCACGAAATAAAGAAATAATTGTGCCAATTGGGAGAGGAGATTGTTAAAGATTTACAATTAGGTCATTCTCGGCAATAGCTAAAGAGGTGAAATACCCTTGAGATAGTACGTTTCAGGAATAATTAGGCAATAAAAAAAGCCAAGATAGAACCCTGGCTTTTCATTCTAGATCTCAAAAGGCTTTTACTTGTACCAATAGTCTTTCAAGACTGATACATCTTTTGTGAAGGTCTGACCATTCATTTCAACCACCAATTTATAATTACCAGGTTGAGCGGCTTCAGTCACATACTTCATACCTTCCATTCTTTCCGCAATGTCTTCGTCCGACATGCCAAATCGCTTGAATCTAGCCTCAAAACCATCTAGTTCTTCTTGGCTTCTTTCTTCAACGATCTTTCTGAAGTTCCAAACCCAATGGTTTAATCCCGCTTCCATGTCCATTTCGGCCCAGAAGATGTCATTCATTCCTTGTTTGATCTTCACCTTAGCGGTTCCTGTGCCTTTACTATGCATCCAAATGTGCGAACCTTGCGCTCTACTTTCTCCATTGAAATTGGTATAGGCTTTATTGTTTGATAGACCTTGAACGTAGTCTACAGCAGGTTGAACATCGAATACTGTAAGTTCTGCATTCATCGCATTTGCATCCATACCTTGTAATGGGCTAATGTCAGCAATGAAAATACCTCTACCATGGGTTGCCACAACCAATTCATTCTCACGAGGGTGAATCACCATGTCATAGGCTGGGTTTGTTGGCATACCTGTCATGAATTTTGTCCAGTTGGCGCCACCATCGATACTTGCGTAAACACCAAGTTCGGTGCCTACAAAGAGTAGTTTAGGGTTTTTATGGTCTTCACGAATGACATTAATCGGCTCGTTAGGAAGACCATTACTGATGTCTGTCCAAGTTGCGCCATGGTCAGTTGTCTTGTACAGGAATGGTCTGAAATCGTCTCTTCTGTATCCTGTATAGCTTACATATGCAGTCCCTTCGTAATGGTTAGAAGCTTCGATGCGACTTACCCAGTACTCAGGATTACCCATGATGTTCTCGTTGAGAAGCGTCCAGTTTTTACCGCCATCTTGGGTCAATTGTACGTTTCCATCATCTGTTCCAACCCAAAGTTCGTCTGAGTTCAAAGGCGATTCTTCAAGTGAGGTAATCGTACCATATTGAATGTTGCCAGTTCCAGCTGCTTTTACAGGATCTGCTTTTGTAAGGTCTGGAGAGATCTCTTCCCAATTCTCACCCCTAAAGCTTGATCTTAACACTTTGTTACCTGCATGATAGATCACATCAGAATTGTGTTGAGATACCACGATTGGAGAATTCCAGTTCCATCGCATGCTACGTGCTTTGCTATAACGAATGCCTTTGCGTTCGCCAGTTTCCATATCGAGTCTGGAAATTGGACCAAACTGAGACTCATTGTAGAGGTAGCGATTGTTGCTTTTGTCTGTTACGTTAAACATACCATCACCGCCTCCAGTGCGAGACCACATCTCCATTGTGATCGGTCCACTATCTCTTGTGCTGCTTGGGCCTTTGATAGAACCATTGTCTTGTAAACCACCATAAACGTTATAGGGGTAATCCATGTCTACGTCTACTGCATAGAACTGCGCCAGTGGTAATTCATCGGGATGATACCATGTAGCGCCAGCATCGTAAGTGATGCCCATACCGTGATCATAACCCAAAAGCATATGCTCTGAATCTGAAGGGTCGATCCACATGGCGTGGTTATCGCCTCCAAAACGGAAAGGTTGTCCCCATGTATTACCGCCATCTTTGGTTTCCCAAACGCGAATACCCAAAACATAGACATGATCTTCATCATTAGGGTCTACACGAACTTGTTGATAGTAATAGGAAGGATATCCACCGACATCTTCTCCATCAGGATTGATCTTTCTCCAAGTTTCCCCACCGTCATCAGAACGGTACATCTCAACGCCTTTAACTTCTTGCCCTCTTTCAAGTGGAATACCCACCTCGAGTTGTTTTCTTCTTTCTCTTGTAGAAACACCCTCGACATTGACGTTTTCAATGTTGGCATAAACAACATTAGCATTTCCTGGAGCGTGAGCAACACCAATTCGTCCTAAGAAGCCTCCCGGAAGTCCACCTTTAAGTTGATCCCAGCTTTCGCCTCCATCGGTTGATTTGTAGATTCCTGATCCTTCTCCACCTTCATTGAAGGTCCAAGGGGTTCTTACCTTGTCATAAGCAGCAGCAATAAGTGTGTTGGGATCATCTGGGCTCATGCTGACATCAACCACACCAATGAATTTCCCTCTACTCTTTATTTCTAACACTTTATCCCAGCTTTGACCTCCGTCAGTGGTCTTGTAAAGCCCTCTTTCTTCGTTGTCCGAATATAAATGGCCTAAAGCGGCCACATAAACGATGTTAGAGTTAGTTGGGTCGATTCGTATACGTCCTATGTGACCAGAATTCGGTAAACCCATATTGGTCCAGTTTTCACCACCATCGGTTGATTTATAAATACCATTACCCCAATAAGAACTTCTAGAATTATTGGCTTCACCAGTTCCAACCCAAACAACACTTGTATCTTGTTGATCAACAGCCACGGAGCCGATAGATATGATGTTCTCATTATCAAAGATTGGATCCCAGCTTTGGCCGTTGTTCGTAGTTTTCCAAAGGCCTCCTGAGGCAGTTGCTGCATAGATCACTTTAGTGGATTCTTCTACAACCGCGAACTCAACATACCGGCCGCCTTGTCTAGTAGGGCCGATCTCTCTGAATTCGATCTTGTCAACAACATTTTGGGGGATTTCTTGAGCGATGCCCATCATACCACCAAAGAGCAATAAGAAAGCCAGTAGGCTTCTAAAAGTTCGTTTTGTCTTCATCTGTTAGTTATCGTAAATAAAGGTTCAAATTAATTCATTCGGCATAGTTGCCAAAAGCGGATTCATAAGTTTTTATGAATGGTCGAAAGAATGATCTGTCATTTTCCATAAGGGCATTCCCATTTCGAGTTGTTTATGCATTGAGGGCAAGTCCTTCATCTAAACTACCCATAAGATTCCAGCTTCGGCTGGAATTCTTTTAAATTCACAACATGGGCAAGTGGTTCATCCTCATCAGTCTCTTCTTTGGGCAGTCTCTTTTTAGTCAGGAATTGACTTTACAACAACATTATGATAAGGCTATTGTAGCTTATGAAGTTGCAGATTTCGAGAATTATTTAAATCATTTGAGGCAAGCGAATGAACTCAGACCAAATCACCCCACAATTGTCTACAAATTGGCAGGAGCTTATGCCTTGAATAATCGAAAGACCCGAGCGATTCAAACGCTCAATCAAATG
The DNA here is from genome assembly GCA_965659985.1 of Roseivirga sp. GTDB lineage: Bacteria > Bacteroidota > Bacteroidia > Cytophagales > Cyclobacteriaceae > Roseivirga. Next base: position 24,024 of record CBFHYE010000080.1, on the reverse strand, counting down.
TTATTGATGGACGCGACTGTTGACTTTCAGCAAGATGCAGATTTCGATGCGATAAAGAATAAACGAGTATATGACCGTTTGGTATCCTTGCAAACTGAATTAGGAACCCGTGAAGTACATGATGAAGTGTTTATTCAAGTCCAAGGTGCCGCTTCATTACATCCGGAAAGCTTTGTGATTTTAAAAGACGGAACCATCCTTTTGGGTAGCATTAGGGAGAAAAGAATTGTTAAAGTGCAGTCTGATGGTACATATGTCAATTGGCTTGAAACGCCTTTTGCTGTGATGGGTATGAAGCTTGACAAAACTTCAAACACACTTTGGGTAGCAACTGCAGCCTTGCCCGAAATGCTTGATTATGATCCTAAAGACCGAGGGAACTCTGTCATTTTACAGGTGGACCTGAACACGGGCTTCATTCTCCAAGGATTAAATTATGAACAAGGAACCATCATTGGGGATATAGAACCAGACAACAAACAAAGGCTATGGCTATCGAATAGTATGGAGCCTTTACTCAATCGTGATGATACGGATACCACCCAAAGCTTAGGGGCTTTCACGAGGCTGAATTTCGATCTCACCCAAAACTTTTACAATCTTCAGGGCCTCGCACTCACAGAAGATGAGCGTTATCTCTACTTTTCAGATTACGTCAAGGGCATTTTCAGAATAGATCTTGAAACAGGTAATATCGATCCCCTGATGTCGGCCAATACCTCATTGTTAAAAGGTATAGATGGGCTTTATGCTTATAAAAACACGCTAATCGCTATTCATAATGGAACAAAACCGAACAAGGTGGTGCAGTATTTCTTGAACGAAGAGGGTACATTCATCGATTTAGAACAGGTGATCAATAGAGGAGGAGAGAGCTTAGGTGAACCAACCCTTGGACAGCTCAAAGATGGTTATTTCTACTATTTGGCCAATTCACCTTGGGCAGCTTATGTAGATGGTGAACTTAAGGTCGATGATTGGGGGCCTATTGAAATAAGAAGGATCAAGTTGGATTAGTTAGTTTGTAGTATCTAGTACCTAGTATTTAGTACCTTATTATTTCATTTCCCTAAATCACTTCGAGTAAATGAACCATAAAGTTTATATTTCACTCATTATAGAAACTAGGAACCGATAACCATTAACCAAATTGTGGGAAAACCCAGAAAAGATCAACCCTTAAATCAACCCTATTATAAAGGAGGCCAAGAAGCATTAAAGCAGTTTGTGAAAGCCAACTTGCGTTACCCTAAGGAAGCGGAAGAGGAGAAAGTCGAGGGTGAGGTTGAGGTAGCTTATGACGTTGATGATAGGGGGACAGTGAAGAACGTTCGCATTCTGTCATCGCTTGGTTATGGTTGTGATGAAGAGGTGATTCGCCTAGTTAACCTGTTGAAATATGAAAAGGCCTACAACAAAGGTCGAAATGTAACCCTTCACAGAAAGCTCAAGGTAGACTTTAAACTACCGAAAAAGAAAGCCACTACAGGACAGCAGATCAACTATCAGATGGTTAGCTCGAAACCAAAAAAAGAGGAGCCAAAAAAGAAGGCTCCCCAAACGATCACTTATACCATTAAATTTTGACCCAAAAGTAAGGGCCACCAATTTTGATGTTTATCATCTCTTCTAATCTTTATAATCCAATGGTGGCGGGCCATCCGGTAAAATGCCTTTATAGACATAATCACCCTTTCTTTCCTTGAATTCGGCCTTAACTTGCTCAATAAGTTCCGGGTCTTCAAAAAGATCCACCATGGTCATGGCCAGTGCTTTTGAGGCGTAACTCATTCCTTTGTGGCCAATTGACATTCCACTGCAAGCGACAACTGCCCAGCTGTGCCAAGGTGTTCCTTTCGGTGCGGTAGTGACGCCTAAGCGAACGGTAGGAACCACGAAGCTGACATCACCAACATCTGTGGATCCACCCATCGGGTGCTCCTGTGTTTCTTCTAGTGGGTTGATCTGCATATCCATTCCAACTTCAGGCTTACCAGTTTCTTTTTGAATCAACTTGGCGAAATTCACTTCTTCATCTGTGTATTCGATAGGGCCCAAATACTCCAGATTGGATTGCATGGCAGCTCCTCCGGTACGATTTGGTAAGATCTCATGGATTCCACTGATCAAATTGATCTTATAGTCTACATTGGCCATGATGGATGCGCCCTCAGCCATTCGTTCTATTTGCTTCCAAACAACTTCCATACCCTCGCGCTTAGTATCTCTCACACGGGTCCAAATTCTTGTGTAATCGGGAACCACATTTACGACTTGGCCAGCATCTTGGATGTGGTAGTGAATTCGAACTGTCGGCTTTACATGTTCACGGTAATAATTGATTCCTGTAGTATACAATTCTAATGCATCTGAGGCACTTCTTCCATTCCAAGGGTCGGCAGAGGCATGAGCAGCTTGTCCATAGAATTCTACCATAAAGTCTACCAATGCTAAGCTACTTTGTACATCGGCCATGGTCTCAGCACTTGGATGCCAGTCCATCATGACATCAACATCATCAAATAAGCCAGCTCTGATCATCCACAGCTTACCGAAAAACTTCTCTTCTGCTGGGGTGGCATAAAAACGAATAGTGCCTTTTAGTTTGCCATCTTCGATCAATTCTTTAATCGCTGTAGCTGCTCCTAAAGAGGCAGTTCCAAATAGGTTATGTCCACAACCATGACCAGCTCCACCTTCGTGAATGGGGCTTTTAGTCGGAACGGCATCTTGAGAAAGCCCAGGTAGGCCATCAAATTCTCCCATGACACCTATTATAGGGCCTCCTTCTCCATATTCAGCAACAAAAGCGGTAGGTATCTCTCCAACGCCTTTGGTCACCGTAAACCCCTGCGATTCGGCATAATCAGCTAGTGCCTCCGAAGATTTGAACTCTCTAAAGGCTACTTCCTCATAAGACCAGATCTTATCACTGAGGGTAGTTAGCTCTTGATATTTATTGTCAAGAGTGCTAATGGCTAATTGCTTATTCTTTGAAATCTGTTTCTTTTTTTGGGCTACTAATTGTGTCGAGAAAACACAGATGAGTATGAGTATGAAATGTTTTTTCATGAGCTAAAATTGAATGGTGTAAGGACTAATATATGAAATATCGTAACAGGCCAATTGACTCTAGTTGGGTAAACCCCAAACTATGAACCCGAAAATGATTCGCATTAACTTCGAGATTCCTTAAATTGATAAAAAAATAAGCCCATGAAATACGCTTCACTGCTCGCAAGTACACTCTTTATTTTATTCTCAAATATTGGTTTAGCTCAAGAAAAAAGAACACTCCAAAACTTGGATGTATTCGATATGGAATGGGCCACTAATCCGCAGATATCACCAGATGGTTCTAAGATCATTTATCAACGGAATGGCTTTGATATTATGAATGACCGATCTGTATCACATCTCTGGATCATGAATACGGATGGAAGTGGCCATCGTAAAATGTTTGAAGGAGAGCAAAGTGAATCCAATCCTGTATGGTCGCCTGATGGGGCTAAGCTGGCTTATCGAACAGGAGGGGAGAAAGGTACAGAGATCTATGTGTATGATTTTGGGACAGACCAATCAACAAGAGTCTCCGACTTACCCCAATCGCCAAGCGGCATTTCATGGTCACCAGATGGTCGCTGGATCGCTTTTAGTATGTTCGTGCCCTCGGCAGCTCCAGTTTTAGCAAAAGCACCTAAAAAGCCTAAAGGAGCTAAATGGGCAGATCCGGTTCGCGTCACCACTCGTTTGAAATACGAGGCTGATGGGAGAGGCTATCTTCCAGATGGCTTTAATCATTATTTTGTCGTTCCTTCTGAAGGTGGAACCGAGCGACAGCTAACCGATGGAGATTTTAACTTCTCAGGAACGCCACAATGGACGAAAGATGGAGCTGGTTTGATCTTCAGTAGTAATCTCAATGAAGACTGGGCCTATGATTTTCGTAATTCTGAGATCTATTATTTAGATATTCAGAGCGGAAACATCAAGGCTTTGACGGATAGAAATGGCCCTGATAGAAGTCCTGTTATTTCACCGAATGGCAAACAGATACTCTATTTAGGATATGATGATAAGGTGCAAACCTATCAAGTATCCAAAGTTTACCTCATGAATCTCGATGGTTCAGGTAAAAAAGAAGTTGACCTTGGTTTAGATAGAAACCCTTCAAGCTTGTTTTGGGCTTCGGATGGCAAGGGCTTTTATTTCATGTATGATGAGTTTGGTAATACGAAGATCGGATTTCATCAAATGAGAGGCAATAAAACATCATTAGTTGCGGAATCAGTAGGAGGAACCTCTCTAGGTAGACCTTATGGTGGCGGTTCTTATTCTTTATCCAACAATGGCATGATCAGTTTTACTTCATGTTCTCCATATCGACCCGCAGATGTTTCAGTGACGCAAATGGGAAAGGCTTCACAACAATTAACAGACCTCAATGCAGACGTGCTTGACCATGTTCAACTTGGTGAAGTTGAAGAGATCTGGTATAAATCAGATTTTGATGGAAGAGATGTGCAGGGTTGGATCGTTACGCCACCAAACTTTGATTCCTCAAAGGACTATCCCTTGCTTGTAGAGAATCATGGTGGACCTATTTCTAACTATGGAGATCGTTTTTCTTTAGAAATACAGCTGTATGCCGCAGATGGATATGTCGTATTCTATCCCAACCCAAGAGGGAGCACCAGTTATGGCGAAGAATTTGGAAATTTATTGTATCACAATTATCCAGGCAACGACTATGATGATGTGATGTCTGGTGTGGATGCCATGATAGCAAAAGGCTATGTCGCTGAAGACTCTCTATTTGTTACGGGTGGAAGCGCAGGAGGAATCATGACGGCTTGGATGATCGGGAAGAACAACCGTTTTAGATCTGCCGCTGTCATTAAGCCAGTTGTAAACTGGGTGAGCAAGACCTTAATGGCAGATAATTATTATGGCTATGCCAATTCACGATTTCCTGGTCAACCTTGGGAAAATATCGAGACCTATATGAAATTTTCACCCATATCACTTGTAGGAAACGTAGAAACGCCAACTCTGGTCATGGTGGGTATGGAAGACAGAAGAACACCTCCATCGGAAGCGAAACAGTACTATGGGGCGTTGAAGATCAGAAAGATTCCAACAGCTTTGGTTGAGTTACCTGGTGCCTATCATGGCATTGCCAACAGACCTAGCCAATTGATCGCTAAAGTGGATAATATCCTCGCTTGGTTTGAAAAGTACCGCTAATTAATGGCAAGGGATTTCAATTGGAGCAGGTGACTTAACATCAGCCTGTTTTTTCGATGCTAACTTGGCTTCGACAAAGAAGCCGATGCTTAAGAGTGCGAGTAATAGAATGACCTTTTTCATGTTATTTTGAGTTTTTGACCTTGATACAAATGTATATGAAGTCAAACTCAAAGCTTTGAGCTCATCGGTAAATGGTAGTGGAGAATCGGTAAACACCGATTTCAATACGTGAATTAAAAATTGAAAAAGGTGCCGATATTGATTTGGTCCCTGCCAACGGCCTCAAAGAATTGATTCATATATCCCAATTCTACTCGAAACTTGTTATTGACCTTATATCCGACTGCTCCATAGAGGCGATTTCTATCAAAAACTGAGTTTTCGGTGTTGAGGAAAATCTCATTGTAAATAGACAAGTAATAATCACCACTGGATATTGGGCTTTTTTTCAAAGGTATATTTACCCCTATAAAGTAGCGAAGTCTTAATTTGAAGTCACCTTCTATCCATCTTTGCTCGAAACGATAGCGATGCTGTAGGATGGTATTATTGATCAATTGCTTGGTGATAAACTGAAGAAAGGTTCTATGCTCATTGACTACTGCTTTGCTTCCATCCTGTTGGTAGTTCTCAGCCCGTATAAAGCCATAGCCGAGCAATAGATTATTATTATTTTCAGTCAGGTTATATCCAACACCGGTCCGAAGTAATAATTGTTCAAGGTCACCAATGAAGTTGTAATTTCTATACTGTACTTCATTATGCCAATTCCATTTTTGGTTGAGCTTTTTACTGCCAAAATATTGAAACCAATTTCCCAGCTCACTTTCTTGAGCACTTAGGTTTCCTGCAAATAGAAATATAAATAGCAGGATGAGTGTTGTCTTCAGGTGATGCATAGAGAACATACGGCTAATTAATAAAAAAGCTTCCTTTTAAGAAGCTTTTATAGGGTTCATGAAGTAATGACTATTCTTCTGGAGAAAGGTATTTGTACAATAAACCGGCAAGAATAGCTCCAATAATTGGCGCTACCCAGAAAACCCATAGCTGCGATAATGCTGCGGTTTCGGCAAAAAACGCTTGAGATGTACTTCTGGCAGGATTAACTGATGTATTTGAAACCGGGATACTTATTAAATGTATCAGCGTAAGTCCCAAACCAATGGCTAAGCCACCAAAACCTTTCGGAGCCTTGCTATGTGTAGCCCCTAGAATGATCATCAAAAAGAAGAACGTCATTGCGATCTCGCAAAGAATCACAGCTGTCATGTTGTATCCTCCTGGGGATAGTTCACCATAACCGTTTGATGCAAAGCCTCCAGCAACAAAACCATCTTGACCACTAGCGATCATGTAGAGTACACCAGCCCCAGCAACTCCGCCTAATACTTGGCTAGCGATATAGGGTAGAAGGTCTTTACCTTCGAATCTACCCCCAATATAAAGTCCTACGGATACCGCGGGATTCAAATGACAGCCGGAAATATGTCCAATGGCATATGCCATTGTCAAGACTGTAAGTCCAAAAGCAAAGGAAACACCAATGAATCCAATGCCTAATTCCGGAAATCCGGCAGCGAGTACGGCACTTCCGCAACCACCAAGCACCAACCAAAAGGTGCCAAAAAATTCTGCTACTAACTTTTTCATTTAGAATAGTTTAAGTTTGAAAATATGTTAGTCCCAGTGATATAGGTGGATGAATATAATTAGAATATGAAAGAACTTTTACTACTGAAAACAATAAATATCGTAGGCATGCCGTGTTGGGTGCTTGATATTTCATTTTTATTATCTGATGGCCAACAAAAAACCTCATCCCAAATGAACGGAATGAGGTTAATGTTTAAGAACTGACGTCTAGCGTCTGATTTCTATTTTAATTATTCTGTTGCTTGATCAAATTCAAGGCAGAACCTGCTTTGAACCAACCAATTTGCTGTGCATTATAAGTGTGCTGTGCTTCAATTACATCCTTGCTGCCATCTGCATGCACAAATTCAAGGTGCAATGATTTGTCAGGTGCAAATTCATCAAGATCTAGGAAGTTGATCGTATCATCTTCTTGAATCTTGTCGTAATCAGCCTCATTCGCGAAAGTCAAACCTAGCATCCCTTGTTTCTTCAAGTTAGTCTCGTGAATTCTAGCGAAAGATTTCACCAATACCGCTTTGACACCTAGGAACCTTGGCTCCATGGCCGCATGCTCTCTTGAAGAACCCTCACCATAGTTGTGGTCACCAACCACGATGGTAGGAATACCCTCAGCTTTGTATTGACGCTGGGTTGCAGGTACCGGACCATGCTCACCAGTCAATTGGTTTTTCACACTGTTTGTAGATTCATTGAAAGCATTAACCGCTCCGATCAAGCAGTTGTCAGAAATGTTATCTAAGTGGCCTCTAAATCTCAACCATGGACCAGCCATTGAAATATGGTCAGTAGTACATTTACCAAAAGCTTTGATCAATAATTTCGCTCCAGTAATGTTCTTTCCGTCCCAAGGTTCAAAAGGCTCCAATAATTGAAGTCTTTTTGAATCAGGATTCACTTTAACTTCTACATTACTTCCATCTTCTGCTGGTGCTTGATAACCGTTGTCCTCAAAAGCAAAGCCTTTTTCAGGCAATTCTTCCCCAACTGGAGCGTCTAATTTTACTTGCTCGCCTTTCTCGTTGGTCAAGGTGTCCTTTAATGGGTTGAAGCCCAAATCACCAGAGATCGCAATAGCAGCTACCATTTCTGGTGATGTCACAAAAGCGTGCGTATTTGGGTTACCATCTGCTCTTTTAGAGAAGTTTCTGTTGAAGGAGTGTACTATGGTATTTGTTCTGTTGTTATCACCCGTTCTTTCCCACTGGCCAATACAAGGGCCGCAAGCATTGGTAAAGATCGTGGCATCAAGATTTTCGAAAATTCCCAATAGGCCATCTCTTTCTGCAGTGAATCTGACTTGCTCAGAACCCGGGTTGATACCAAAGTCTGCTTTTGTCTTTAATCCTTTATCAATGGCTTGTTGAGCGATAGATGAAGCTCTTGAGAGGTCTTCATAAGATGAATTGGTACAAGAACCGATCAATCCCCATTCAACTTTCGTTGGCCATCCATTCTTTTCAGCTTCTTCTCTCATTTGAGATACCGGAGTAGCTCTATCTGGGGTAAAAGGACCATTTACATGTGGTTCTAATTCGTCCAAATTGATCTCGATCACCTGATCAAAATATTTATCTGGATCAGCATAAACTTCAGGGTCTCCTGTTAAATGTTCTCTGATGCCATTGGCCATTTCTGCAACGTCTGCTCTTCCTGTAGCTTTCAGATAACGCTCCATGGCGTCATCATAGCCAAATGTAGAGGTAGTGGCACCAATTTCGGCACCCATGTTACAGATCGTCCCTTTTCCTGTTCCCGATAGGCTTTTGGCGCCTTCACCAAAGTATTCAACAATAGCTCCAGTACCACCTTTAACAGTAAGGATACCAGCTACTTTTAGAATAACGTCTTTGGCTGAAGTCCAGCCGTTCATTTTACCAGTCAGTTTAACACCGATCAGCTTAGGGAATTTTAGCTCCCAAGGCATACCAGCCATCACGTCTACAGCGTCAGCTCCACCAACACCGATTGCAACCATACCCAAACCACCAGCGTTTACCGTATGAGAATCGGTTCCGATCATCATTCCGCCAGGGAAGGCGTAGTTCTCTAACACCACTTGGTGTATGATACCTGCACCTGGTTTCCAGAATCCAATACCATATTTGTTAGAAACTGATTCCAAGAAATTAAATACTTCTCCCGAAGCGGTCAATGAGTTTCTTAAATCGTCTTCTGCACCTTCTTTGGCTAGGATCAAGTGATCACAGTGTGCTGTTGAAGGGACCGCTACTTGATCTTTCCCGGCCTGCATGAATTGCAGAAGCGCCATTTGAGCAGTTGCATCTTGCATGGCCACTCTATCCGGAGCGAAATCTACATAAGACTTTCCTCTTTCGAAGACTTCCTTTGCCTCACCATCCCAAAGGTGGGCATACAAAATCTTTTCTGATAGGGTTAAAGGTTTACCTACAAGGTCTCTGGCTGCGTTTACCCGGGCGGGCATTTTGTTATACACAGCCTTGATCATATCTATATCAAAAGCCATTTAAACTGGGTTTTTAATGAAATTTCTGCTTAATAAAGCCCTTCCTTTGAAGGGTGCGCAAGATATCAATTTTCAGGAAAAATTGACACTAGAATATAGCTAATTTCCACAGACGGGGCTTTCATTCCTTTGATTCAAGCTCTTCTTGTAGTTTGGTGCGCAATGCTCTCAAGTTCCATTGGATAGGATTGGAGAAATATAATACTGATTGGAGCCTTGTTAGTCTAGCGTACACATGATCATAAAATTCAGAATCACGCAGTAAGGCACTCGTGATCAGTCTTGCATCTCTTTCTGAAACCTGGATTTCAGCTAGATTTTCTTCCATCGATAGCAAGCTATAGGCCCTTTTCTCGATCAGGAAATCAACCAGCTGGTTTTCAATGTAATTTCGTTCACTCATTTCAGTTGCAGGAGCTCTGCTTCTTCGTTGTTTATCCGTTAAGATGAGGTATCGAATGCTATCAGATTTGATGATGCTTAAATTACCAGATGATATGAGGTCGTCATAAACGGCTGTAGTAGGAGAGTAAAAGCGGAAAGTTGTCAATAATTGAAGCGCTTTATTAATTGTGTCTGTATCAACTTGACGATTTCGGTTATCCATCAGTTTAAGTAGATATTCCTCTTGAACTCTTCTGAAATCTTGGTCAGCTTCAAGTTCTGTCCAATTGATCTTTACTTCTTCTAAAAGCTCAGTCAGGTATTTTTGTTCCAATAATTTTTCTTTCTTTCCGTCATTCCATTTCTCCACAGTAAAAGCAATGTAGATACCGAGTACGATAACAACGACCTCCACGAAAAAGCCTAGAATTGGAATTCGACTTCTATTACCAGAATTACCGAAAGTGTACTTGTTTGCCATGCTAAAAGATCATCAGAGTGAGACTAAATATAACCAATCCTGCTAAAAGCATAATCGCACTGTAAGGAAGTATGTCTTTGGCTTTCAGCTTTGTAATACCCAAAAGGGGTAATGCCCAGAAGGGTTGAAGCATATTGGTGAGCTGATCTCCATAAGAAAGGGCGAGTACAATTTTTGGAATAGAAACACCCAAGTATTGTGCTGCTTCTGTTACGATTGGTCCTTGTACTGCCCACTGGCCACCACCGCTAGGTACGAAGATGTTTACCAAGCCTCCACTCAGCATAGTGAGGAGGGGGAGGGTTTGCGCATTGGCGATCTCGATAAAACCTTGTGAAACCACAGCACCAAGCCCTGAGTATTTCATGATCCCCATTATACCGGCATACAATGGAAACTGAATAATGATACCTAAAGCCCCTTGAACAGCCTCACCAAGCGCACCCATAAACCTAATGACAGAACCGTGAAGGAGTAAACCTAAGCCAAATAGGAAAAAGTTGATATAATTGAGGTCAATGAAGCCTAAACCAGATGTTGCGGGCATGGTGAATATCTGTCTGATGGCAATAAAGCAGATCAGAAGCCCGAAAAGACCACCAAACCACCTAGAGTCATCCAATTTCTCAGTGCCAGACAAAGCCCTTTTTAACTTCTCTTTTGGTTTTTGCGATAGGTCTATAGCTATCTTTTGCCCCTTAGAACGCTTACCGATAATGTAGAAAAGGGCAGGGATAATGACTAACAAAAGTGCTGAAGTAGTCAAGTTCAATGGCGAAAGAATAGTTTCTTGTATAGTGACCTGACCAATCTGATTGATTAAAAAATGTTCGTTACCTGAAATGGTCAATGGAGCGGATCCAGAAAAGCCTCCATGCCAGCACATCATCCCAACGTAGCCCGAAGCTCCAATTAGTGGGTAGTTGAGCGATCGTCCATCTCGTTGCGCGGCTTCAGCCACTTTACGGGCGAATATGGCTCCGAACACCAAGCATAAACCCCAATTGATAAAACTCATCAGGATAGCGAATAAGCTTACCAAAAGCGCAGCTTTAGGCGTAGTATCGCAATAGCGGGTTAATTGACTGATTAGTTTATTGAAGAGAGGAGTGAGGGCTAAAGCATGTCCTAAGATCAAGATCAAGGCCATTTGCATGGTGAAGTCCAAGAGCTCCCAGAAGCCGAGTTGCCAAAAGTCTAGAATACTTAAGAAATAGACACTTCCACTATTTTCTGGCCTTTGGGTTAGAACAATTGCTAAAACAAAGGTTATTAAAGTGAGTAAAAGCGCAATTGAAAATGGACTTGGGATTCCTATCCGTATTTTTGCCATGGTTGCTCTGTATCAATTGACCAAAATGTTGAATCTGTTTACAATATCAAAAATCCTAAGAAGAAGCTTGGCATTGCTCTGGTTATTGATGAGCCTTTCAATGATTACAAAGGGACAGCATCTCTCCATCAAAGAAGGCCAATCTCTCTTGGAAAGTGAACTTGATTTGAGTAAACGATATTTAGATTTTCAAATCACTTTCCTGAAAGAACTAGGGATACCAATTGATGAAAGTAAAGAGATCGGTTTAAGGGTAAAAACGGATTATGTTGATTATTCAACCTTTCTGGCCAATTGCTGTGGAATAAACACACCCAGTACTGGGCTTTATATCCCAGAACAAGATGAATTGGTGGTTTTTAAAAATGATGAGTTTGAGTTCACCTTAGCACATGAACTTTTTCATGGTCTTACCGAGGAGTCCCGGATCGATGATTATCCATGGTTGAGAGAAGGAATGGCAGATCTAACAGCTGCTCATTATTGGTTACCCAATGGTCAAATAAGCAGAAAGAGTATTTATGATATAGAAGAACTTCGTTTAAACCTTTCCCAAAAGAAGCTTAAGCAATTTTTAACGGCAACCGACCAAGAATGGGCACAATTGTCTGCTCTTTCATCTTATGGAACAGCTTGGGCCATTGTCAACTATTTGTACTATCAAAAGCCAGAGTTCTTTAGGGAATTTTTAGAGTTAATTGAAAATGGAGAGTCTGTAATGGCCTCTTTTGAAACCTATGATGGAGGTTTTAAGAGATTCAGGAAAGAGTTCCATAGGTTTTATCGGTTTAATTAAGCGAACTCAGAAATTCTAAGGTATTCACGCCATCAGCATAATCCCAAAGCTCTGGAGTTTGTGCCTTACCAAAAGCCAAACTATTCGGATACCAAGCATCTTTTGAAACTATGCATTGTGTTTTTTCAGTAAAAGCAGCAAGCCTCAGAGCCAATTGTGCTTCGTTGTCATAACGCTCATAATAGATCACAGAAATAGGAGAGACCAATTCTTCCGTTTCTCTCATGAGAAAGAAGCCACTGTCTAAATGTGGTTCGCCATTAACCAGGTAAATGGACTTATTGTAGTCGTAGTTGTTGTTGAATTTATGGTGTTCTATTATGGCTTGAAATGGCATCAGTCCATCGATGAGCTTTACCAGGTCAAAGTCTTTAGGGATGAAAATTTTAGATACATTTCTGCATCCCAAGCCATAATAGGTAAACACATCAATACCAAGTCCCTTAATATCTGTCTCGTTTTCTTTTCCATTTAATATCCCAATCGAAGTACGGTTTTGGCGAATGATATGGGGTTTGTTACCGAAATATTGCTTGAAATATCGTGCCGTATTGTCTGAGCCCGTAGCGATCACTGCATCAACATCCTTCATTTGTTCTACCAATTGAATTCTTTCTGCAATGGCTGGCGCGGCTTCATTTAGAGAACTGATCACAAATTGCATCAATGCTTTGTCTTGTGAAGAAAATTTCACCGCTGCATGATGACCTGAAATTAGCACAGAAAGTAGGTCGTGTAATCCGACCAAAGGAATGTTTCCTGCGAGGATGAGTCCGACTTGTTTTGGGGCTTTGGGAGATAAGGAAAAGTCTTTGGTCCATTGCTCGATCTTCGCTAGAGTGAGCGACTTTGCCCATGCGTTTATGGCCGACTTTACATTGTCTTTGGTAAACCAGGTATTTTGGTTTATGGCTTGAAGGCCTAGTTGCTCGAACTCATCATCCGTTACATTTCTTAATCTTTCACCAAGCGCTTCTATGGCCTTTTTTCTTTCTTCTACAGTCATTTCCTATCGATTGCGTCAAAAATACAGCTATTGTTTACTTCTATGAAGTTTTGATGATTACTTTTGCGACTGAAAAAATTTCAGCTGAATTGAAACTCTCAGTTCAACTTGTTGTTATAAGAACTGATCTAAACGGAGAGTATTATGGCTATAATGATCACTGATGAATGTATTAACTGCGGGGCCTGCGAGCCAGAGTGCCCGAATACAGCGATATACGAAGGTGGAGAAGAATGGACATGGTCGGGAGGAACTGACCTTTCAGAAATAGAAATGGAAGATGGCTCAAAGATTGATGGAAAAGATCCTCAGGAGCCTGTTTCAGATGAGTTTTACTACATCGTATCGGGAAAGTGTACCGAATGCATGGGCTTTCACGAAGAACCACAGTGTGCTGCTGTTTGCCCAGTAGACTGCTGTGTGGATGATCCTGATTACAGAGAGACGGAAGAAGAGCTTTACGCCAAGAAAGAGTGGCTACACGTTTAGTTCAATTAAGAATTAGCAATTTAGCATTTTATAGAGCCTCCTATTGGAGGCTTTTTTATTGAATTTGGTAATAGATAATGTCTTGTTGTTCATAATTAAATTGAAGACCAAAGCTTGATAGTATTTTGAGGATTTCTTGGCTATCTCCTCTAGGAACTTTAAATCTATACCTTGTTCCTCTGGGAGGGTAGTGTAAAACAACTTTCAAATTTGATCCTTCCTCAAATATCTTCTCGATGGCATAATTTAACTCGCCAACGATCTCTATCTCTTCTTCTGTGATACTCACCTTTTTTAACTCAGGACCTTCATAAATTGCTTTATCCAATAAAGATTGATCTTTCAAATAGGAAGTAAGTACCATTTCATTTTAAATTTTGACCTTATAATTGGCATTAAGGGCATTGGAAACAAAGCCAATGAATTCTTCCTCCATTTCAGTAGTCATAGGTCCGATCAAGTTTCTAGCCGTCACTTTGACGAGGGTGTTTTCGTATTCATCAGCGATCAAAAAATTACTATTCGGCATGAAGTGATTCAATACCTCTTGAACGGTTCCTAGCTTTTGCTTCAATTTTGGACCTTGCGCTGAGCCACTTTCATTGAAAATCAGGCTTTTCTTAGAAACGTCTATTTCATAAGAAAGATCCTGAGCATACTCCGAATGAAAGGTTTGTGCTTGAGAAGCAAACGAGAGAAAGAATCTTGAAAATATCAGGTGTTTCATGTGTGAATATTTTTATTGACAGTTCAAAATAAAAAGCTTTCACCTAATCACCTAATCACCTAATCACCTAATCACCTATCTCATTTTCTGCCTTTTGATCAGGTAAGCATTCATGATCTCTTCAAATCCTTGGTTGATATCTGCCTCGATCAAATCGATTTTGAGTTGGGCGCATTTAAGATAGAGGTCGTGATAGTATGAATCCATTTGCTTTTTGAATTCTTTTTTAATGCTGGCTGGATTTAGTCTGATGCGTTCATTCGTTTCAGAGTCAATGAATTCATAAGGGCGATCTTCGAAATTGAAATCAAATTCTGTTTGCTTGTCTGTTACATGAAAGAGGAGTACTTCATGCTTGTTGTGCTTTAGATGCTGTAAGGCCGCCATGATCTCATCATCGTTCGAATCATTGTCGAACATATCACTGAAAAGCACCACAAGGGATCTCCGGTGTACCTTTCGGGCCAATTGATGAAGAATATCTGCAACGTTGGTCCGCTGTTCTTTTTTTGGACTGTTGAGCAAGTCGTTGTAATACAAGAAGAGCTTATGGATATGAGCGGCAGAAGACTTTACTGCGGTTTCGATCTCTAGCTTATCAGAAAAAGTATGTAAGCCCACTGCATCTCTTTGTTTGTGCAATAGGTAGGTGAGGGCAGCTGCGGCCATCACACTGAATTTCATTTTACCGTAATTCTTCTCAGGATAGTACATCGAAGAAGACTGATCGATCACGATCTGACAGCGCAGATTGGTTTCTTCTTCATATCTCTTGGTGTAAAGTCGATCGGTCTTAGCGTAGAGTTTCCAATCGATATGGCGTGTGCTTTCCCCATTATTATGTAGGCGATGTTCGGCAAATTCGACAGAAAAGCCATGGTAAGGAGATTTGTGTAATCCGGTAATGAAGCCCTCAACCATTTGCTTGGCAAGCACTTCCACATTTCCGAATTTGTTGACGTCATCTAATGTGAATCGCATATATGATTTCAATAATAGGCTTTTCTAAGCTATAAAGCCTATAATTCAGTTTACTGTTTCTAAAAGAATAAGTTTGGCCTAATTTTTTTTGCTTTTTGCATTACTTCTCAATAATCATTTATATTAGAGCATACTTACAAGTTAATTCACCTTCGAGTTACATAATTTATTGGATAGTGGAAGATAAGGATAGGAATGAAATTTTTTCAAAGAGGGTAAGAGCGGGAAAAAGGACTTACTTTTTTGATGTCAAAGCAACCAGATCAAACGATTATTACCTAACGATCACCGAAAGCAAAAGAAAGTACAAGGAAGATGGCTTCATCTATGAAAAGCACAAGATCTTTCTATACAAAGAGGACTTTAGCAAATTCGTAGAGGCTTTAAATGAAACTGTTGGTCATGTAAAGGAAGAACTGATGCCAGACTTCGATTTTGATCAATATGATGAAGGTCAGGAAGAAGTTGTTTCTGATAGCGGCAAACCCGATCTTGATACTGAACTCAGCTGGGACTGATCAATTAATTTTCTTGGTATTTACTCCCTACAAAACTCGTAGGATGGCTTGCAATTATTCTTATCTTTGCGCCCGAATAACGCTATCCATCTAATTCTATGGGACTTCAATGTGGTATTGTGGGTTTGCCAAATGTTGGTAAATCAACGCTTTTCAACGCACTCTCTAGCGCCAAAGCTGAGGCGGCTAATTTTCCTTTCTGTACGATCGAACCCAATGTTGGGGTAGTTACTGTACCAGATGAAAGGCTAGATATTCTATCCGGTCTCGTAAATCCGGCCAAGGTCTTACCAACGGTAATCGAGTTTGTTGATATCGCAGGTCTGGTAAAAGGGGCCAGCAAAGGAGAGGGTTTGGGTAATAAGTTCTTAGCCAATATCCGTGAGGTAGATGCCATTATTCACGTGATCCGTTGTTTCAAAGATGACAATGTAGTGCATGTTGCAGGCACGGTTGATCCTGCATTCGATAAAGATGTGATCGATAATGAGCTTCAATTGAAAGACTTGGAGTCTATTGATAAGAAGATCGAAAGAAACACAAAGATCGCGAAGTCAGGTGATGCAAAAGCCAAGAAGGCCATCGAGGTACTGCAAAAATTCAAAGACGCTTTAGAAGCTGGTAAAAATGCAAGATCTGTTGAGGCTGATGACGATGAACTGGAAGAAGTGCGAGACCTCTCTTTGTTGACCATTAAACCTGTGATCTATGTTGCCAATGTTGAAGAGACGGCTATCCATACTGGGAATGAGCATGTAGAGGCGTTGAAAGAAACAGTGAAAGAGGAGGAAGCAGAAGTGATCATGATCTCTGCCTCTATCGAATCACAGATCGCTGAGTTAGAAGAGCAAGAAGAAAAGGAAATGTTCTTAGAAGAATATGGTCTCAAAGAGTCTGGCTTAAGCAAGTTGATCAGGGCTTCTTATTCATTGTTAGACCTCATTACCTATTTCACGGCTGGTCCGCAAGAAGTACGCGCTTGGACCATTAAAAAAGGCTGGAAAGCACCACAAGCTGCAGGTGTTATTCATACAGATTTCGAAAAGGGCTTTATCAAAGCGGAGGTGATCAAAATCCCTGACTATCAACAATTCCAGACGGAAGTAGCCATTAAAGAAGCTGGAAAGTTGATGATTCAAGGAAAAGACTATATCGTGCAAGATGGAGATGTTATGCACTTCCGTTTCAATGTCTGATTGGGTTATTTAACAATATTCATATTTTTTCTTGAACGGCTGAACAAATACTAAATACGAAAGGTTTAGCGTCTAAATCGGAGGAGAGGTTATCAACTCACTGATTTGGAAGCCATTAAACCTTTTTATCGTGAGAGTCAGAGTTATTTTTAAGTTAAAGAACAAGGGAGCTTATTTACCATTCCACCACCAGTTTATTTTAGCCCAATTTCTAAAAGGTGCTTTAATAGCATCAGGAAACCAAGAGCACATACAGTACGACAGAATTAGCTTTTCAGGTTTGAAAGGCCAAACGAAGGTCTCCAGGAATGGTCTTCACTATTATTCTAGTTTGGTAACATTGGTTCTTGCTTCCGATAGCAAGGAGTATTTAGACTTCTTGTTAGAGCAAATATTCAATATCGAAGAAATTCCTTTGGGTAACCTAAGGGTATCTCCGCTCTATACCGAATTAGAACTTCAGCCAGAGCTAAAGGAAGAAATGAAATACATCTGTATTTCTCCGATCGTTCCAATGAAAGCCAACTTTAATGATCCTCAGGGGAAGAAGTTCATCATGCCAGAGGCTGATGAGTTTTCTGATTATCTCTATGAATCTACCATGCAGAGACTGGAGGAGTCGGGAGAATTTACAGCTGAACAATTGGCCTCTTTTAGTAAATTTCAATTCGTGCCAGACATAGAATACTTGAACAAACTACGGTCCAAAGAGAAGAAATTTGCTCGTATCTACTCTTTGTTCGATCAGGATGTGAAGTACGAGGTGCGTGGTTATACATTGCCTTTCACGCTATATGCCGCCAAAGAGGTACAAGAATTCTTATTCAATTGTGGATTGGGTGCTTATGCACATAAAGGCTTTGGAATGATGGATATTGCCCATTCTAATCCAGTAGAACGAGCTCAAAAATACGTTTTCACTAAGGAATTGGAGACAACGCGTTAACGCCTTCTGTTATAGTTGAGTTTGTAATAACCGACCAGCAGATCACCACGTCCACCCATGGGTTTGTAGTAGACAAATACCTCATAAAGGTTTTCTGTTTCATAAAATGATTTGTCTATGGCATTTTCATCAGATGCTAAAACATAGGTATAATCGTACCAGCCTTGTTTAAGGACAAAATGTTGCTCATAGCGGTCAGTTGCTGGATTATAGTACATCTTAGCGTCCTTGTTCTTTTGCCAATTATTGAATCCTCCAATCACATAAACAGAGGCGTCAATTTCTTGATAGTCAAGCGAAAATTGAATATCAACGTATTCTGAAGTCAATCGACTGTTTCTTCCTTCTAAGTCACGTATGTAGAATTTGCCGTTCAGATCGAGATTGATCAAGTAAGCGATGTCATTAGGGCGGTCAACACGAAGCTTGGTGTATGGCTTATTCTTAATGAAGGTTGTGTTCTCTACATTGCGCCCACCGAAATTGACGGTGCTCAAGTCAAAGAAACGAAACTCATTTCCTCCAGGGAATTCATTGTTTTCATTCAAATTTTGGTACTTCAATAACTTGGCATTGTCGTCTATATAAGTAATGCCTAATTCCTTTGTCCTGTCGGGTCTCTCATTTTGTCTGACGACCACTTTGAATTGTTCCTTTGGATCAATGGTACTTAGCTCTGAATAGTTGACTGTTGCTTCTATACGCTGATGAGATCTTCTATCCGCCACATTCGCAGAGCGATCTATCCGCGCGCCAAGACCTACTTTATTATCGTAAACATAGAATCGTTTGCTCAATACAATATCCGATTTGTCTTGGTTGCGATAAACGACCGCTAAATAATTGCCTGAAGTTTTGAACCTAGGAAACAAATAGGTGTAATGGACATAATTGATCCGTGCTTCTGAGCTAAACTCAAAATCAACGATCTCGAACTCATTATAACCATTTACATACATATTTGGTCTAAGATCAGATGGCGTCCAATCATAGTTGCAATGGATGAAGTAGACATAATAGTAGTCTGCATCATCATTGAGATCATCAAACTCTAAACGGAGAGTATTTCTGTCATCAAGCTTGATCACCGATGGTTCAAGCGCGGCCTGAATACTTGGGTCATTCGGAAAGAGCTGTACAGTTTTAATATTGTTCTCATATGTACGGTCTTGGTATTCTAGCTTCTTTTTTTGCGCATAACTCCAACTTGAAGTGAGGGAGAGTAAAATGATAAGTAGTGTTTTCACACAATGCATATAGCAGAAATTTAGCCAAAATTATAATTCGATCGCTTCAGCTATCTCAGCCCAGGCTTCATTTAGCTTATCTAGCTTGTCTTTTGCGATGTCGTGTGTTTGTGTTTTCTCCAATAAAGCTTGGTGGTCTTGATAGACACTCGGTTTTGCCATTTCGTCTTCCAGCATTTTAACCTCATGCTCTAACGATGCAATGTCTTTCTCAATATCTGAGAGTTGTTTTTTGAGCTTTTTTAGCTCATTGTCATTGGTCTTTGGTCTCGGTTTTTGTTGCTTCTGCGCTTTGACTTTTGTTTCGGCCTTAGGCTGTGCTTTTTCTTCTTGTTGTTCTCTCCAGTAAACATACTCTTTGTAAGTGCCAGGATATTCTTTGATTTGGTGGTCTTCGATATACCATATCTTATTTGCGATCTGGCTAATAAAGTGTCTATCGTGAGAAACGATCAAAAAGCTCCCTTCATACTGCTGCAAGGCTTGAACGAGAATATTGACAGATAAGAAATCCAGGTGGTTAGTCGGCTCATCCATCATGAGGAAATTGGCTTCTGAAAGCAATGTTTTAGCCAAGGCAACCCTTGATTTCTCACCCCCCGAAAGGACTTTGATCTTTTTAAAGACATCCTCTCCCTGGAATAAGAAGCAACCTAAAATATTACGAAGCTCTGACTCTGTTTTCTTACTGCCTGCCTGCTTGAGTTCATCTAAGATCTCGTTTTCAACCATTAAGGCTTCGAGCTGATGCTGAGCGTAAAAAGCGGTGATTACATTGAAGCCATCTTTTCTTTCCCCTTCAACCGGTTCTGTTCCTGCAATAATTCGGAGTAAAGTGGATTTCCCTTTACCGTTGGCACCTATGAGTGCGATCTTATCTCCCCGCTCGATCTTAGTGGTCGAGTTTTTAAGTATATCTAAGTCGCCATATGATTTGGATATATTATCCAGTTCTGTGATGTATCTCCCAGACTTTTGTTGAAAGCCAAACTTGAAATTCATGACCATATTGTCATCTACAACATCTTCGATAAGGTCCATTCGTTCAAGTGATTTTACTCTCGATTGAACTTGTCTTGCTTTTGTGGCCTTAGCTCTAAATCGTTCAATGAACTTTTCTGTTTGCTTGATCTGTTGCTGTTGATTCTCAAAGGCATTCTTTTGGATCTCTTCACGCAACTCTTTTTCTTCAAGGTAGAAACTGTAATTTCCACCATAGTGAGTAAGCGTTTGTCTTGCCACTTCAACAGTTGTGGTAGTTACAGCATCTAAGAATCGTCTATCGTGCGAAACCACAATAATGGCGCCCTCATAGGTTCTTAAATAGTTCTCTATCCATTGAATGGAAGGAAGGTCCAAGTGGTTGGTTGGTTCATCAAGCATCAACAATGAAGGCTTTTCTAAGAGTAACTTGGCCAACATCACTCGCATTCTCCAACCTCCAGAAAACTCTTTAAGTGGTCGAGTAAGATCTTCTGTTTTGAAACCAATTCCTTCAAGAATGGCTTCTGCATCTGACTGCATGCTATAGCCTCCGAGCGTTTCAAATTGCTCTTGTGCCTTCGTCAACTTAGTAACTAGCTCATCTTCATAATTTACTTCCATTTGATGAAGCAATTCATCGATCTGTTTCTGAAGATTATTCGCTTGTTCAAAAGCCTGCATGGCTACTGCCAAGATAGAATCGTCCGTTTGATAAGAGAGTAGGTCTTGATTTAGAAAACCAACCGTACAGTCTTTACTCTTGGTGATCTCACCTGAGGTAGGAGGGAATTCGCCATCGATCATCCTGAGCAGAGTAGATTTTCCCTTTCCATTCAAACCAATTAGCCCAATTTTATCTTTAGGTTTAATATGCAAAGAAGCATTCTCAAAGAGGACACGGCCGCCTATAAGGTAAGAAAGGTTGTTGATCGCGATCATGAGGCAAAAATAGCTTTAACGCATTCAAAACATAGAACAACCACACATAAAATGGTAGTAAGTCTAAGATCAAATTATTAATACCTTGCAAAAAAATAGAATCATGAATCGATACCTGTGCATTATTGGATTGCTGACCTTTTTGATTTTGTCAGCCTGTGATCAAAACAAAACATCTACGAGAGAACCTTCCGCCTACGATTCATTGCTTTCTCAAATCAACCTGCCTGAGGGCTTTGAGATTGAAGTTTACGCAGAGAATATTGTTGATGCACGTTCATTGGCAAGAACAGAGGATGGGAAAACCGTATTCGTGGGTAACAGAAGAAGAAAGAATGTATATGCTTTAACTGATACTAATGGTGATATGCGGGCGGATAAAGTGGATACCATTGCGACTGGGCTCACCATGCCTAACGGTGTTGCTTATCACAACGGTGATCTTTATGTGGCGGAGGTAAGTCAGATCCATCGATTTGAGAACATCATGGATAACTTAGAAATGCCTAAGTCTGAAGTAATTTTCGATGAATACCCGACAGACAGACATCATGGCTGGAAGTTTATTGCTTTTGGACCTGATGGTATGCTCTACGTACCGGTTGGGGCGCCATGTAATGTATGCGACAAGGAA
This sequence comes from Roseivirga sp., assembly GCA_965659985.1. Taxonomy (GTDB): domain Bacteria; phylum Bacteroidota; class Bacteroidia; order Cytophagales; family Cyclobacteriaceae; genus Roseivirga. Next base: position 1,969 of record CBFHYE010000080.1, on the reverse strand, counting down.
GACGAAAACGAGGTTTACGCCACCATAACAAGGATGGATCCTGATGGAAGCAATATGGAGGTTTATGCAAAAGGAGTTCGAAACACAGTAGGTTTTACTTGGCATCCTGAAACTGGGGAAATGTGGTTTACAGACAATGGGAGAGACCTCTTAGGTGATGATATCCCTGCCTGTGAACTGAATCATGCGCCTCAAGCTGGAATTCATTTTGGTTTTCCATTTTGGCATCAGGGAGATATTCCCGATCCAGATTTAGTTGGAGATAGAGAAAGAAGAGAATTCAAGGAACCAATGTATAAATTTGAACCGCACTCAGCACCACTCGGTCTGAGGTTCTATCAAGGCGATATGTTCCCTCAAAAGTACCAAGGTCAACTTTTAGTGGCACAACACGGGAGTTGGAATAGAAGTCCAGAAGCCGGACATATTGGCTATCAATTACGATTTGTTGAAATAGAAAATGGTGAAGTGGTTTCAAGTGAGATCTTTGCTGATGGCTGGTTAGATACAGAAGAAAATAAAGGTTGGGGTAAACCGGTGGATATTATGGAGATGCCTGACGGCTCTATATTGGTTTCAGATGATGTAGCCCATTGTATTTATCGTATTTCGTTCAAAGGATAAGAAATTGTAGATATGACAAAGCTACCCTTACTTTTGGGTAGCTTTTTTTATGCTTGAAGCAAACAAACTATATAAAAAATATTCAGGAGAGCGACTAGGGGCTGTGGTTGACCTGAGCTTTGTTATGAAGCAAGGTGAAGTATTGTCTTTTGTAGGTCAAAGTGGCTCTGGAAAGACAACCTTGCTTAGACTGTTGGCCGGCTTGATCAAACCAGATGCGGGTAATATTTCTTATGATCAAGTGCCTTTCAAAGATCCTGAAGAGCAACTGATACCTGGCCATGATAAGATCAAATTGGTACATCAGGATTATCGGCTCAAGCCCAATATGACGGTAGAGGAAAACGTCAAATATCAATTATTGCATTTTGATAGGGAGTTTCAAAAGGATAGAACTCGAGAATTATTGAGCTTATGCAAACTGGATGTGCTGAGTCAAAAAAAACCGAATGAGCTCTCTGGGGGGCAGCAACAACGTCTGGCCATTGCAAGAGCCTTATCTGAAGAACCCGAGGTTCTGCTGCTTGATGAACCTTTCAGTAGTCTAGATCCAATGACGAAAGAAGATCTTTTGTTCGATTTACTCGACATTGCTAGAGCTGAAAACACAGGTGTAATTTTGGTTACCCACGATACGAGTGATGCCCTGAAGATCTCAGATCGTGTTGGGTTTATGTCTGAAGGTAGGCTACTACAAATGGACTCGCCTGAAAGCGTATATCAAAATCCCCAGACTTTGTCCATTGCGAAATTCTTTGGTAGAGTAAATGAGATACAAGAAAAGGGTATGTCATTTTTTATTAGAGCAGAAGAATTTAGCCTGAAGGGTAGTGGAGGAGCGAAGTCACTTGAGGTCACTGTCAGAAATTCTAGACTAATAGGTAAGGAATACCTTAATCATGCCGAAACACGGAACGCTGAGATCATATGGTTCTATTCAAATGAGCTTTTTGATTTAGACCAAACTGTTGAAATCTTCTTCGATCCGAAAGAAGCTTTGTCCTTCTAAATAATATATGAACAAAACTTCATATATTAGCATTACTACTTAACTGGTCTGTCATTATTTTTAATAAAAACGTTTTTAAGACGTTTTGTAATTAATTAGATCATGAAAAAGACAATACTATTCACCTGTATAGCCTTTCTCTTGAGCACCACAACTTTTGCTCAGAATCTCAATGATGTTTATGAAAGCATGGCCCTTGAGGATTGGGAGGTGGCTTTAGATAAACTTGAACCTATTTTATCAAAAAAGAAGAAGAGACCTGAGGCTCTCTGGTTGGCTGCTATTTGCCATATGCACCGTTATCGTTTTGAGCAGTCCTTTGAATATTTTAAACAA
>CBFHYE010000079.1:0-10060 GCA_965659985.1 Roseivirga sp. | reverse complement strand
GAGGTTGCTGAGTTGTACCAAATGATTTCACAACATATTTTAGACACCTATTCTGACGATAATTAAAAAGGATTCCGATTAACCGCTGTACTTTTACTACGTAGCAATAATCAATGTCGGTCACAACCATTTTTAAGCCCTCCTTTATTTTCAATTACCTAAAATTGGTAAGGGGGATTAATCTATTCATAGTAGCGCTGACCCAATACTTAACAGCTATTTTTCTCATCGCTTCGAGAGGCTCCTGGACTGAGGTTCTTTTAGATAAAGGTTTTTTCTTGATGGTTTCGGCAACTGTTATGATCACTGCCGCCGGTTATTTAATCAATGATTATTATGATGTAAAGATCGACTTTGTCAACAAGCCCGATCGTGTTGTCGTAGGAAAAAAACTTAAAAGGCGTTGGGTACTAGCGGGCCACACTGTGCTTAATTTTACAGCAATTGGAATTGGTTTTTATTTATCTATACCGATTGGAGCAACCATTTTTGGAGCAGCCTTCTTACTTTGGCTCTATTCCAATCAGTTGAAGAGACTACCTCTTGTAGGTAATTTAAGCATCGCCTTACTCACGGGAATGACTCTTGTACTAGTGGCCGAATACTTCCAAGAAAGAACCTATATTATTGCTTGCTATGCTGTTTTTGCTGCTTTCATCACCCTGATCAGAGAGATCATTAAAGATGTAGAGGACAGAAAAGGAGATGAACGCTTTGGGTGCCGCACGATACCCATCGTTTATGGCGTAGCCAAAACAAAGGTTATTCTGTTTGTGATCATGGGGATATTTTGCACTACGGTTTTCGTACTCCTTTTTAATATTTCATTCCTTCTGCCTTTCGCCTTACTTTTGACACTTGTTCTACTTGGCTATGGTATTGCCAAAGCAGATACGGTAAAGGCATTTCATCAACTCAGTACTTATTGTAAAATTGTAATGCTTTTAGGGGTCTTAAGTATGATCTGGATATGATGAAGAAACGAATTTCAATTTTTGCCTCAGGAAGTGGGTCTAATGCCGAAAGATTCTTTGAGCACTTCAAAGACCATCCAAAGGTCGAGATCGTATCAGTTTTGACCAATAACAAGTCGGCAGGTGTGATTGAAAGAGCAAGTCGTTATAATATCCCTTATCATGTCTACAATAAGACATACTGGCAAACAGGAGAAACCATTATCAATATCCTTGAAGAAGAACAAGTCGATTTTATAGTACTCGCTGGCTTTATGCTGTTAATTCCAGAAGCTTTAGTGAAAAAATTCTCTGATCGCATTTTCAACATTCACCCCGCTTTGCTGCCCAAATATGGTGGCCAGGGAATGTATGGGATGAATGTACATAAGGCTGTAAAATCCGCAGGTGAAAAAGAATCGGGTATTACCATTCACTTCGTGAATGAGGAATACGACAAAGGCGAAATTCTATATCAAGAATCAGTCGCTATTTCTCCTGAAGACAGTGCTGAGGATATATCTACCAAAGTGCTTGAAATTGAACATAAAAATTATCCGAAAGTGGTTGAGCAAGAAGTTCTCAAATCCATTTAAAATGACTAGTTTTGCCACTTAATTAATCCCCCTCGAACATGTCGCAGGTAAAAATTCAATCCGCTTTAATATCAGTTTTTTACAAAGACAACCTCGCCCCAATCATCGAGTTGTTAAAAGCCAATGGAGTGACCATTTACTCTACTGGAGGAACACAAAAATTTATCGAAGAACAAGGTGCAGAAGTTGTACCAGTTGAAGACCTTACGAGTTACCCATCAATTTTTGGTGGTAGAGTCAAAACACTTCATCCAAAAGTATTTGGTGGTATCCTCCATAGACGTGACAATGAGGGTGACCTAGGCCAGGCCAAAGAATTTGAAATCCCTTCAATTGATCTTGTGATCGTAGATCTTTATCCATTTGAAGAGACTGTGGCCTCAGGTGCTGCTGAACAAGATATCATTGAAAAGATCGATATCGGAGGTATTTCGTTGATCAGAGCTGCTGCGAAAAATTATAAAGATGTTTTAATCGTCTCTTCTAGAGAACAATACGGTGCGGTAGAATCCTTATTGAAAGAAAAGAACGGTTCTACAGATCTTTCTGATAGAAGAAAATTTGCCGCAGAAGCTTTCGACATTTCTTCTCACTACGACAGCGCGATCTTCAACTACTTTAATCAAGAAGAGGGGCTTGATAAATTCAAAGTGAGTGAGCGTGAAGGCCAAACCCTAAGATATGGTGAGAACCCACATCAAGCAGCTGAATTCTACGGACCTCTCAATGACCTTTTTGATCAATTGAATGGAAAAGCGCTTTCTTACAATAACCTCGTAGATATTGATGCAGCTGTTTGCTTGATCGAAGAATTCGACAACAGTGAAAATGCCTTTGCCATATTGAAGCACACGAATGCCTGTGGAGTGGCCACGGGTACAGACGTTAAAGATGCTTACTTGAAAGCTTTTGCAGCTGATACAGTAAGTGCTTTCGGAGGGGTTTTAGTTTGTAACCAAGCTATTGATCTAGCGGCTGCTGAGGAATTACACAAGTTGTTTTTCGAAGTATTGATTGCACCATCATTTAATGATGATGCCCTTGAGCTTTTAAAGGCCAAGAAAAATAGAATCCTTCTTGTCAAGAAGGAGAATTTGACTGCTAAAAAGCAGTTTAAGAGCTTATTGAACGGAGTGATCGTTCAGGACAGAGATTTAGTGACCGATAAAGCAGAAGACTTCAAATTAGTTACTAAAAAAGACGTTACTGAGGAAGAGAAAAGCGCGTTAGTATTTGCCTCTAAGATCTGCAAACACACCAAATCCAATACGATCATTTTGGCCAATAACGGTCAAATGCTATCGAGTGGCGTTGGGCAGACCTCAAGAGTCGATGCTTTAAAGCAAGCCATTGAAAAAGCGAAGACTTTCGGATTCGATTTGAAAGGCTCAGTAATGGCTTCAGATGCATTCTTCCCTTTCCCAGATTGCGTAGAAATTGCCAACGGAGAGGGCATTTCAGCAGTGATTCAACCTGGTGGTTCTATTAAAGATGAACTATCGATCAACTACTGCGATGAACACGATATGGCCATGGTATTTACGGGCACTCGCCATTTCAAACATTAAGGTTTTGATTAGGCGTTTTTTTTAGTAAATAGATACAGTTTTAGACATTAAATCAGATAAAGGAGACCACTTAAATGGGTTTTTTCAACTTTCTAACAAGTGATATAGCAATTGACCTCGGTACGGCAAATACCCTGATCATTCATAAAGACAAGATCGTGGTCGATGAGCCATCGATCATTGCAATAGACAGGAACACCAATAAAGTGCTTGCCATCGGCAGAGAAGCGATGAATATGCACGAAAAGACCCATGACAACATCAAAACCATTCGTCCTTTAAAAGATGGCGTGATCGCTGACTTTGAAGCGGCTGAAATGATGATCAAGGGAATGATCAAAATGATCGACCTGAGGAAGAAAAGCTTTATGCCTTCTTCTCACAGAATGGTTATCTGTATTCCTTCTGGAATTACTGAGGTGGAAAAAAGAGCCGTGCGTGACTCTGCAGAACACGCTAATGCTAAGGAAGTCTATATGATCTATGAACCAATCGCAGCAGCTATTGGTACGGGTATTAAGATTGATGAACCCGTTGGTTCGATGATCGTTGATATTGGGGGTGGCACCACAGAAATCGCAGTAATAGCGCTTAGTGGTATTGTCTGTGACCAATCTATTCGCGTGGCCGGTGACACTTTCACAAAAGACATTCTCGATTATATGAGACGCCAGCACAATCTTTTGATTGGTGAAAGATCTGCTGAAAAGGTAAAAATGGCTATAGGTTCTGCCTTAACCGAATTGGATGAGGCGCCAGAAGATTATGAGATCAGAGGTCGAGACCTTATGACGGGTATTCCTAAAGTGATCAAGATCTCATATTCAGAGATCGCTTTTGCATTAGATAAATCTGTATCGAAGATCGAAGAGGCTGTACTCAAGGCATTAGAGATCTCGCCACCAGAGCTTTCTGCCGACATCTACGACAGAGGTATTCACTTAACCGGTGGAGGTGCAATGCTTAAGGGCTTGGACAAGCGTTTGGCATTAAAGACCAAATTGCCTATCCACATTGCAGATGATCCATTAAGAGCAGTAGTTCGAGGTACTGGAGAAGCGTTGAAAAACATCAATTCTTACAGAGCAGTATTGATGACCTGATAATGAATGAGCCAATTAATCGCATTTTTAGTACGATCGAGGGCCGTATTGATCTTCCTCGGACTTCAAGCCATTTGTTTTTGGCTTATTATTGGCAATAACGATTATCAGAAAACTGCTTTTATCAACGGTGCTGCTGGCTTTATTGGTTCGGTAAGCAATACTTCAAGAAACGTTCAAGATTATTTTGAGCTCAAAAGAGTCAATGAAGAGCTGGCGCAAGAAAATGCCCAGCTCAGATTGATGCTTCAGCAAGAAGAATCAATTGTGACTGATTCTATTGATTCTTATCTCTATGAGGCAGATAGTCTCGACTCGGTTCAGTATTACTTTGTTCCTGCGGAAGTCGTTCAAAACAATTTCCGTCTAGCCAATAACTTCTTTATGATAAACAAAGGAGCTAAAGATAGCATTCAGCCGGGAATGGGTGTGATCAGTGGCTTGGGTATTGTTGGAAAAATACGTTCTGTTACTGATGACTTTGCTCAAGGAATCTCAGTACTTAATACTAAAAATCCGATCTCTATAAAGCATGAACCTTCAGGTAGAGTTGGCACTTTATTATGGAATGGTTTAGACCAAAGGTTTGCAGAAGTACTCTACATGACACCGGATGTTTCAATTGTTGCCGGGGATTCTATAATGACCTCAAGTTATAACGCGATCTACCCAAAAGATATACTGGCCGGCACAGTAACGGAAGTAGAAATGGATGATAACCGAACTTATCTGAATATTACGATTCAGTTATCCGTAGATTTTGCTCGGTTATCAAGAGTATATGTTGTAAAGAATCAAGCCAAAGTGCAAATCGATTCTCTTGTAGAAAATAACCCCCTTCAGCAACCATGAACAGGAGTTATTCGAGCATCATCATTAGTTTCATTTTTATCGTACCGCTTCAAGTATTGATCTTCAGAAACTTTGTGCTTTATGGTACTGGCTTCAACTTTTTCTACCTTTTTTGTCTCTTACTTCTACCCGTAGAACTTAGTGCGATCACGGGTATGCTGATTGCATTCTTTACCGGTTTACTCATAGACTTATTTTACCATACCCTGGGCATTCATGCTGCAGCATCTGTCCTCTTTATGTTCCTGAGATATTATTGGTTAAGGTTCAACGGACCTCGCTCTGGCTATGAGGTGAATCATTTTCCAACTATCCCTAACTATGGTTTTGGTTGGTATATCACCTATGCCCTTCCTTTGATCTTTATACATTCCACTGCGGTATTTTTATTAGAAGCAGGTAATCTTTCAATAGCAGGCCAAAGTTTGTTAAGAGGCTTGATTACAGCCTTAATAAGCTTCATCTTTATAGTACTGACTCAATATTTCTTCTTTAAAAAGGCTAGGTGATGTTTGAAAGTAGAAGATATGTGATACAAGCCGTCTTTATTCTGATCGGAGTCGTATTCTTAGTTCGGCTGTTTGCCCTGCAAGTAGCTGATGATACTTATAGAATCAAGGCGGAAAGAAATATCGTCCAACGTGTTGTTGAGTACCCTTTTCGTGGGCTCATCTATGATCGAAATGAAGACCTGATCGTTTACAACGAACCCATCTACGATCTTATGGTGGTTCCCAGAGATGTCTACATTCAAGACACTGCTGTTTTTTGTGATCTTTTCAATATTGAAAAAGCCAGTTTTATCGAAAGAATGCAGAAAAGCAGGAAATACTCTGCAGTAAAACCTTCTCCCTTCATTCAAAAAATATCACATCAAGAGTATGCAAATATTCAAGACCAATTGTATCAGTTCAAGGGCTTTTATGTAAACCCGAGAACGGTCAGAAGATATGAAGAACCTATACTCGCGAATGCGATAGGTTATACAGGTGAGATCAGCCCAAACCAGTTAGATGCGGATACAACAAAATATTACAAAGCTGGTGACTATGTTGGTATCACTGGGCTTGAGAAAAAGTACGAGAAAGAAATGCGGGGCAGACGAGGAGTTAGCCACAAAGTGGTTAACGTAAATGGAATCGAAAAGGGATCCTATTTAGATGGAGCCTATGACACCGCTTCGATTCCTGGCATGAACCTTCATACCACGATCGATTTAGAACTTCAGGCCTTTGCTGAAAAATTATTGGCAGGAAAACGAGGAAGTGTGGTAGCTATTGAGCCTTCAACGGGAGAAGTACTCGTGATGGCCTCAGCACCATCATATGATCCCAATAAACTCAGTGGCCGCGAATTCGGAAATAACTTTGATAAGATTAAGACAGATACAACAGCCCCATTATTCAACAGAGCCATTCAAGCAACCTACCCCCCCGGTTCGATCTTCAAAACAGTACAAGCCTTGATCGCTCTGGACGAAGGCGTAATCAATACAGAAGATGATATTCTATTAAAGAAGTACAATCTCGGAGACCATGCGGCACTTGGTCGCTATGACGTAACAAAAGGAATAGAATATTCCTCCAACAATTACTTCTGGGAAGTAATGAAGAGAATGGTGAATCAAGGTCTCTCAGAAAGCATATTTACTGACACTCATCTGGGCATGGACAAGTGGGCAGCCGCAGTAGAAAAATTTGGATTTGGCAATAAATTGGGATTAGACATACCGGGTGAGGAACCTGGTTTAGTACCAGATGATGAATTCTACCACGAAATGTACCCGCGTGAAAAAGGGAGCTGGGCCTATAGCACGATTTATTCGCTTTCTATTGGGCAAGGGGAATTGCTCGTAACGCCATTACAAGTAGCTAATTTGGCCGCCATCATTGCCAATCGTGGTTATTACATCAAACCTCATTTGGTAAAGGCGCTAGAAGAGGACGGAGTGGTAACGCCAATAACATATGATAAGATCTACCCAGGAAAAGGAACTGACTACTATCCACCTGTAATTGAAGGCATGGCTCGAGCGGCCAAAAAAACTGCTGGTCGTGCCGTCATTAGAGATATTGAGATCGTAGGTAAAACTGGTACAGCGGAGAATGGAAAGAAAGATGAATCATTGGACCACTCAGTGTTCATGGCTTTTGCTCCAAAAGAAAATCCTCAGATCGCAGTAGCAGTTTATGTAGAAAATGCCGGCTGGGGTGGTGGTGCTGCTGCAGTAACGGCTAGTCTGATCATTGAAAAACACATTCGCGGCTATATTTCTAAAAGCTGGTTCGATAAGGAAGAATACATTCTTCAAAAAAAGTATTTGGAATCATTGATCAATACTGACGAGTGAGAAAAGAAGGTGGAATATTTGCTGACCTAGATTGGCTGGTTGTTCTGATCTATTTTATACTCGTTATTCTCGGTTGGTTCAACATCTTTGCTTCTGTATATGACCCTGTTCAGAACCAAAGCATTCTAGATTTTTCACTGAATAGTGGAAAGCAATTTATTTTTATCAGTGCGACATTAGTTCTCATCACAATTATCTTACTCCTCGATTTCAGAATCTACGAAACCTTTAGCCCAGTCTTTTATGGTATTATGATTGCCTTGCTGGTGGGCGTGCTCCTCTTTGGTGTAAAAATCAATGGAGCAAGAGCTTGGTTCGATTTTGGCTTTCTAAGACTTCAGCCTGCAGAATTCACTAAAATGGCCACTGCGCTCATACTTGGGCGTTTTGTGGCTGGCACTGGAGTGAAACTGACTGATTTCAGTTCGCAATTAAAAGCATTAGCCATTCTTGGATTGCCCATCGCCCTGATCGTACTTCAGCCTGATTTTGGATCAGCTATTATTTTCATAGCACTTATCATTCCACTATATCGCGAGGGTTTTCCCTCTATCTATCTCATCATTGGTATAAGTGTGGGCATATTCTTTATTCTAACGCTATTAATTCCAAGAACAGAATTGCTCATTGGAGTGGGTGTCCTAGGACTAATACTCATTGGTTTTTCTTACAAACACAAGAAACGCATTGGCTCAATTTTATTTGTTCTTGCCATAGTGGTTGGATTTATTTTCGCTACTGACTATTTACTGAATGAAGTCGCCAAGCCATATCAAAAAAGTAGAGTTGAAGCCATATTCCGCCCTGAATTAGTTGACCCACAAGCAGAAGGCTGGAACCTAGAACAATCAAAGATCGCTATTGGCTCAGGTGGTTTTGCTGGAAAAGGATTCTTAGAAGGAACCCAAACCAAGTTTGGCTATGTACCAGAGCAAAGCACCGACTTTATTTTCTCTACACTGGCAGAAGAACATGGTTGGTTGGGCTGCACGTTAGTGATCGCATTATTCCTAGTGTTGATCATGCGCATCATTATGATTGCGGAAAGGCAAAAATCAAAGTTCGCCCGAATTTATGGCTATAGCGTAGCCTCTATACTCTTCTTTCATTTTGCTGTGAATATTGCTATGACGATTGGCCTCTTCCCTGTAGTTGGGATTCCATTGCCCTTTTTCAGTTATGGTGGTTCATCCCTTTGGTCCTTTACGATTATGCTGTTCGTATTGCTAAAAATCGATATGCATAGATCGCAAGTGTTGATGAGGTTTTAAGAAAACCTCCGCTCCAAAACAACCATCAAGGCCTCTACTTCTTCACTCTCCATATCCCAACCTTTGTTAAAGGCATTAGCTTTTTCTAGTGCTTCATTTAGTGAATTCGCGGTATCCAAATCTCTCAAAGCTTCTTTCATTTTACCTGCATCGCCACCAAAAAGGGCATTTTGAAACATGAATTTTTCATTCAATGTCAATCCAGATTCAATACTCTTTTTCATCTTCTGCTGAAGCTTTTCAGCCAAGGTCATCGGTTTCTGGTTGCCTTGGAACTGGGCGTTGAGTGTGCCCTCTTCTTCATTTGGTTCAGCGGTTTTTTGCTGAGCCTCCTCTTTTAGTTCAGGCTGATGAATAGTTTCTGGTACTTGCTCAGGCGCTGGTTTTTCAAATTCAAACAGAGTATCTATTTGATCAGAGACATCAAGTTTAGACATAAACTCTTCGGCATCAATTTTTTCAAAAGCCTCAGGATTATACCCTTCATAAATACTCTGAATGGAGTTCTTTGTACTGAATTCATCTATCTGACTAAGTAGCTTTTTAAATAAAGCTCTATTCGTCTTGATGTATTTCAGTTCTCGCTTTAAGTCTTGAGGTTTATCGTTTCGCTCAAGTACGCTTTTTAAGTAAAGACCTGGTTTAAAACTAATCAATATAGCATCAGTAGTCGCCCGCTCTAAAAGTGGTTTTAAATGCGCTTCATCAATGCTGATATGATTAGAAAGCACATTCATGAATTGTTTCAGCGCCTCTTTTACTCTTTCATGTTTAAAATCAAAATATGGGCTTTCTAAATGCTCTACTTCCTTTCGCCATTGATGAAATAAGGAGCGAATCAAAAATGAATTGACCTGCCTTGAATTGGTAAGGGCAATAAGTCTCTCTCCATCCACCTTATCGGTACTAGCGAAAGTCTTTTTCAGCACTAGAGCTGTTATCTTTACGGCAGTATGTTCAACAGATTCGGGCTTAAGTTTGTAGGGCATGAATGATTTATTTTGATTTGTAAATTAATGAATATGGCAAAGATCCTGATCAGAAATCTAAATAATCGAACACTCGTCAATAAGGATAACTCACGAAGTATCTTAAATATTATTCACGAGGCTCAGATCGATTGGATGCACGCTTGCGGAGGCAAAGGAAGATGCACTTCATGTAAAATGATCGTTCATAGCGGGCTCGAGTCATTTGATGCTCCGAACGAAGCTGAGCAACGAATAATTGATAAAACCAAATTGGCTAAAAATGAAAGACTAGCCTGTCAAAACAAACTAAATGACGATATTGAGATTTCCGTGGCTGAGCGCAATAAGTTTCCACATATCAATTATTCAGCTTAATGTTCATTGAACCGCAAACTA
>CBFHYE010000078.1:0-2525 GCA_965659985.1 Roseivirga sp. | reverse complement strand
GATTGGGACAGGACGGCCTTCACAATGGACGAAGGTTACTATAAAGCGGTCATTCGCGTCTTCGTTGACCTGCACAAGAAAGGTTATATCTATAGAGGCAAGAGAATGGTCAATTGGGATGTAGAGGCCCAAACCACAGTTTCGAATGAAGAAGTGATCTATGCTGATAAGGAAGAGCAGTCAAAACTCTATAAGGTACAATACGACATTAAAGATTCTGATGAGAAAGTGATCATCGCCACCCAAAGACCAGAAACGATCTTAGGTGATAGCGGCATTGCCGTAAACCCAAAAGATGATCGTTTCAAACACTTGATCGGTAAAAAGGCATTGGTACCATTCATCAATAGAGAAATTCCAATTATTGGAGACGACTATGTCGAGATCGAATTTGGTACGGGTTGTTTGAAAGTAACGCCAGCGCATGACCCAAATGACTACGAGATCGGTCAAAGACATAATCTGGAGGTGATCGACACCATCAACCTAGATGGCACACTTAATGAAGCTTGTGAGGTTGAGGCTTATGTGGGGATGGAACGTTTTGCAGCACGTAAACGCATTATCAAAGATTTAGATAAAGCGGGTTATTTAGTTGGCGAACAAGATTTCACAACCAAGATCGGTCGTTCGGAGAGAACAAATACCGTGATAGAACCTAAGCTTTCTTTGCAGTGGTTCATCAACATGAAAGAGATCTCTAAAACAGCACATAAGGTGGTGATGGATGATGAGATCGAATTGGTTCCACCAAAATTCAAGAACACCTACAACCACTGGATGGAAAATGTTCGCGATTGGTGTATTTCACGTCAGTTGTGGTGGGGACATAGAATTCCAGCCTATTTCTATGGAGAAGGTGCAGACGATTTTGTAGTAGCCGAAAGCTTAGAAGAAGCAGTTGAACTCGCCAGAGAAAAATCGGGCACAAAAGACCTTACCGCTAAAGACCTTAAGCAAGATGAAGATGTACTTGATACCTGGGCATCTTCATGGATCTTTCCTCAAGCTGTTTTCGATGGCTTTAATGACGAATGTTTCGATAAAGAGACCGGTAAGATCATCAAAGGAAAGAATGCTGACCTCGATTACTTCTACCCTACCTCTGTATTGATCACTGCGCCTGAGATCCTATTCTTTTGGGTAGCCAGAATGATCATCGCTGGTTATGAGTACATGGATGAAAAGCCTTTCAAACATGTGTACTTAACGGGTATCGTTCGTGACAAGCAAAGAAGAAAAATGTCCAAGTCATTGGGCAACTCGCCTGATCCGCTCGATTTGATCAAGGACTTTGGAGCAGATGCTGTACGAACAGGGATGTTGTTCTCTTCTCCTGCCGGAAACGACTTGCTTTTTGACGAGAAATTAGTTGAACAGGGTAGAAACTTCTCCAACAAGATCTGGAATGCCTTTAGGTTATTAAAAGGTTGGGAAGTAAAAGGCACCTCAATGCCCGAAGAAAATCGGGTGGCACTTCAGTGGTTCGATGCAAGATTTAACGCCACATTGGCCGAGATCGAAGACCATTTCAGCAAGTTCAGGATCTCAGATGCCTTGATGTCGACTTATAAATTGATCTGGAATGACTTCTGTTCATGGTATTTAGAGTTGATCAAGCCGGCTTACGGTCAACCTATTGACCCAGCAACTTATGAAGTTACGATCAATCTCTTTGAGAAGATCATGAAAGTACTACATCCTTTCATGCCATTTATTTCTGAGGAGATCTGGTCTGAATTGAGGGAAAGACAAGAAGGGCAAGACATCATTGTTTCGGCCTGGCCAGTTGTGGCTGAGGGCGATGGTAAACTCATTGCTCAAGGTGAAAAAGTATTCGAATTGGTTTCACAGATCAGGAATGCTCGAAGCAGCAAAGGCATGTCGCCTAAAGAAAGTCTAGACTTATTTATCAAAAGTACGGATAAACAAACCTTCGAGACATTTGATGGCTTGATCAAGAAAATGGCGAATGTAGGCGAGATCAACTTCACAAATGAAAAGATCGATCAGTCGATCAGTTTTGTGATTCACTCAGATGAGTTCTTCTTGCCAATAGCTGAAGGTACTATTGACATAGAAGCTGAAAAAGCTGAACTGGCCAAGGAGCTAGAATACACAAAAGGCTTCTTGAACTCTGTATCCAAAAAACTAAGCAATGAGCGCTTTGTAAATAACGCGCCTGAGCAAGTGGTCGCGAATGAAAAGAAGAAGCAAGCCGATGCTGAAGCTAAGATCAAATCAATAGAGGAGAAATTGGCCTCTTTAGGTCAATAAACTCAGAAAGAAACTTATTATAAAAGCAGCTTGAAAGGCTGCTTTTTTATTTCATAGTGTATTTAGTCCCCTTCACAAACCTTCGATAAGTCTTGACCAAGGTCTCCTGAGAAAAGCCTAAAAAGAACATCACAAAGACCAGCACATTTGTCAAATTGGCCCTCAGGTAATTATTCTCTTGCACCTTTCGAGAAGAGATCACCACTTGCTTAGGCATAATATTGATCTTTTGGAATTTCTTGGCCCGA
>CBFHYE010000077.1:0-18172 GCA_965659985.1 Roseivirga sp. | reverse complement strand
GATTCTTTAAGGTTTGAAAATTCTCTTCGTCAAGTTGCGGTTCTGTGATGAAGCCAAAAGCGGTTGAAAGCAGCTCATATTCTTGCGGATGCTCATTCAAATACATTCCAATTCGCTCCAATGAATTGATTGAGGTAATACTTGAGCCTTTTAGGATCTCATGAAGATCGTACAGACTTCTACCCTGCTTTGCTGATAAATAAGGATATGCCAGCAGGTCTCTTATATCTCTATGTTGATTAAGCTGCTTATCAAGTGCCTCAACAGAGGGTGCTCTGTAAATCTCTTGAACCTTAGGTGTCGATACTAATCGCAGCACTTGAGCATAAAATGCAGCTTCGGATTGCAAAGTACCATATTCGAAAAACTGATTCTTGATGATCGGATGCTCATCAAAAAAGCCCGTCATCTCTTCCCTGCTTTCCAATTCATGAATTTGATGGGTAAGATCTTGAAATTCGATTGTGACCTCAGCGGTTGAAATATCTTCATCTACGCAGTCATTGCCACTCCCACAGGCGTAAAGTATACCTGTAATTAATAATATGAAGCTTCCTCTTTTCAACATCCTCTACTCTTTAAATGACAAAAGTATTTAATTATTTTTACGGATATGAGAAAATCATTTCTTGCTGTCGTTTTCAGCATATTTCTAATCGGACAACTTCGTGCTCAAGACTACAAGATCGGTATTAAAGTAGGCCCATCATTTTCAATGACTCGAACGGGCACCGAAGGTCCTGACACCTCCCTTGGCAGAGACGGAACTCCAGTTCGCATTTTATTAGGTGCCTTTGTCGATATCGGCTTTAAGAAGAATTACTTTTTCAGCACGGGTGTAAATTATGCTACAAAGAATACTCAAATCGTTGCAAACCACCCTGGTGTTGGTGGAGGAGAAGTTAAAGAGAAATATGCACATGAATACTTACAGATTCCTTTACTGATTAAGCTCTATACTAACGAAGTAGTGCTCGATACAAAAATCTACTTCAATTTTGGTCTTGTGCCTGAGATCAGATTAAGCACATCAAATGAAAATGTAGATGTTGTCTTAATCGACAATTTCAAAAGCTTTGATTTAGCTGGTAATCTTGGTGGTGGACTTGAAAAAAGTCTTGGCCCAAATACAAGGCTCTTTGGAGGACTAAACTTCAACTTAGGCTTTTTGAATATGATCAAAGACCAATCTGACCTCATTGACCCCATCACAGTGAAAAGTAATTTGCTGGCCTTAGAATTTGGCATCAAGTTCTAATAAAAAACCCTCTCCGAAATCGAAGAGGGTAATAATCAATTTGATCAAAACTTAGGTCACCATATCGATTGAGAACTACTCAGGTACTAATTTAAAGACATCATCATTTTCTTTCCTAAAAATTACATTGTCTCTTTTTAATAATTCATTTGTCGGTGAGAATAGGATTTCAGATTCGCAAATAGCAACTGAACTGCCATCATTCACGAATACAATAAGATTATAAAAATCAACATCCTGAATAGCATGTCTTTCGATATTGCTAAGATCAATTCCAATTCGATTTGAGAGTATTTGAATATTGGTATAAGGGGCACTTATAACTATGCTCTCCCAGTCGAACCAATCAACCTCGGATAGTTTGATTTGGGCTTGAGTCTTTGCTTTTCAACTATTGCCTCTTAAGTGTCGCGTTTTTGGGGAAGTAGTGTTCCCAACCTGGATCTTTATTGATGGACCACTTTAACGTTTTTGAATCAACTAATTCAATTGTTGCCAGAGATAATTTATCTGACCACGCACTTTTAAATGTAACAGAGGCTGTAGAACCTAAAATAGTGCCCTTTATCGTTTTTAAATCTATACCCATATCTAAGGGACAATCTATTTTCTTCCCCTCCATTGCAATAATGCATTGCTGACCCTCAATTTGATTACCATTTGCACTTAATGATAGTATAAACGTACCACTAGAATTTCCTTCCATTTTCCATTCTCCATTAAAACCAGAATTTACAGGCATTATGGCAGAAAAAACCAATGAAATAGCACTCAATAACGTCACAACCAGTAAATGCGCTTTATTTCTTTTGTCCATTTTCATTTAATTACAATTCACATTAATTCGATTAGAGGAGGTCTTATCCTTAAAACTATTCAACCTTTGCATCCAGCCTTCATAAAATTCCAGTTGCGAAGAATCACGAGCAACAATTCTATCATAGAAATCCTTTCTTGCCTTCTTTAAGTTATTGTAAAATTCAACAGGATCGGCATTATTTATGGCCTTTAAAGTATTTTGGCCAATCCCTCCATCTACCGTTAAATTCTCCCCCAATTCATTAAGAACTTTTTGAGCTGTCATAACTGCATTGGCACCAGAGTTAACATAAAAATCAAATAATAAATACCTAGTATCACCATCGCTAATAGCATCACCCCCAGATTTATTCCAAAATCCGTGCCTATAAATGGCCTTTGCTTCTTCAGCTTTTAACTTTTTAAGATTATCAAGTGTTGGGTCAACACCTAATACCTCTGAAGCATATTGCCTCCAGGTGATCCATGCAATACCCCTGTTCGTAGGGCCTCCTTTATCGACTGGATTATTTACATAACCTCCCTCATGATTGAGTACTTTATCAACCAAAGCTAAAAAACGAGCACAATCATCATCTTGGAATATCGCAGCCACCTCACCATCATCACATGGTTCATTATCACCTCTAGTCATTTCAACGGTATAGCAAGTCGTAACTAAAATAGAACGAGAAGCAGTAACACAACCATCTCCACATGACTCTGAATCTTCAAAGTCAATCCACTCAGAATGGCAAATTTCATAAGTGATTCCGGACCCCGGCTCAGGATTTGATCCAGGGCCAGTAGAGGTATCTCCAGATCCAGAACTGCCGCCAACGTTGGTTTCAGAACCCGGACAATCGGAGTCTGAAACTGTTCCTCTTTGCTGTTTAATATTAGCTGAGCTTAAGCCTATACTCAAATCTGCATTAATCACTTGTTTTTTCACTTTACCGGTGAATCCATGAATTGACAGACTTTGATCATAAATGGCTTTAAATTCATCACTTATCTCATAGGTATAAAGCATAGGCTTTGAAAAAGAAGTCTCATTGTATTGTCTTACTACTATATTTCTGAAAACGTAAGGATTGTTAACCTGATCTATCACCATTAATGTATAAGATACATTTCCCAGGGAATCCGTGTATTGCGTTATGTTATCCCAATCAATTCTAAAATCAAGCGCTTCTTCCTGGCCGCCATAACTATATAATCCATCATTAGAAGCTCCAAGATTTGCCCTTAAGTTCTCCGTAAGAATTGGAACTTCGTTCCATCTTACATTCGACATACGTCTCTTTTGAGTTTCAACTGGTTCTATGTCTTCATATTGACACCCATAAATTATAAGTATGGATATGATTAAAACCAGAGTACGCGATATACCTTTGAGATCTTGTGTGTGTGTAATTTCATAAGTGGTTAACATTAGAATTTTTCCTTAAATGTACCCCCCCTCATTAATTTATTCCAATTAATTATTAAACTATTTAGCTAAATAATGTCAAAAGCAAATAATTATATTTAAACATTCGAATTTTATTTACAAAAAACCCTCTCCGAAATCGAAGAGGGTTCTTAATATATTATTCAAGAAATCAAGCTGTTAAACTTTCAATTCTATTTCTTCACCATGCTTGTTATAGAAAGTGTACTCACTTAAACTAAGTGAACTGTCTTTCTCTAGCTTGATCCAAGCATTATACTTTCTGTACCATTTCCATCGAATAGAAAGCATGCCTTTAGTAAAGTAAGCATGCAAGAACGGATGCACCGCAATGGTTATACCTTTTTCGTTCTGCGTTTGGATCAAATGCTCCAAATGCTTCTCGATCTGGTCAGAAACCAAAATGGTTGCTCCGACTTTACCCGTACCGCCACAAGTTGGGCAGGTCTCGCGCGTCACAATATTCATCTCAGGTCTTACCCGTTGACGAGTGATCTGCATCAACCCAAACTTAGAAACTGGAAGAATGGTATTCTTCGCACGGTCGTCTTTCATTACATCGCGCATGTGCTGATACAGTTTTTTCCTGTTCTCAGCCTTACGCATATCGATAAAGTCGATCACTACAATTCCGCCCATATCGCGTAAACGCAACTGTCTGGCGATCTCCTTGGCGGCTTCCATATTCACTGAAAGTGCAGTAGATTCTTGATCTTCACCCGCATTGGATTTATTGCCACTATTCACGTCAATAACGTGTAGGGCTTCCGTATGCTCAATGATCAAATAACCACCTTTTGGTAAGCTTACAGATTTCCCAAATAAGGACTTCACCTGCTTTTCAATACCGAAGGCTTCAAAGATCTTCGCTTTACCACTGTAGGGTTTTACGATCTTCTCTTTGTCTGCAGCGATCTTCTGTACATAACCTCTGATCTCCTCGTACATCTCTTTGTCGTCTACGACAACCGAATCAAACGATTCGTTAAGGATGTCTCGAATCAAGGATGAAGCGCGGCTCATTTCACCGATTACTTTATCCCGAGGCTTGGTCTCATGTAGTTTTTTAATACCCTCTTTCCAGCCATCGACAAGATTTCTAAGGTCTCTGTCGAGTTCACCAACACTCTTGCCTTTGGCAACAGTTCTAATGATGACACCGAAATTTTCGGGTTTAATAGATGATATAAGACGAACAAGGCGTTTACGCTCTTCTCCATCTGCAATTTTCTTCGAAACGTTGATCGAATTCGAAAATGGCACGAGCACCATATAGCGCCCAGCCAGTGACAACTCACAAGTGAGTCGTGGCCCTTTTGTAGAAATTGGTTCTTTTACTACTTGAACAAGAATCTGCTGTCCCTTTGACAACACTTGATTCATCTTGCCCAATTTATTGATATCCTTTTCAGGCTTGAATTGGCCTAAACCACCAGTAACATGCTTGTTGGTTTGTGCTTGCTTAGAATATTTAATAAGCGACCTGATCTGCGGACCTAGGTCCAGATAGTGCAGAAAGGCATCTTTTTCATATCCGATATCAATAAACGCTGCATTGAGACCTGGAACAATTTTTTTAACTGTTCCTAGATAGACATCACCGACTTTGAATTTGTTTTCTTCATTGTCGTAGTGAAACTCAACGAGGCTTTTATTTTTTAAAAGGGCTAAACGAGCTCCATCATGAGTCGAATTGATAATTAATTCGTTACTCACTTTGAAAGAAGTTTAGTTTAAGAAATGAACCTTATGCAAAATGCATAAGAAGAAGTAAGCTTACTTCTTCTTATGTCTGTTCTTTCTTAGTCTCTTCTTTCTTTTGTGGGTCGAGATCTTATGTCTCTTTCTTTTTTTACCGCAAGGCATAATCTTAATGTTTTAATGTTTTACTTAATTCTTTCTAGGTACTCATCAGCAGCTGTAATGATCTGCTCAGCAGCACCTAATGTCTTTACTTTTTCAAACTGTGCTTGAGCTTTGACCAATTGGCCTATCTCATAATAACACACGCCTAAAAAGAAAATTCCTTCTACATTCTCTGGGTAATAAGACACTAAGCTTTCGAAGCGATCTACCCCGTTTTCAAATTGCCCTGTCTGAATTGACATTCTCCCCATACTCATTAATGCTTGTTCGTTACTCGGATCGTTGTCTATGATCTCTCTAAGCATCATGATTCCTTGCATGGGTGCACTGCTCGAGACGTAAGTCATGGCAATGTTGTGCTGAACATCATAATTATCAGGTTGGGACTCGAGTACTTTTTCGTAAGCCTCTCTCGTCTTTGTTCCCATCAAACGTATTTTTTGCTCATCCAAGGCAAAAGTAAATGCCTCGTAATAAGCATCACCGGCCTTACGCCAATGATCAACTGTATTAAATGTTATCGCGAATTGCGCGGCATAATATGCAGCGCTATCGTATTTGTTTATACTTTGAAAAACAGACATCAGTGAGTCTAAAACTACCTGATTTTCTGTCATTTCATCATTAGCAAAAAGTTGCGACTTAAAAGTCTCAATTCTTCCTTTTGCTTGTTCAGGAATCTCGGAACTGTGATCTACTACTCCATCTGGTGCAGTATCATCTACAAAAGTCTGAGCATTCTGATCGCTGTCATTATCAACCACTACTTTAGGCAAGCTGTACAGTCCGGCAACTGCCAACATAGCGATTACAACTAAAACGATCTGTCCTTTATTCATAAAGCCTTTCGGCCAAAATTACTTGTTAGCTGCCTTTACTCGATCGCTGGTTTTGATTTGCTCAATAAAAACCTTTGATGGCTTGAAACTTGGCACATAGTGCTCATCTATCACTATAGCAGTGTTTTTCGAGATGTTTCTGGCGATCTTCTTTGCTCTTTTCTTATTCACAAAGCTGCCAAACCCTCTCACATATATATTCTCTCCCTCTGCCATTGAATCTTTCACTACTGCGAAAAGAGTTTCAACAGTTGTAGTAACATCAGATCTATCAATTCCAGTTTTATCAGCTATCTGATTTATAACATCTGCTTTAGTCACGCTTAATTATATTTAGTCGATTAAAAATTCGTAAAAAACTTATTCCCAGTTATTTTGGCTCGCAAAATTAAGGTTTCAACTTTAATATTAAAAGCATTCCTCAAAAAATTAAGACAGTCTTAGCCCTGCATCAGTCAGCCAAGTATGAATAAAAAAGAAAAGGATCAACTATTTACAAATCAACTACTTAAGTGGTATGACCAAGAAAAGCGCGAACTTCCTTGGCGAAATACACAAGACCCTTACAAAATTTGGTTGTCGGAGATCATTCTTCAACAAACACGAATCAGTCAAGGAATGCCCTATTATCTAAGATTTGTAGAGCAATTCCCTACGGTAAACGCACTTGCTGAAGCCAACCAACAAGAGGTGCTGAGGCTATGGCAAGGGCTGGGCTACTATTCACGAGCAAGGAACCTTCATACTTGTGCACAACAAGTTGTCAATGAGTACGGAGAATCTTTTCCCGAAACCTACGATGAACTATTAAATCTAAAAGGAATAGGTAAATATACGGCTGCTGCCATTGCCTCTTTTGCCTTTGGCCAACGAACAGCAGTGGTAGATGGCAATGTATTCCGGGTGCTCAGCCGATACTTCGGTATTGCGGATGACATCAGCGAAAGTAGATCGTTCAAAGTCTTTGAAAACAAGGCAAATCAGTTGATCCCACAAGATGATCCAGCAAACTTCAACCAAGCCATCATGGATTTTGGCGCCATACAATGTAAGCCAAAAAGCCCTCATTGTGCACTCTGTCCTGTTTCAAGCAGCTGCTTTGCTTTTAACAGTGGTCTGATCGGTTCCCTTCCAGTAAAAACAAAAAAGGTGAAGGTTAGAAAGCGGTACTTTCATTACCTCATCATCAATTTTGAAGATAAATACCTTCTGAAGAAAAGAGGTGAAAAAGATATCTGGCAAGGCATGTATGACTTCGCGCTTACAGAGGCAGCCACTGTTTTAGCCGAGAACGAAGTAGTCAAAAACATAAGCGACCTATCTTTTACGATTGAATCTATCTCTCCGACCAAGAAACATGTGTTGACGCATCAGCAGATTTTTGCTCAATTCGTTGCGATAAAGGTGACAGATTTCAATACCTTTGAAGAACTAAAAAGTAGGTTTGATTGTGATGATTATACAATTGAACAAATTCAACAGCTTCCAAAGCCCATTCTCATCGAGAATTATTTGAAGGAAGCGGTATTTTCAGTAGATTAATTAAGAAATAGAAGCAATATGGCTGGTGTTAACAAAGTGATCCTTGTTGGAAATTTGGGTAAAGACCCTGAAGTAAGACATCTTGAAAATGGCAGAGCTGTTGCCAATTTTTCATTGGCAACAAGCGAAACTTATAAAAACAAAGCTGGTGAGCGAGTGACTAACACAGAATGGCATAATGTCGTGTTGTGGACGCCTCTTGCTGAGATCGCTGAACGCTTTTTGAAAAAAGGAGGTCAGGTTTACATTGAAGGGAAATTGACCACACGCTCTTGGGATGACCAAGAAGGAAATAAAAGATACACTACTGAAGTGGTAGGTAGAGAATTGACACTACTTGGTAGCAAAGCTGATAATGATAATAATGGAGGCATGTCTAATTCGCCTTCGAGTTCATCGGCACCCGTGGAAAGTCCTGTCTCGAACATCCCCGAGGATGATTCTGACGACCTACCATTCTAATGTTGGACTAACGACAAGAATTTGGAATTACCCGCAGACGACCCCGAACCTAGTTTATCCTTACTATTACAGTTATCTGAATTAGGTACACCCTATATTCTAATTAATGCCGTTGCCTTTTTATTGCTAATTATCTCCAGCTCTTTGGTGTCAGGATCAGAGGTGGCTTTCTTTTCATTGACTTCTGACCAACTCAACAGCCTGAATGAAAATTCTAAAAAGGAAAATAGTATTCTCTTATTGCTCAAGAAGAGAAGGCAACTCTTGGCTACCATTTTGATCTTGAATAACCTGATCAACATTGCTATTGTCACGCTCTCCACTTTTTTCACTTGGTCGATCGTAGGTGGCAATACAACAGAAGGCAAGGTTGTGGTGATCTTATCTGCCGTAGTGACATTCGTTATTCTCTTTTTCGGAGAGGTAGTTCCTAAAAACTTAGCAAATCAGCACAATCTCCAGTTTGCGAAGCTTACCGGAAGAGCACTTTTTATCGCTAATAAGCTATTTAAGCCTTTTTCATTTTTGCTCATCTCTGTAACCAATCTTATAGAAAACAATGTGCAGAAAAAAGGTAGAGATATTACTGTACATGAATTAAATCAGGCCTTAGAGCTTACCACGGGAGAAGATACTTCTGAAGAGGAAAAGGGTATACTTAAAGGTATCGTAAACTTTAGCACCCTGAGTGTCAAACAAGTCATGCGTTCTCGAATGGACCTTACAGCATTTGACATAGAACTCGACTTTCATGAATTAATGGACAAAATCAATAAAAGTGGTTTTTCTCGAATTCCCATTTTTAATGAAACCATTGACAAAATTGAGGGCATCCTTTATATCAAGGACCTGATCGCTCACATAGAAGAAGAGGAAGACTTTGCGTGGCAAGAATTACTCAGACCCGGCTACTTTGTGCCAGAAAACAAAAAGGTAGACAGTCTTCTTAAAGACTTCCAAGAACAGCGGGTTCATATGGCCATCGTTGTCGATGAATATGGAGGTACACAAGGACTGATCACTTTAGAAGATATTATTGAGGAAATCGTAGGTGAGATCAACGATGAATATGACGATGAGGAGATCGCCTACAATAAACTCGATCAATCGACCTATATTTTTGAGGGCAAAACCAGTCTGCACGACTTCTGCAAAGTGATAGGTATTGAGCCTACTGAATTTGATGATGTAAAGGGTGAAAGTGAATCACTAGGAGGTCTATTACTTGAATTGAGCAACAAATTGCCTCGAGCAGGCGAAAAAATTGAATTCAAACAATTTCTTTTTACCATTGTGGCAGTAGACTTAAGGCGCATAAAGCGCGTTAGGGTATTGATCAGGCCAAATGCTTAAGCAAACAAAACTTCTACTCTTCATTTTTACGAGCTTCCTCTTTGCTTGCGAAGAAGCTTATACTCCAAAACCGAAAGGATATAACAGGATTGACCTACCTCAGGCGGAATATGAGATTCTTCCGGATAGTTTCCCTTACCGCTTTGAATACTCTTCACTAGCGACCTTAGTATCTGCTCAATCAAAAAGTAGTGAACGCTATTGGCTCACACTCGACTATGAACCTTTTGAAGCTATAGTTCAACTCACCTATAAAGATCTGAGCGACCCTAGGATAGAAACAGACGTCTTACTCAATGAAGCATTTGAATTAACCATGCAGCATCAGGTAAAGGCCTATGCTATTGAAGAAAGCCTATTGCAAATGCCCAACGGTCAGGTAGCAAGTATCGCTGAATTGGAAGGCGAGGTACCTACTCAATTTCAGTTCTATACTTCTGATAGCACAGATCATTTTTTTAGAGGCGCATTGTATTTCAATACGGCATTGAAAAATGATTCTTTGGCTCCTGTGATTGAATACATCAAAGGAGACATTATACATATGCTCAATAGTTTTGAGTGGAAATATGACTGATCGTCATTACTTTTAAAGATGCCCTCATTCTTCGATACGAGCATCGAATTCTTAAAAGGCGTTGGCCCTCAAAGAGCTGTTCTTCTTCAAAAGGAATTGAGCCTATTTACCTTTGGCGATCTTATCCAGCACTACCCTTTTCGTTATGAAGATCGGACCACATTTCACACGATAAAATCGGTACAAGCCGACATGCCATTTGTACAGATCAAAGGGCGAATAACTCGGATGGAGACCATTGGTGATGGACGTAAGAAAAGATTGGTTGCGCGCTTTTCAGATGATACTGGAGACATGGAACTGGTCTGGTTCAAGGGCATCCAATGGGTAACTAAGAAATTGAGATCTGGGGTAGACTATGTGGTCTTTGGAAAACCTACAGCATTTGGCCGAAAGCTTAATATTGCGCATCCGGAAGTAGAGATCTTAACTACTCAAAATGCCAATGCAGGATTTCTTCAACCGGTATATCACACCAGTGAAAAACTAAAATCTAGGTTTATCGATGGTAAGGCCATCGGTAAAATGGTAAGGCAGGTCATGCTGCAAGCAGAAGAACATATTCACGAAACCTTACCTCCTCATCTAGTAGAGCAATTCGGATTGATCTCCAAACCTCTGGCCCTTTGGCACATTCATTTTCCGAGCAATTTAGAACTGCTTAAAAAGGCACAATACCGCCTGAAGTTTGAGGAGCTTTTTTACATCCAATTACGCTTGCTCAAATTAAAGATTGCACGAATAGATAAATTCAAAGGCCAAGTATTCAAAGATTCTGCCTTGCTCACCAAGTTCTATAAAGAACATCTGCCCTTCGATCTAACAGATGCCCAGAAAAGAGTGATCAAAGAGATCTATCACGACATGAAGTCTGGCAAACAGATGAATCGTTTGTTACAAGGCGATGTCGGTTCTGGTAAAACCATAGTGGCCTTTATCTGTATGTTGGTGGTGGTCAATTCTGGAGCTCAAGCCTCTATGATGGCACCAACAGAAATTCTGGCTGACCAGCATTATCAGGGCTTAAAAGAGTATGCTGATCTGCTTGGGCTCAAGATCGCTAAGCTGACCGGATCGACAAAAACAGCTGAGCGAAGGATCATACATGAAAGTTTGCAAAACGGGAGTTTGCATATCTTGGTTGGTACACATGCGCTCATTGAGGATGCCGTTCAATTCAAAAACCTGGGGCTAGCGATTATTGACGAACAACACAGATTTGGCGTAGCCCAAAGAGCCAAATTGTGGAGTAAGAATGTCAACCGATATCCCCACATCCTCGTGATGACAGCAACGCCTATCCCAAGAACCTTGGCCATGACACTCTATGGTGATCTGGATGTTTCTGTAATCGATGAATTGCCTTCTGGTAGAAAACCTATCAAGACCCTTCACCAATATGATTCAAAGCGTCTAGAGGTCTTTGGTTTTATGAAACAAGAGATCAAAAAAGGTCGACAGATCTATGTGGTCTATCCTCTAATCGAAGAATCAGAAAAATTAGACTTGAAAGACCTGATGGATGGCTATGAAAGTATTGCTCGTGCTTTCCCTGAAAATCATATCAGCATTGTGCATGGCAAAATGAAACCGCAGGACAAAGATTTTGAGATGCAGCGTTTTGTTCGGCACGAAACGCAGATCATGGTCGCGACAACAGTAATTGAGGTCGGTGTGAATGTACCTAACGCTACGGTAATGGTGATCGAGAATGCCGAGCGTTTCGGGCTGGCGCAACTGCACCAGCTTCGCGGCCGTGTAGGCCGCGGTGCCGAACAATCCTATTGTGTATTAATGACAGATGTCAAACTCAGCAAAGAAGCCCGCACGCGATTGGAGACCATGGTGCGTACCAATAATGGTTTTGAAATTGCTGATGTGGATCTTAAGCTGCGTGGTCCGGGCGATATTACCGGAACGCAGCAATCGGGGGTACTGGATCTTCTGATCGCAGATATCGCCAAAGACTCAAGCATTCTCCAAGCAGCGCGCAATACAGCTTCTGATATCTTAGAAAAGGACCCTGAATTAAAGAACCCTGAACATTACAATATCTCTAGGCATATCAATTCATTGAAAAAATCTGTGGTGAATTGGGGAAGGATCAGTTAATGTTGAAAAGTCTGCGATAAATGTTGAGTTAAACCTCAAAACAGCCTCGCTTAATCCTTATTTATTGTATCTAAACAAATAACTCGCCTTAAAGAAAAGCCCTCTATTCATTTCAAGGAAATCATTGCTTTGAATATAATCTTGTCCGTCCCATTCTCTTTTTTGGAAAACAGAACCATAACCTAAATGCACCACTGTTCCGGGTATATAGGTAAATGAAGCCAAGAAGTTGGGTGCCAATTGTTCTGATTGTGAATTGTATTGTGTGATGATCCTAAAAAATAAATACTGATTCATCTGATAAGTGATTCTGGCCCTTGGTATGTGCACCTTGTAAAATTGATGCCCATCAGATTCGCTGGATAAATCGGAATAGATGTAGGTAAACTCTGCATTGAACTTATCTGAAGCCTGAATATTAATTCCTGCTGTGATATTCTTCCCATTACCCTGTTCGGGCGTACTATAATACACGCCTTTATTCCAACGATAATTTGCTCTGACAAAAATCCTCTTGGTCAATTGAGAGCTTGTCTCAATACGCCAACTGCTTCTGTCAAACTTTTGAGCCTCATAAATTTCATTTGAGTAATTGGCTGCAAAACTGATTCTTGTGCTTTTGGGTAGTGTAATGGCATTTTGGAAGAAATAACTATACTCCTCAAGTCCACTTGGTTTATCCCAAATATGACCGTAATAATAGGTCTGATCTATCCGCTTGATTAAGCCTTTTTTGGGGTAGAATTTAGGCGAATAATTCATCCCCAAACGGGTAATGCCTGTTCTTTGTACCTGGCCAACATCAGACTGAAAACCTTCATCTATGGAAAGTAGAGTAAAGCCATAATCCACTTTCCGAGTATTATGACCAAAATCTACTGTCCAGCTGTTTGCTGAAATGGTATTAGCCGAACCAACCAAAGCCTCATGCGTGGTAGAATTCAAATAATTAGCACTTAATAGGTTTGCTTCTTTGAATCTGTATTGCCCATCGATTCCATAAACAAAGTTGTAATTGCCTTCGAATGATCTCGCTGTAGCCACAGCACCCAAATAGCTGTCGTTTTCAAAAGTTCTTTTATAGCGTAACACTCCGACTTTTGCCTTTTCCTCCACTTCTTCATTATGATCGTCAAACTCTCGATCTAGTGCAAAAATGGTAGATATGGTGTTCTTCTTACCTACCTTTCCCGAAAGCTTGGCTGCCCCAGTTGGTGAGGAAATCGTTCGTGTGTTCACCACGCTTCTGACTGATGAAAGAAAAGAGGTTGCTGCCCAGTTAAAATTCTCATTTCCCTCTAGAAAAAAAGGTCTTCTTTCAGGATAAAAGACTGCAAAACGTTGGTTAACCTCCACCTGCGATGCATCTGCTTCAACCTGGCTAAAATCAGGATTAATGGTGGCATCAAGCACAAGGTCTGATGTAATTCCATACTTTAAAGTAAGACTAGGCTCGAAGTTATTGTCACCAATAAAATCACCATTTTCTTGAGTTCTATTATTGGCGTATGTTATGGCCGGAATGGCCTCAAATAGGGTGGTCTTTTTAACGTCTTGGTACTGTACATGCATGCCTTGAGTCAAAAAATTCATGCCCTGCTGAGGGTCTAGTGCTGGAAATGTCCCTTGAGTTGAAAAGCGACTAATTTTTCTTTCGAAGATCAAGCCCATATCTACTTTACCTCCCTTATAGGCATAACGAATCGACTTGAAGGGGATTCTTACCTCTACGGTATATCCATCTTCATCAATCTGACCTTTACTATACCAGATCATGTCTTGACCAGGATCATCCCGACCTGCAGCAAATCGTGTATCCATCTGGATACCATTCGGGTTTACATAAAACCCATAGAGCGTCTGCTTGTCATTGAACGAATCCATATTAATACATATCCAGTCATCAGCCCCAATTTTATCTCTGGCGGCAATGGAAGTTTTAACTAGATCAGGATCATCATAGCATTTGAATGCGAAGTACAAATTGTCGGCATCATGGGCCATGTATGCAATAGTTTGGAAGGGTAGGTTTTGCCCAAAATCAGGAACAAAGGATTTGTAACCTGTAAAAGTCGGGCTCTCTTGCCAAACCTCGTCATCCAATACACCATCAAGTACAGGTGGTGTATCAGTGAAATACGACTCTTCTTGGGTAAAAGCGACAAAAGAGGATAGCATCAAGGTGATGCAAAAAAGTACGGACCTTGTTTTCAACCTAAAAAATTATGACAGCAAAAATATCAAAAGCATAATTGCCATTCATACCGCCCAAGTAATAATAGTTAGTGCTTACGGATTAAGCTTAAGAAAAGTTCAAATCAGTTAATTTTAAGCATGGATGTTCAAGAAAATAAGGCTCGTGCCATCGCCTTTTATCGTATGGCTTATGAAGGAGAGCCTCGAAAGGCTATCGAAACTTATGTGGGCGATCAATACATTCAACACAATCCTGATGTTGAAGATGGACTTGAAGGTTTTATCAATTATTTCGAACGTATGCAGCGAGAATATCCTCAGAAATCTATTGAATTCGTACGTTGTATTGTTGAAGGCCACCTTGTTGCTTTACATACGCATCAGATCTGGCCAGGTAATGACCAGTACGTCACGATGGACTTTTTTCGATTTGATAGTAAAGGCAAGATCATTGAACATTGGGACAGTATTCAGCAGATTCCAAAAGCCTCAGCCAATCCCAATACCATGTATTAATTGATCACAAAGATATTGGCTACGTTTTCGATGGTCCACACATTGTTGGTCTTCACCATATGGACCAAATAACCGAATCCTGACCTCATAAAGGTAGTCGCGGCAAACAAAGCTTCATCCTCATTATCGTTATAGGCAACTCGGCTAAGCGATACTCTACCTGCATTTTCTCCATATAAGGCTAAAAACTTATCCCAAAATTCTTGAGGACCATCTGTTACCCCCATAGCTTCGTTAAACGCTTCCGACTTTTGGATTAGTAGATCTTTGTCTAACGACAAAAACTGATCCTCATAGTAAATTGAATCTTGATAAACAGCATCAAGCGCATCGAGCATATCTTCAGGAATTTCCGGGTATCTAGTTTTATAATTTTCAGTTCGATTCTCGTATAAACCAAAATAAACTAAGCCATAATAAGACTCGGCATGAAGCACAATATCTTCATAACCAACATATTCACTTTCTAAAAAAATGGAATACAACAAGTAATCGGTAGCCAAAGGGTCGGCTAATTCTTCTTGAGCATCTTCACAACTTGAAACAAAGGCCATTAAACCTAAGCATAAAACTAGCGGATAAAGTTGCTTTTTCATTCAGATCGTTCTTTCGTTTAGTTCGTGATATAAACGGCTCTTGAGACCAAAGGAAACAGTTTTGATTCAAGTTTCACTCCCCGTCAAACCAAGTCTTGAATGCAGAGACCTTTTCACGGCTAACGATGATCTCTCGATCAAAACTTTGATTGAGAATGATCTTCAATCGGCTATTAGAATAGACCAATACATCTTTGATCGCATCGATCTCCACAACAAAGGTGCGGTTGACCCGGAAAAACTTTTTAGGATCAAGCATCTCCTCCAATGTTTCAAGTTTATAGTCAATGATCAACCTTCTGCCCTCTTTGGTCACGATATAGGCGTTTCTCCCCTCTGCATAAAAAAGATCAATCTGGTCCGTGGTCACTGATTTTATATGCTCTCCGATCTTCACCATGAACCGGGTTTTATACTCTCGCTTACTTAACATTTGTAAGGCCGCCTGCAAGTCAATGACTGATTCAGTCTCAGCTTTGCCTTCTGATCGAAGTCTTGCCCTCAATTTCTTAAATTTTTCTATTGCCTCAGAAATGGCATCATAGCCGATCGGTTTAAGCAAATAATCTATGCTATTGGCTTTGAAGGCATCAATGGCATATTCATTATAGGCGGTAGTGAAAATGACTGGAATCTCAAGATTTACCTCCTTAAATATCTCAAAGCTCAAGCCATCTGTGAGTTGAATATCCATGAATAGTAGATCGGCATCACCGTCTTCGCGAACCCATTGAACGGCCTCTTTAATACTCATCGCTCTACCTAAAACCTCTATTTTTTCGTCATAGCGATTGAGTAACCTTTCGATCTTTTCAGCAGCAGGTATTTCGTCTTCAATTATAAATACTTTCATTTTCTTTCGTTCAGACTGATCTGTGGAATCTTCACGAAGGCATCGCCATAGGCCTTGATCTCGATCACCGGCTGATCAGTAAAATAGGCATAGGCCTCATGTAAATTCTTTCTGCAGTTCTTGATGAATCTTGAGTTGCTCAGCTTTGTATTTTCATTGTGCTGAATCACCAAATAACCTTCTTCTCCTTCACAATCCAAAGTGATCTTCATGGGTTGATAAGGCGAAATGATGCTTCCATTGATAATACAGTCTAGCACCATCGACAATGCACTGGGCACCACCATGATCTCTTTTGCTTTGTTTTCTTGTTTCACCACCAATTCTACTTGGTTAGGAAATCGAGCTTTAAACAAATAGATCAAGTCTTTGCAAGCCTTTAATTCTTCACTTAACGGCACCAATTCCTTTTTCCTGTTGTCCAAAATCACACGATAGAACTGCGCTAACTTATCGACAAAATCTTCTGCCTCATCTAGATTGTGATGTACCAGAGAAATTAGGGTTTCCAAACTTTGAAAAAGCAGGTCCGGATTGATCTGGTTATTAAAGATCTCAAGTTGGTGTTCTAGGTTTTGACGCTTGAGGTCTTCCTTTTTCAGCTCCGTTTCATTCTTAACTGATAAAAAGTAAATACTCAGAAAAAAGAGGGTGTAGAAAACGGCACTTAAGCCATAAATCACAACCAATTTGATCAAAATGGCTTGAAAATAGGAGAAGTAACTGGCACCTTCAATTTGGGTGAAATAGACATAGCCTGCAACAAAAACAACAGCTGCACCAACCAATAAATTCGTCCCGATCATAAAAAAGAGCGAAGTCGCTTTTTTCAACTCCTCTCCGAATTGGCGTTCAAACAAAATGATGACCAATCGAATGGGTTCAGAGATCAGATAGGCTAAGACCACACACAACAGAAGCTCAGAGGTAAAAACCGTATCTGTTAGTGAAGCCAAGCTGTTATTGATCAGTAAGATTAAGATATACATCATCAATCCGTAGAATGACGGAACGATTAGGCGAAACAAAGGCTGGTCTAGAATATTGCTCTTCATATAACCAGTATTGGGAGTTTCACTTCGAAATAATCATCATCGACCACCACAATTTCTACCTTGGTAAAGTGGGCATATCGCTTTCTGATGTTGTTAAGCCCCACGCGATGACTGGCGGTATGTGAAGGCTTTTCCGTTTTATTATTCAGCACGCGCAACTCATTATTGATCACCCCAACATTGATCTTTAAGGGTTGGGCGCTGCTGATCACATTGTGCTTAACTGCATTTTCAACTAACAACTGAAGAGTAAGCGGAGGGATGGGTATCTCCAAAAATTCATCTTCCACTTCAAGCTTGAGGTCGACCGCGTCACTGTACCGAATATTCAGCAAATAACGATAGTCCTTAAGCGCTTCAAGTTCTTCCGCCAAAGTGACAAGTTTGACATCTTTGGTGTGAAGCACATAATTGAAGGTCTCTGCTAAATTTCGAATGAAATTCTCTGCGATAACTGGGTCACTATAAACCAACGAAGAAATGGTGTTCATGCTATTGAACAAATAGTGTGGGCTCAATTGACTCTTAAGGGCTTCAAATTGAAGTTCTAACTGTTTGCGCTCAGATCTTAATTTTCTGATCTGCCCAACTGAGTATTGGTTGTAGCTATAACCATTGAACTCGACAAGATTCACCAAGAATAGTGTGATAAAACAGAGAATCGCCAGTTTTAGCTCGATCTGGCTTTCCATCATA
>CBFHYE010000076.1:0-22750 GCA_965659985.1 Roseivirga sp. | reverse complement strand
CAATGTAGAAATCACCACTCCAATTGAAATGAAGAACTGAAAAGCGACAAGGAATTTTCTAAAGAACATACTTCCTGGACCTGATTTCACAGCACCCTTCATTGCGGAGATCACAGAGATCGCAGAAAGGTAAAATGCAGGATATAGACCAGACAGTACGCCCAATAGTATGGTGATTCCCAAGGCGCCAAATGACAAAACAGGGTTATTTGCCCAATCCAAGATCAATTCTTTGCCCAACAGATCGGTTACGTTCGTACCATAGAGTATAGCATAAGTAAATCCAATCGCCAGAATTAAAGAGAAGGTGGTGATCAAGATAGACTCACTTAAAAATTGTGAGATCAGTTTTCCTTTGGTGGAGCCTAATACCTTTTTAATACCTACTTCTTTACCACGCTTCGTGGCTCTGGCAGTGGCTAAATTCATGTAATTGATACTGGCCAGAATCAAAACAAAAATACCAATGGACATAAAGGCTTGGGTATAAGCTTTGTTGCCAGTAGGAAGGTCGTATTGAACACTGGAATTAAAATGAACCTCATTTAATGGAACCAATCGTGGTGAAAAATTCGCTTCACGTAATGAAGGTGCTAATTGGGTGAGGGGTGCCATGTATTTTTCAAAAAACTCGTCTGACTTATTATGGATAATACTGACATCATAATTTCGCGGAAGTAAGATGTAGGAGTACGTTCCTACTCCCCATAATTGCTGAGTCCGCTGTTGGGCATTGAGGGGCCCGCGTGTAGAAGTGATTGTAGAGTAAGAGATTAGCCCGTTAAAAGTAAGGTGTACGTTATCAGGAAGGTCTTTGATAATGCCCTTAACTGTGAACGTATTGTTGTCGGTCTTTACTAATTCGTTTAACGGATTTTGACCACCAAAGAGGCGAGTAGCGGTACTTTCTGTCAGAACTAAGCTATTGGGTTCAGCTAATGCTGTTTCAGGATCTCCCTGGATAAACTCATGAGTAAAGATTTTGAACATCGCGGAGTCTGCGAAGTACATATTGTCGACATAAAAATTATTGTCTTCGATTCTGAAAAGGACCTGACCAGCATTCTGAACTCGAGTAAAAGCTTCAATTTCAGGATATTCCATGGCCATCGTTTCAGCCAAAGCAGGAGAGGTGAGCGCAAACTCATCGTTCTTTGGAGGAATATAGAATTTTGATTCTATCCTGTACACTTGGTCCCATTTCTCATGAGCCTTGTCAAAAGTTTTATCACTTTGGACATAGAGGAGAATGATAATACTTACGGATAGGCCTAGGGCCAAACCAAAAATGTTGAGAAATGCATAGAACTTGTTTCTGAGCAAAACTCTAAAGGCGTAAATGAAGTTTTTCATGGCGTTGTTTGGGTTATCATTGAGTTCAAAGTTGTTGACCTGGCAGCATGATTTTTACGTTTGAAGGATGCTTGCGTTCTTTTATTAAAAAATGACCTTAACAGCAATTACCTTTCATGCATAAGCCGTTTTCACACAATACGTAAACAAAGCAGTTGATTTTCCCCTAGAAAGACACGATTTAATTGATAAGCGAATCAATTACGCCCTTCTCTGGATATAATTAATGATAGGTAAGTGCTTTTATACTCCTACGAGCATCAAGAGAAAGAGGCTATCCAGTTTAGGCTTTTAATCGTGCCTCAGAGTTTTTACCGGGTTGATCTTAATAAGTTCGATGAACTTCATGGTCATGGC
Organism: Roseivirga sp.; assembly: GCA_965659985.1. GTDB lineage: Bacteria > Bacteroidota > Bacteroidia > Cytophagales > Cyclobacteriaceae > Roseivirga. Next base: position 21,040 of record CBFHYE010000076.1, on the reverse strand, counting down.
GGCTCCTACGAGAATGAGCACGATCATCAAGCTTAGAAAAGTAGATATGGCAAGCGATAAAGAGAGGTCGATTGTGAAGTTAAATTCATTTAACCAATTGCTAATAAAGAAGTAAGTAGCAGGAACAGAAATCAAACAAGCTAAAAAGAGTAGGATCATTTGCTTTTTTCCTATGATAAAGAAAAGCGTTTGAGGTTTTGCACCGAGGACCTTTCGAATACTTAGCTCCTTTATTCTTTGATTGATCTCAAAAGAAACGAGGCCCACAAGTCCAAAAACAGCAATGAGAATAGCGCTCATCCCCAGAACAGCGGTTAGGTCAGCATCTTTTTGGTCTTCTTCATAGAAGGCATTAACCTTATCTGAAATGAGTCTATAGCTAAAAGGGAAATTGGGATAGGTTTGTGCAAAAACATTCTTTATGCGAGTTAAAGTAAGTTTTTGGTTTTGGTCTGAGATGCGAATCTGAAAACTAGTCTCAACTGGCTCCTCCTCATCATTGGTGAAAACATAACGAGGAAAAATGGCCATGGGTTCTAAGTCTTCTCTTAAGGAACGATAATAAAAGTTGTCTATGACACCTATAATGTTGAAAGTATTTTTCCTGAATGAAATGGCTTCTCCAATAGCCCCTTTTGGAAAGTAGCGTTCAGCAAATTTCTTATTGACCATAACACTTTTAGCATCTTCGCTAGTCTGGTTAAACTTCCTCCCTTCTAAAAGGTCAATATCAAATACGTTACAGTAGTCTTCTCCAACAAAACTGGCAGCAAATACGGTTTCTGTAAATTCATGATTGCTCTTCATGATATTGGCATTGACATGATATACACCCACAAGGTTTCCACCTTCAAGCACTGCATCTGTTACCAGTTCTATTCCAGGCTCAACAGATAAACGTTCTTTCACAAGCTTGACTTGATCAGGAGATGATGTTTGACCAACCTCCACAGATATTATCGGCTCTTCTGTAATGCCGATGTCAAAATTCTCTAATAAGCTCAGTTGAGATTTCATGAGTAACATCGAGCTGATCACCATAAAACTGGCTACAAACTGAACGCCTATCATAAGGCTAGTGATGGTTTGGTTTTCCTTTTTATGCTCTTTGATGTGAAGAATGCTGGCCTTTGAGTAAACGATGGCAGGGTACCATGAGCTAAATAGAGCAATAAACAGAATTGCTCCTATCCAATAGAAGAGATAGTCGAAAGTGAGTATGGTCAATAGGTCTACCTTCCTACCCACGAGTGTTTCAAGTGCAAGGGACTGATCTAAGATGAATAACCATACTAAAGCCAAAAGAAAGCTGAAAAATACGCTGAGCATAGATTCAAATATGATTTGAAGTGAAACATGCCAGCGGGTAGCCCCCAGCAGCCTTCTCATGCTCAACTCTTTGTTGCGTTGTGCCAAAATAGACATGGCCAGATTGGAATAATTGATAGAGACAATTAGTAGGATGATAAAACCAATGATCACTGTGGCTTTAATAAAAGCCATATTTCCTTTTGGTTGGTCATAGTCAGAACCAATGTAGAAGTGAGTTTCTTCTAATGGAATAAGCAGAGGTTCTAAACGTTCACTACTCCCTGATTCTTCGATAATTGGTTTGATATTCTGATCAATGTAGCTTTGTATCTTTTGCTGAACTGCATCTTTTTGTTCTTCATCCTGAAGTAGAAGAAAGCTATAAGCATCAGGAACCCAGATGCGCTGATCCATCGCATTGGCGTTTTCAAGGTCATAATCTCCCATGAGTGAGGCATATGACATTAAACCCTTAAAATAGAGATGGGTGTTCTCTGGGAGTGCCTTGTAGACACCCTTGATCGTGAAGTATTTATTCTTGATCAATATCACTTCGTCTAAAGCGCTATTCACCTGACCAAACCATTTGACAGCCAATTCATCATCAATGATCAATTCGAATGGCGCATTCAACACCTGATTTTCATTACCCACAATAAAATCAAGTTTGAAGAGATTTAAACTCGCATTGTCGGAGTATATCAGTTGACTTTCATTGAAGAGTTTATTGTTCGTTTTTACCGAGATCTTTCTAGGACGCGAAAAGCGAGCATAACCGGTTACCTCGGGTATGGTAGCAAGTAGCCTTTCGGGTAAAAACTTTGAAGCAAGAGCAAGCTGATCTTCACTATTTTCTTGGAGAAATTTTGAATCTATTCTGAATATTTTGTCCGATTCACTCCAATGTTTGTCATAGTTCAGATCAAAGCGTAATAGGAGAATAATGACCATGATTAAAGCAAATCCGACACTAAGACCAAATATATTTATGGCAGTGTAAGATTTATGCTTGTGAAAGACTTTGAGCAAAGCCTTTATGTTGTTCATATTCAAATTATTAGGTAGTAATGACTTGAAATATAGGGATTCCTATCTAATGATTTAACGTTTTCTTGGTTTTGTGAAATTGCGGTTTTTCCTGAAGTTCCCGCCATTTTTATTGCTTTTTGGGCGGTATTCGGGGCCTTGTCCAATTGATTCTGGCAGATCGATCTTTCTGATTTCTTTTTCAATCATTTCTTCGATTCGAGAGAAGTTGTATTGGTCATTTTCATTGATGAAAGTGACTGCCTCACCTTCAGAGGATGCTCTTGCGGTTCTACCAATTCTATGAATGTAGTCTTCCGGGTCATTCGGCACATCATAATTGATCACCATGTCGATATTATCAATATCGATACCTCTCGAAATGACATCTGTAGCAACAAGGATCTGAAGCTTGCGATGCTTAAAATCATTGAGTAGTTTTTCTCGCTCTGTTTGATCAAGATCACTAGAAATGCCAGCTGCATTCATCTTGTTCTTTTGAAGCGCTTGCGTGAGCTCTCGCACCTTTACTTTTGTAGAGGCAAAGATGACTAAACTTGGAATGTCATTGAAGCGCAATAAATGCTGAACCAGTTGCACTTTTTGCTTATCGTAAGCACAGAAAGCAACTTGAACTACCTTTTCGGCTGGTTTAGAAATCGAGATGCTGATCTCCTCAGGTTCGTTCAATATTTCTTTGGTCAGTTTTCTGATCTTGGGAGGCATGGTTGCGGAGAAAAGCAGGTTTTGCCTTTCTTTCGGTAGGTAGCTAATGATCTTACTGATGTCCTCATAAAACCCCATATCCAGCATGCGATCTGCTTCGTCTAGGATGAGGTGTTGTAAGTTGTCGAGCTTGACATAACCTAAGTTTAGATGCGATATGATCTTTCCAGGCGTACCTACAACGATATTCACACCACCAGAGAGTGCATTTTTCTCCTGACTGAAGGATTCGCCACTTCCTCCGCCATAAATGGGAATAGAACTGACACCGGTGAAATAACTAAAGCCCTCGATCTGTTGATCTATTTGAAGTGCAAGTTCTCTCGTTGGACAAATGATCAACGTATTGATCTCCTCTTCGTTTGTTCCCTGTTGGCAGATCTTGTCTAAAACGGGAAGTAAAAAGGCTGCGGTTTTACCGGTGCCGGTTTGTGCACAGCCAATAATGTCTTTGTTATTTAAGATGATTGGAATGGCCTGTTCCTGAATAGGAGTAGGGGTTTCAAAGCCCATTGCATCAAGGCTGTTCAATACATCTTCGTGAAGTCCGAGTTCTTTGAAGGTCAAAGTAGAAGTAGATTTAGATTAATATGTTGAAAGATACTCCAATTGAAGTAAATCACAGGTGATTTGGCCAATGAATATCAATTCTTCTTCCAAAAATGTGGTGCTAATAACATTAAAACAGTAAATAATTCTAACCTACCGAGTAACATCAAGAATGAAAGTAGCCATTTACCCGCAACGGGCATTCCTGAGAAATTATTGACTGGCCCAACTTCTCCAATTCCGGGTCCAACATTACCCAATGAAGTAGCAACGGCACCAAATGCTGTATCGAAGTCTACATTCATTGATGATAAGACCGTGACCCCCACAAGGAAAACCAATATGTAGATCATGATAAAGGCCAGGACATTGAATACAATATTCTGTTCAATGGCCTTTCCACTGATTCGAACAGGAATTATCGCAGAAGGATGAAGTTGTCTTTTCAATTCCAAAAATGAATTCTTGAAAAGCACGATGTGTCTAATAACCTTTACTCCACCAGCAGTTGAACCCGCTGAGCCACCAACAAATAGGAGGATAAAGAATAATACGGATAAGAATGAAGCCCATTTGGTATAGTCGGCCGATACAAATCCGGTGGTGGTAATGATGGAAACGACTTGAAAAATGGCATCTCTGAAGGCTTCTTCAAAGTTCTTGTCTGTAACAGTAAGTAGTGCTATTGTGACAATCGCTGTAATGGCAAGTGTGAAAAGGCCATAAACAACGAATTCTTCATTCTTGATAATCTTTTTGAATTGTCGCTTCAATCCAAAATAGGTAAGTGTGAAACTCGTGCCGGCAATGAACATAAAAAACACAATAATGTATTGTATTGCAGGACCAAAATGAGCTACGCTATCATTTTTAGTGGAGAAACCGCCAGTTGCCATGGTGGTCAAAGCATGGTTTGCGGCATCATAGATAGACATGCCAGCCACATAGAGGAGAATCGCTTCAAGCACAGTCAGACCAACATAAAGGAGCCAAAGCCTTTTAGCCGTTTCCTGGATACGTGGTTGCAGTTTGTCCGGTGTGATGCCGGGTGCCTCAGCAACAAAAAGCTGCATGCCGCCAATACCTAAGAAGGGAAGGATAGCAACGGCCAACACAATAATTCCCATACCACCGATCCATTGGGTAAGGCTTCGCCAAAGGAGAATACCTTTTGGCATAGCTTCAATATCATTTAAGATAGACGCTCCGGTCGTTGTGTATCCAGAAATGGTTTCAAAAAAAGCATCTGTGAATAATGGAATGGTACCGCTTAGTACATAGGGTAGAGCACCAAACAAAGACATTACGATCCAACCCAGGGAAACCACTAAATAACCATCTTTCTTTTTGAGTTCCCTGTTTTCATTTTTTCGAGTGGCAAACCGCATTCCAAAGCCAGAAGCTGCCGTGATCAAGGCCGCAATACCAATCGCCAGTTCATCTCCTCCATGATAATAAATAGCAACCGGCAGACACAATACCATGAAAATGGCATTGATGAGAAGCAATAGCCCGAGTATCTGCGTGATGACAGGGAAATTGAATTTCATTTTAGATGAAGTAGCCCTCCACTTTATGAATACACTCTTTTTTCGAAAGCACAACTACGCGATCATGTGCTTGAAATCTAAAATCTCCAGGGGTTGTGAGGCCTTTACCATCTCTAATGACTCCACCAATAATAGCTGATTTTGGAAATTCTAGGTTTCGCAACTGATGCGCTGTGATCTTCGAACCTTCTTGTACCTCAAACTCCAAGATTTCGGCATCAACACCATGAATACTGGTTATCGAATGGATCTCTCCTTGTCGGATATGACGGAAAATAAAGTTCGCAGCAATGAGTTTTTTATTGATCATTGTGTCAACACCAATGCTCTGGGAAAGGTGGATGTAATCCATATTCTCTACCATCGCAATGGTCTTTTTAACACCATTCTTTTTGGCCACCAAACTTGTAATGATATTGGTCTCTGAATCACCTGTAACGGCAATAAAGGCGTCCATATCGGCAATATTCTCTTCTTGAAGCAATTCAAAGTTTCTACCGTCACCATTGATCACCATTGCGTCAGGTAATTCATCGGCTAATTCGAAACACTTCTGTGCATCTCTTTCAATGATCTTAACATTATAGCGACTGCTCAAAACTTTTGCGGCATGGAAACCGACTCTAGATCCTCCAAGGATCATGATACTTTTAACACCCTCTTTTTTCTTGCCACTTAAGAAAAGCAGCTTTTCGACCCCATCCTGCTGTGCTATGAAATAGGCATGATCGCCTTCTTCAAATGTTGTTTCGCCATAAGGAATGATGGTTTCATTATCCCTAAGAATCGCAACGGTCATAAAGGTTTGATCAGGATTGAGCTTGGCCACATCGAGCATACTCTTTCCTTTCAATGGACTTTTTTCATCGATATTGACACCAATGAGCTGAAGTAAGCCTTTTTGAAATTCGAAACTGTCAGTTACGGCAACCTCTTTGAGCAATCTCTTGATCTCTTTTGCAGCTAATGATTCAGGAGAAATGATATCATCAATACCGAGGTGTCTTAAGTTGAGCTTGTCTTTTTGATAAATAAACTCCGTATTGGAGATCCGAGCGATCGTTCTTTTGGCTCCTAAATGCTTGGCGATAATGGCTGTCGCAATATTGGCGTCTTCAGAGTTGGTAACCGCGATCAAAAGATCAGCTTGAGAAACACCGGCTTCTTCAAGCACACTGTAAGAAGTAGCATTACCACGGATCGTGGAGGCATCTACTTGGTTGGCTGCTTGCTTTAACTTATCGGCTGCACGGTCGATCAGAACAATATCCTGACCTTCAGCACTTAGTAATTTCGCTAAATGATACCCTACATTTCCAACCCCTGCAATGATCACTCTCATATGCTACCTTTCATTATGGTGGTAAAATTAAATAAAATAAGAATGGGATAAAGGAATTTCATTCTGATGCTGTGGAAACGATTACTTTGAAGCTTCGGTGCTTGGTAGGCCTGAACGAATGTGAAGATCACGCTGCGGGAATGGAATCTCAATATTATGCTCTTTAAATTTTTCAAAGATCTTATAGTAAAGCTGACTTTTTAAAATGATAGGTCTATCAATATAAGTATTGGTCCAAACCATTAGGTCGAAATTTAATGAGCTATCCCCAAATTCCACAAAGAGGACATCTGGGCCTGGCCGTTTTAATACATCAGTATGGTCATTGGCTACTTCCAGAAGTAATTCTTTGATCTGAGCAGGGTTCTCTTTGTAAGATACGCCAACTGGTACATGAAACCTGATTCTACGGTCATTATGACTCCAATTGATCACCTTTTGATTGATCAGTTCTGAGTTTGGAATAATGATCGAAATGTTGTCATTGGTATTTACTGTTGTCGCTCTTTGCGAGATTTTGGTTACATCTCCACTTACATTGCCCACTTCAATTCTATCGCCCACTTTGATAGGTCTTTCAAAAAGAATGATCAAGCCTGAAATGAAGTTGTTCGCTATATTTTGTAATCCAAAACCAATACCTACACCTAGTGCACCGGCCAATACGGCTAAGCTTCCCAAGTTGATCCCAGAACTTTGGATAACCACCATCGCTCCGATGATCACAAAAATGTATTGTATAATTGTACCTATCGATTGACTCACACCGATGTCCTCAGAGTACTTCGGTAAGATCTGTTTGACAAGCACATATTTTAACTTGCCTGAAAAATAGACCAGTAAACCAATGAGGAATGCCAGCCTAGCGATATCGAAGAACTGAAGATCGGGTTTCCCAACATTTCGAGTAATGGTGAAGTTTAACTTCGAATCAGCACCCAAGCCTATAACTGACAGAATAATCGCAAAACCAATAAGCAGAATGCTGTATTTGGTCGTATTGCTTATTGAAAGAACGGTCTTTCGGTCTTCAATAAATCTTGGGAGAATGCGGTTGATCAATAGGGACCTGACCAAATTCCCAAAAAGATTCAATAGGAATAAAAAGACAATAGGAAGAATGATCTCTGTGATAGAGACTTGCTCATCCAAGATGTTCAATGTTTCACCCAAAAAGGGGATGTTGACATTGATCAACTCGATCAATTGTTCGTAAGCCGATAGTCCTGCGAGTTCAACGTCTCTTAAGGCAGAGCCCAGATCTTCCTGCATGCCCGAATATAATGAAGTTTAGTTATTTAAGGCAGCAGGAGGGAAGAATCTCCATAGCTGAGAAAGCGGTAGTCATTTTCTAATGCATGGTTGTAGACCTTTTGCCAATCCCCTTTCAAAAAAGAACTGATGAGCATCAATAGCGTACTACCTGGTTGGTGAAAATTGGTGATCAGACCATCACAAACCTTGAATTCATAATCTCCCATAATAAAGATCTCAGTAGTCCCCTGAAGGGTGGCTGCTCCTTTATTATTCATCCAATTAAGTATGGCGCTAAAGGCTTCTTTTCTCGTTGGTAGATCTTCATTTTGGTAGATCTCCAGTTTTTCAATGGCAAAAACTTCATTGCCTTGTAATAAGCGATTGCCAAACCAATAGAGACTTTCTAAAGTCCGCATCGAAGTGGTGCCAACAGCGATCACCTTTTCAGTAGCTAAAACATCTTCAATGGCCTTTTTAGAAACGACCATTTGTTCAGAATGCATCGGATGCTCTGTTGGGTCACTCACCTTTATGGGTTGAAAGGTGCCTGCACTAACATGCAAGGTTAGGAAGGACTCTTGAATTCCTTTGGCATTGAGCTCTGAGAGTACCTTCTCAGTAAAATGAAGTCCGGCTGTTGGGGCTGCTACCGCACCTTTGTGCTGAGAATAGACAGTTTGGTAACGTTCTTTGTCACTGGCTTCACTATCTCTATTGAGGTAGGGAGGTAGGGGGATTTGGCCAGCCATTTCTACGATCTCAGCAAAGCTAAAGTCTCCTTCCCAATTGAAAGAAATCTCCACGCGCTCGCGGTCTTCGATCTTTGCTTTTAGCTGAATCTGTTTCCCTTCATGCTTGAGAGTCAGTGACAACTCTTGCTCGTTCTTCCATTTCTTGTAGTTACCGACCATACATTGCCAGGTAACGGGGCCGTGAGCTTCCATGGCTAAACTTACAATTGGACTTGGGACAATAGGTTCTAGTAAAAAAACCTCAATTAAAGCGCCAGTTTCTTTTGTAAAAAAGAGCCTTGCAGGTATTACCTTGGTGTCATTGAAGAAAAGGCGATAATCTTTGTTTAAAAGAGAAGGCAGCTCAAGGAATTTGTGGTCAATGATCTCACCCTTATTGTAGCACAAGATTTTACTCTGGTCTCGTTTTTCGAGCGGATATTTCGCAATGCGCTCTTGAGGGAGTACATAATCAAGAATTTCGGCCTTCTTCATTTCTTCAATTGTTGTGCTACAAAAAAAAGCAGTTTTCATCTTAATCCACGGACATAATTCAGATTATGTCTTAAAAGTGTTCACTTGATTGATCGAAATCGTACACATCTACACAAGTTTATTCTATTTATTACGCATAATTAACAATAAATCAATTAGTTGTGTTTTTTGGCACATCTATTGGAATCAAATCGTTGGTCAAAAACAACGGTCAGATTAATAGGTCAAAATATCTGTCTCGGTTATCGAGACGGAGCTCAAAATATCAACAACAATGAAACTCATTACAAAAAAGAACATCTCAATTGCTTTAGCCCTGACGATGGCCATGTGCATCATTACATCTGCTAAAGCCGATTCAAATACACTTCCTGAAAAGCGATCAGCTGTATTCGTGCATTCTGCCGAATTGGTTGAATTTGTAGATGAATACTTCGAAAACATGGAAGCCAATCCTTCACTAGAAATTGTAGAAACGGTCAAGCTCTTCAATGAAGATGGTCAATTGATCTTTGAAGGTGAGGTGGAAGATATGGAAGAAAATATAGCTCAGCAGTTCAATAAAGCCGAATTCCTAAGCCAAATGGGAGGCGCTGAGTATTACAAAATACTTCAATAGTTAGTAGTTTTAGTTTAAGGTTGATTAAGGCGATTTCATAAGGGAATCGCCTTGTCTTTTTATATAACCTTAAGTTAGAATAGGGAAAATCAGTTTTGAATAGCAGTGTATTTATTTTGCGTTTTTCGCCATTTCTTTTGCCCCAACAAGTCGGGTATAGAGATAGTGAATCGCGGGCAAAGAGAAGATGATCAAGCCGGCGGCGGGTTGATCTTGAACGACAGGCATTCCTAAAAAAAGAGCAGCGATCGCTAAGATCATTGTGATGGCTTGTTGTGTGCTTTTATCCGCTTTCTTTTTTGAGTATTCCATTTTGCTGAATTTGTATATGTTACCAGTTGGATAAACAATACCCTACATTCAGATATAAAAACTTGTATTTGAGCACGGTTTTAGAAAAGAATTAATAGCAAAATGGATAGGCCATTATTTCCTAAACACTTTAAAAAGCAGTGTTTATTGGTCGTTTTTCCCTTGAAGTATGAATTTAAGTTCATTGCCTTGCTTCATTTGAGCAACAAGGTCAATATCTTCCTCAACTACATTAGCGATGCGAGGATATCCACCAGTGGTTTGGGCATCACGCATCAGAATGATCGGCTTGCCTTCATTAGTCACCTGAATAGTGCCTGGTAGAATTCCTGAAGAAATAGACTCCTTGTTTGAAGTAAAAGATCCTAATGCTTCATTGAGCTTATAGCCCATGCGATTGTATTTGTTAGATACTGTGAAAATCTTCTCATAAAACTCTTGAACCACTTCTATCGGAAACTTTTCAAAATCGGGGCCTGAAGTCGTTCTGACAATCGCGCATTCTGCGTGAATCGGATGTTTGGCCCTCTCGATCAATCGCTTTTCAATTGGAGGAGGTGTTTGATATTCAACCATTCGGCCATTCGGGAAATGGCTTTCTAAGCCAAAGCTCTCCATGTAGATGTTCACCGCGCTATGACTCCCTAGCCATTTCTCTTCGGCGATCGTTCCTCTTACAGCTAAATAAGTTCTGGTACCAAAGATCACATTCCCAATACGAATGATGTCTCCATCTTTTACAGTAATTGTACGGTAGAAGGGAAGGGGCTGCTCATTTAGAGTCCCTTTAAAATACCCACCAGCTAAAGCAATCTGTCCACCACCTTCTATTTTGATCTCAGCTCCCTGGATGGTCATTTCAATTACCGGGTCATCGGGGTTGTTACCCACTAAATAATTGGCATTGCGCATGGCTTCTTGGTCCATAGCGCCACCGATTGGTATGCCCAAATGTTGAACACCATATCGACCACCATCTTGAATAGAGGTATATAGGCCTGTTTTTTGAAAATGTAGTATCAGGCTACCCATGCTTATACTCTGGTTTATAAATACCAGCCTCCACTTTGATCTTGATCAATTTGAATTCGTCTTTCGAAATGGCTCTAAACTCAACGAGATCTCCGGGGTGCAAAAAGTTTGGCGGCATTATCTCCGGATTGAAAAGCGCTAATGGCGTTCTGCCTATCAGTTGCCATCCCCCAGGTGCTTCTGCAGGGTAAATGCCCGTTTGCATGCCCGCCAAACCGACTGATCCAGCAGGTACTTTGGCACGCGGTTCTTTTTTTCTTGGGCAATGTAAGGCTTTGGGTGTGCTACCCAAGTAGGGGAAGCCAGCTAAAAAACCCAGCATATAAACGTGATACGTTGTACTACAGTGAAGCTCTATAACTTTTTTTGCAGTGAGTTTTGTGATTTGCTCTACAGCTTCCAGATCAGGTGCATATTCAGGTTCATAACATACAGGGATGACCAAATGATGTGGCTCATATATCTCTTGAGAGAGTATTGCCAAATGCTCTTCAGCAAGTTTCTGCGCCTCCGTAAATTTCAATTGATCTGAATCAAAGGCGGCAGTAAGACTTTGATAGGCAGGAATCAGGTATTTGAATTGACCAGTTCGTTTCAATGCATGATAAAGCGCTATGACCTGGTTACTGATCCCAGGGTCGATCTCTTCTGAGAATTGAATAAGTAAGGCATTATTGCCGTATGGGAGAATCTTCAAAGAAGCTTTTTATTTAGTTTTTTAGCGATGGATAAGGCGGCAGGGTTATCTCCATGGACACAGAAACTTTCTGCTTTCAGCGGAATGGTATTTCCTTGGTATGTTTTCAATTGCCCCCGAGTCATTATCGATAATACTTGATTGAGTGATGCTTCTGCATCGCTGAGCACAGCGCCTTCTAGTTTTCTTGACCTGAGTTGCCCATTTTCTTCATAAGCCCGATCAGCAAAGGCTTCTGCGATAAATATCATCTTGTTTTTCTCAGCCAATTGCCTGACATGGCTACCTGCCAGCCCCATTACTTTTAATGAGGGATCGATATCTTTAATAGCCGAGATGACCGTTTGGGCGATATCAGCATCTTTAGCGATCAGATTATATAAAGCACCATGCGGCTTCACATAGTCAACTTTCCCTCCCTTGGCCCTTGTCATACCGATCAAAGCGGCTACCTGATATCTGATCGAAGCGGAAAGTTCATCTGAAGACATAGGGATAATTCTTCTACCAAATCCTTGCAGATCAGGGTAGCCTGGGTGTGCTCCAATTGTCACTTGATTCTTTAAGGCCAGGTCAATGGTTTTTTCAATTTGAAGAGGATCACCTGCATGCATGCCGCAAGCGATATTGGCCGCATTGATGTATGGCATTAGCAAGTCATCGTTACCAATTTGGTAATTGCCAAAGCTTTCGCCCATATCGCAATTGATCAAATATGATTTATCCATCCCACTAGTTTAACTGCAACAAATTACAGCTTTTTATGTGGGCTTAAAACTAGAAAGGTGCTAACTAATCAACGAATGGGCCTGAGATGGGAATTACATGGCAACAATCATGTCCTACCTCAAATTCAAGTTCATAATCTTGGCCATCTGTTTTTTTGCCCCTTAAGCGTAGGAGAGTGCCTTTTTTATCGATGTCGTTTAACTGGGCATCGCTGATGGCAACATACTGCCCCTCAGGAAGACCTTGACTCGAATTTGTGAAGTCATAGCGCTCATTGTTGCGCGTATTGAGGATGTTATAAGATGTAAGTACTACAGGTTTTCCATCCTCTAGAGGTTCAAGTAAAAGCGATACAAATATCTCTGTACAAACAACATCGGTTGGGCAATCTTTATCATAAGTAGGGCTGTCTTCACAAGCACAAATAAAAGAAATAACAAAAAATAAGGATAAGAATCGTTTCATCATGAAGACGCAGCAAATACCATGCTATTTACTCAATATATCCTTCTTTATTGAACCATTGATAGGCTCGAAAGATCATGGCTTCTAGGTCTAGTTCGGCTTTAAAACCCAATTCTCGTTCTGCTTTTCTCATTTGAAAGTGTTGGCCTTGCGAAAGCACGGTCAGAGCCGTTGAGGAGAGCTTAGGTAGCTTCCCTCTAAAAATAGCGTATCGGGTTTCCTCAAATTTAGAAATGAGCTTGGCTATTTTAATAGATAATGTCTTTTCAGGAGCTGCTATTTTGGCTGTTTTGCAGATGACTTCCACAATACTTTTCATATCCGTATTTACGCCACCAATTAAATACCTTTCACCCGCTTTGCCCTTTTCTAAAGCATAAAGCAAGCCTCTTCCAGCGTCACCAGTATAAATACAATTTTGTAAGCCGTTGATCACAGCGGGTAGCTCTTTTTTAGCCAGAGAGGTAATGAGCTGGCCAGTTGTTGGGGCATGATCAAACTCTCCGAAGCACATGCCGGGTAGCCCTATTACAATGGGTATTCCATTATTAGCCGCATCTCGAGCCATTTTGTCCATCAACCATTTAACCTGCAAATAAGCAGAACCATGTTCGGGGTGTTGTTCATAGATCCTCGCTTCATCAATCTTACCAGAAGGCTGAGGAGGAATAGCGATAGGGCCACCAACATAAAGCGCTTTCTGAACCTTAGACTCTCTTACGGCATCAATAAAGAATTGCATCTGCAGACGGGCTGTTTTGAGCTCCTGTGCAATTGGTTTGGGTACGGTTGGATAATATGCCCCTGTGTTGACTACACCATCAAGGTCCGATAGGCTTTTGATCAAAGCTCCGCGGTCATTCAGATCTGCAATGCGCGATTCAAAGTGAAGGTCTAAAATGCGATCAAGGTTTGAGCCTTCTCTGTGAATGATGACTAATTCGTGTTGGTGCAGTTGTGCTTGCAACGCGATGTGGTGCCCGATCATGCCGGTTCCACCGATTATCCCGATCTTCATTGAATCAGATCAGTCGTCAAAATCATCATCCTCTTCGTCATCGCTGTATTTGTCTTCGTATTCCTCTTGGATGTCAGATTTTAGATTTCCCGAATCATCATAATCGTCATCATCCTCGATAATCTGTTGAGCTTCTTCCACAGTCATTCTTACGAGATAGTACTTTTCTTCACCTTCATAGGGAAGGGCAGAAACCTTATTTCCTTCTTTATTGGTGAATTTGATCAAGTAGTCTTCAAAGCCTAAAGGGAAGGCTAATTTGATCTGTTCTTGAATCTCAACATCAAGTTTTTCAAAGTCTTTGATTACACGAGGTTTTGAAGAAGGTGCAGTCATGGCGCAGTGGTTTTATGGAATCTCTAGTCTAATATCATAAAATCTGTTGATTCAACTAAACATTTTCATAATTCTTAAAAGCCCTTTCCTTGAATGTCAACTTTGCCTTTCGGCCAATTGTAGTGAGCAGGATAGATCATGGTGTATTCATCCCAGAAAGGATTGGTATTGGGATCTTTAGTATTTAAAGAATTGACAAATTGATTCTTTACAATCTTACAGTTGAGCTTCTCATAGAAACCAGGTACCCCTGTTTGAAATAGGCAAACCTCAGTGCCTGTTGTCGAAAAATTGTTGAATATGTATTTGATGATTCGGGCACCATGCCCCTGGCCTCGATAGGCATTATCAACACAGACAGCGCCAAGGCTGAGCACCTTCAAAGGACCTTCTGATGTGATCATCTTTCTTTTGAAAGTTTCTGCGTAGCCGATTAATTCTTCTGCTTGGTATAGGAGATAAGATGTTTTTCCGGGTGTGCGTGTCTCAAAATCGTTAAGTAACTCCTCCTCATTTAAGATCTTATCGCCAGGTTCGGGCCAGGTCTTTTTGATCAATTCCTGAATGATCAGACGTTCTTTATTACCGACTTCATCTTCAGTTTTCTCAATTAATCTCATTTGGAAACCTCCTTAGCGAAGATCTTCAATTTGTGCTGTCGATTTCTTCTTTCTAAGGCGAGTTCTATGAGAATATCAAGCAGTTCACTATAGCTGATCCCCGAGGCTTCCCACATTTTTGGATACATACTGATCTTCGTAAAGCCAGGAATAGTATTGATCTCATTGATCATCAGTTCACCTTGTTGATCTAAGAAGAAATCTACTCTGGCTAGTCCTTCACAATCAAGTGCTTTGTAGGCAGATATAGCCATTTGACGCAGTTGATCACTTATTTCTTCAGGAATATCAGCAGGTATCACCGTGCTGGAAGCATCACTATCTACATATTTAGATTCAAAGTCATAAAAATCAGAATTCATGACAATTTCACCTGGCAAAGAGGCTTTCGGCTTGTCATTACCTAAAACAGCACATTCTAGTTCCCTCCCTATGATCTCTTTTTCAATCAGTACTTTTTTATCGAGCATCAGACCTTCAGCGATCTTCTCTTGATATTCTTTTGCTGACCTTACCTTAAAAACACCAACAGAAGAGCCCATGTTTGCTGGTTTGAGAAATAGTGTATTGCCTAATGCCGTTTGTGCTTCTTCAAAAGACGGAATGTGATTTTGCGTAGCTACGAGATAGGGTGCGATATGAATATTGGCGTCACGTAAGATGCGTTTAGTGAAGTCTTTATCCATACAAGCAGCAGAAGCCAAGACATCGCAACCTACAAAAGCCACATCGAGCATTCTGAAAAGTCCTTGAATGGTACCATCTTCTCCATAGATGCCATGTAAAATGGGAAAGAAGACATCAATGGTTTTCAGTACCTGACCGCTCTCGTTTTTACAATCGCTTTGATCGCCATTCTTCTCTAGATGAATCTTTTGTGCATTTTCCAGATCATGAAGGTCAAGCGTTTTGAGTAGCCACCATTCACTATTGAGGTCGATCTTGACCAAAGAGATATCAAATTTTGATTGATCGATCTGCTTAACAATACTCTGAGCAGAAAGCTTTGAGATCTCATGCTCGGTGGAACGACCACCATATACTAAGGCTACACTTAACTTGTCCATGGAAAAGGTTTCTTGAAGAACGTAAGGCCTCCAATTAATTCATACAGTAATTGTAAAAAAAATCACAAATACTATTCACCTTTGAATACGTTTATTTGAAATTCTGATTGGTAGCTCATACGCTTGACGATGTCTTCGACTGGGTCGATGAATTGTCTGATAACGATTTTGTGGTCTTTGATCACTTTTTATCCCAAGTCCATTACAATGGGTTGAGGGCCTATTTTTTGGCTAAGCTTGGTGATCAAGCCTTTGATAAAGCGGGTATTGGCACTTTGGGAAATCATACCATCAATGAGGAGGTAAGAGGCGATTATGTCTATTGGATAGATAGGGAAGAAGACAATTCTATAATGAATTACTTCAATCGAATAGACCAAATGATCGCATTGCTCAAGCGTTATTGCTTTTTACCCATCTCTGGATCAGAATTCCATTTTGCTCACTATCCTAAGGGTTCTTTTTATGAAAAGCATTTAGACCAATTCAAGGGAAGAGGCAATCGACTGATGTCTGTGGTATTCTATATGAATGAAGAATGGATGGCTGCTGATGCAGGTGAGCTCAAACTTTATCTTTCAAATGGAAAAGAAGAGGTGGTGGCCCCAGTTGCCAATCGCCTGGTCCTTTTTAAGAGTGATCAAGTTCCTCATGAGGTGTTACCCACCCATGTGAGTCGATACAGTCTGACGGGTTGGTTGTTAAATCAGCCAGAAGGCTTAGGCTTTTTAGTCCAATAGTGCTTTCGGTATTCTTTGTAATTTGGCTAGATGAAGTCTAAATTCTTCAATTATCTTTTTTGGTTGGTGATTGCCGCTGCCTTTATTGGTCCCGGAACAGTAACCACTGCCGCATCGGCCGGTGCAAGTTTTCAATATCAACTCATATGGGCATTGGGTTTTTCAACTGTTGCCTGTTTCATTTTACAAGAGGCTGCAGCGCGCATTACCATTGCAAGCGGCTACTCACTTGGTGGTGCGCTATTTCAGGTATTGGGCAAGCGAAACTTAGTTTGGGTGATCGCTATAGCCATCTTTTTAGGCTGTTTGGCCTATGAAGCAGGGAATATTTTAGGTGCAATTTCTGGTTTGGTGTTGATCACAACGGGTATCCCCGCTTGGGTCTTTACCTTGGCTATTGGAATGCTCTCTTTTCCCTTACTTTTTCTAGGTAAGACACAAATGGTAGGTAATATTTTAGGGCTTGTTGTGGGTGCAATGGGGTTATCATTTTTAGTTGCTGCACTTTCAGGAAGTATCTCCGTGTCTGACTTGGTAAAAGGTGCCTTTGTCCCTTCACTACCAAAAGGTTCGTTGACCATTGCATTGGGCATGTTGGGAACGACTATTGTGCCTTATAACATCTTCTTAGGGTCGAATATGGCTGAAGGGCAGGAACTTGGTCAAATGAGAAAAGGGCTGGGCTTTTCTGTGCTTATGGGCGGAATAATATCTATTGCCATTTTGATCATTGGAGCACGGATTGATGCTCCTTTTGACTTCGCTAAACTTTACACCTACTTATTTGAGATCAGTAGCCCTTTGATGGCTAAATTATTTGCTTTTGGCTTGTTTGCTGCTGGCTTCACTTCGACCATTACCGCCTCAATGGCAGGTGCGCTTACGATCAAGAGTGTACATGAACATGGAAAGAATTGGGATCATAAACACCCAACCTATCGTGCCATATGGATAATCATTCTTTTAACGGGTGTAATTCTTGGTGCTACGAATGTGAAGGCCATACCTGTGATCATTCTGGCGCAAGCGGCTAATGGATTGATCCTTCCTTTATTGACTGCTGCCTTGTGGAGGGCGGTTAATTCCCAACTTCTCATGGGAGCAAATAAGAATGGTCGGTTTTTGAATGCGCTTATGGGTTTGACATTTGCCATTACCTCCTTTTTAGGCCTATTGAATATTGTCAAAGCAGTTAATCGAGCGTTCGCTTTAGGTTTGACTTTGGACAACCAACTGTTCCTGATCCTTGGTCTTTGCAGTTTAGTGTTACTTGCGGCAATTATCAGCTTCGTAAAGAAGAATTGATACTCAATTAATCGATCCATTATTCTTCAGTATTAAATTTGTCAAATGAATTTAAGACTGCTGATTCTATTGAGCTTTTTGTTTGTCGTATATGCATGCGATAATTCTTCTGGAACTGATCCTATGCCCGATCCATCACCAGCATTGGAATTAGACCTATCAAATTGCCCGTTAGACGTTAGTAGTGAAACTTTAGATGTGCTCACATGGAATTTGGAGCAGTTTCCTAAGAATGGTTTGACAAAAGCGACTGTTGAAGACATCATTGAATACTATAACCCCGACCTCATCGCTTTACAAGAGATCACTAGCGTGTCTCAGTTCAATGATCTTTTGCAAAGCCTTGAAGGATGGGAAGGATTCGCAAGACCTTTTAATGGAAGCAATTTGATGTTGGGATACCTCTACAAATCTTCTGAGGTAGAATTGCTCAATTCGACAATATTATTCGAAGAACAAACGGATATGAACGATGATGCCTTTACGGTATTTAGAAGACCTTTGAAAGTGCAGATCAATCACAAGCCAAGTGGATTGAATGTAGAACTGATCAATATCCATCTGAAGTGTTGTATTGGGAGTGAAGACAGAAGAAGAGCTGCAACTACTTTATTGAAGGGATATATTGATACTGAATTACCTCAATCCAATGTGGTGGTGCTGGGCGACTTTAATGATGACATCATTGATAATGATAATGTCTTTCAGGCCTGGCTTGATGATGATGAACATTATTATTTCACTACACTACCAGTTGCTCAAGGACCAAGCACTGGTTGGTCATATCCAAGCTTTCCGAGTCAGATCGATAATATCTTGATCAGTGATGAGCTTTTTGATAATGAAGTGGACTCGGGCGTTTTGACTTTAGATAATTGCTTTTCAAATTTTGCAGAATATGAGGTGTTCGTCTCAGATCACAGGCCTGCTTTTCTTCATTTGAGATAAAAATCTCTTTTGCATTTGCATTCAATAATTCCTTTTCTACTTTTGGCTCAACAATGAGAAATAAAACTGTACATAACGCTTGGTGGTGGCACGTAACGGAAATCCGATAACGTGAACTAGCGCTTGTGCAAAAAAAATATAACCTAAAGGCTCGCAGTTCATGTGAGCCTTTTTTGTTTTTAAGATTTCAAAAATGACCCATAGAGTAAGTTTAAAGACGCATTTTAAAAAGCTATTGGCCGATACGGTGACTCCGGTGAGTATTTATCTGAAGCTGAGAGATAAATACGAAAACTCGATCCTGCTGGAAAGCTCAGATTATCATGGCGATGAAAATAGCTTCTCATACATCTGTTGTGAGCCTATCGCGAAGTTTCAAGTCAAAGATGGAGACTATGAGCTTGAGCTACCGGGCTATCAAGAGGAAGGAAAGCTTGAGGGAGATGAGGTGATTGAAAAACTTGGGGCTTTTGCCGAGGCATTCGAAACAGAAGAGAATGAATTCAAATTCATTAATAATGGCTTGTTCGGATACATAGGCTTTGATGCGGTTCAGTATTTTGAAAACATTCCTGTATCCGAAAATAGAGACAATCAATACGACATTCCAGATGTTTTGTACCACGTGTATCGCTATGTGATCGCCATAGATCATTTCAAAAATGAGCTATACATTTTTGAGCATTATCCTATAGAGACAAAGCCAAAGGGGATAGAAACCATCCAGAATTTGGTCAACAATAAGAACTATCCTTCATACGAATTTCAAAGAGCAGGAGAAGAATCATCGAACTATAGTGATGAGGTCTTCTTGAATATCATCGATAAAGGCATGGAACATTGCTTAAGAGGAGATGTCTTCCAAATCGTTCTATCAAGAAGGTTTCAAAGTCAATTCAAAGGCGATGAATTCAATGTATATCGCGCTTTGAGAAGTGTCAATCCATCCCCTTATTTATTCTATTTCGACTTTGGTAGCTATAAGATCATGGGTTCATCACCAGAAGCTCAGTTGGTGATCAAGGACCGAAAAGCTACCATACACCCCATCGCAGGTACTTTCAAAAGAACGGGCAATGATACAGCGGATGCAGAACTGGCAAATGAATTACATGCGGATCCAAAGGAGAACGCAGAGCATGTGATGCTGGTAGATCTGGCGAGGAATGACCTCAGCAGAGCCGGCTCCAATGTAGAAGTGGAGACCTATAAAGAGATTCAGTATTACTCGCACGTCATCCATTTGGTTTCTAAGGTCACTGGCCAGTTAGATGCTGATGTGAAACCGACTAAAATGGTGGCCGATACTTTCCCAGCAGGGACATTAAGTGGAGCACCAAAAGTGCGTGCCATGCAACTGATCAACGAATATGAGCAGACAAGAAGAGGTTTTTATGGCGGGGCCATTGGTTTCATGGGTTTTAATGGTGATTTCAATCATGCCATTATGATTCGCTCATTCTTGAGTAAAGACAATACACTTTTCTATCAAGCTGGGGCTGGAGTTGTAGCGAAGTCCAATCGAGAATCAGAGCTCCAAGAAGTCAATAATAAATTGGCTGCGCTTAGAAGTGCCATTCAATTAGCAGGAGAGATCAGATAATGAAGATTCTAGTCCTAGATAATTATGATTCGTTTACCTACAACTTGGTCCATTACATCAAGGAGCTTGGTTTTGGTGAACAAATGGATGTGTTTCGTAATGATCAGATTTCCCTTGAGGCTGTCGATCAATACGACAAGGTGCTATTATCTCCAGGTCCAGGAATTCCTGAGGAAGCTGGTATTTTAATGAAGCTCATCGAAACTTATGCGCCTACAAAAAGTATGCTTGGGGTCTGTTTAGGACATCAGGCCATTGCTGAAGTGTTTGGCGCCAAATTGTACAATATGCCACAGGTATTGCATGGCGTTTCAAGCGAGATCAAAGTGCTTGATCCAAACGACCGATTATTTAAAGATATACCTGAGAAATATACCATCTGTCATTACCATAGTTGGAATGTAGATAAGCATCAGCTTGGTGATGAAATTCAAATCACCGCTGAAGACGAATATGGAGAGATCATGGCGATCAGTCATAAGACTTATGATGTAAAGGGTGTGCAGTTTCACCCTGAATCGATCATGACTGAGCATGGGCATAAGTTAATTCATAATTGGTT
>CBFHYE010000075.1:0-11949 GCA_965659985.1 Roseivirga sp. | reverse complement strand
AATACCATTATCACGATTCGTGAGTCTGAAACCGATGCACCAAATTATTTCATGCGAGACCTAAAAAAGGGAACCATGGAAGCCATCACCAATTTCGAGCATCCGCAGCCAGAAATGATGGCCGTAAACAAAGAGATCATCAAATACCAAAGAGCTGATGGTGTTGATCTTACTGCTGTGCTGTACACACCTGAAGGATATGACAAAACCAAAGACGGTCCGCTGCCTGTTCTGATGTGGGCCTACCCGAGAGAATACAAATCGAAAGCCAATGCGGCTCAGGTCCGCGGAACTCCTTATTCTTTCACAAGAGTAAGCTCAGGATCACCTCTATTTTGGGTACTTCGCGGTTATGCCGTAATGGCCAATACTGAAATGCCAATCATTGGAGAGGGTGATAAGCAACCTAATGATTCTTTCCGCGAACAATTGGTGATGAATGCAGAAGCCGCTATCGATGCAGTGGTTGAATTGGGCGTTGGCGACAGAAATCGCATTGGTGTTGGTGGACATTCATATGGTGCCTTCATGACAGCTAATTTATTAGCACATTCTGACCTATTCGCGGCTGGAATCGCCAGATCAGGTGCTTATAACAGAACCTTAACACCTTTTGGTTTTCAGCGAGAAGAACGCACGTATTGGGAAGCTCCAGAACTTTATAATTACATGTCGCCATTTATGCATGCAGATAAAGTGAATGAGCCCCTTCTCTTGATTCATGGAGAAGCAGACAATAATTCAGGTACATTCCCAATTCAAAGTATTCGATTCTATAATGCCGTTAAGGGGCATGGTGGTACTGCTAGATTGGTCATGTTGCCAGATGAAAGCCATGGTTATAGGGCTAAAGAATCAATTCTTCATATGCTTTGGGAAATGGATAACTGGCTTGAAGAGCACGTAAAAAATGCCAGCACAAAACCCGAGCCTGCTACCATAGACTCAAGGGGGAAATAGACTTTATTCAAACTAAGCGCCTTCTGGCGCTTTTTTTATACCCTTTGCACAAACTAGATTAGGAATCTAAAACCTCAATTTCTTACCTTGAAACAAAGATTTTTCACAATGAAGAGACCTCAAATAATCCTAGCCTTATTCTTTTTCCTTTTTGCTGTAATTGATTCAGCAGAAGCACAACGAAGAAGAACCAAAAACAACGAACCAGCAGAAGTCACCAATCCACTTGATGGCGTGAGTCTCGGAAGCTTCAAATTCCGAAATGTTGGCCCAGCCTTGACCTCTGGTCGAATTGCCGACATCGCTGTAAACCCCGATAATTTCAGTGAGTTCTATGTAGCCGCTGCAGCTGGCGGAGTTTGGAAAACAACCAATGCGGGTACAACATTCACTCCAATTTTCGATAATTACGGAAGCTATTCGATTGGTGCATTGGCCCTTGACCCAAATAATTCAAATGTCTTGTGGGTAGGAACCGGAGAGAACAATAACCAAAGATCCGTATCCTATGGTGATGGCATCTATAAGTCTATTGATGGAGGCAAATCATTCAAACACCTCGGGTTAAAAGAATCGGAGCATATCGGAATGATCAAGGTCGACCCTCGAAATTCTGATGTGGTCTACGTGGCAGCAACTGGCCCATTATGGAGTTCTGGAGGAGATCGAGGCCTTTATAAAACTACCGATGGCGGAGAAACATGGAATAATGTCTTAGAAATAAGCGAACACACAGGGATCAATGAGGTCCACATGGACCCCCGAGATCCTGATGTTTTGTATGCCACCGCGCATCAAAGACGAAGAAGACAGTGGACTTACCTGGGTGGAGGCCCTGAGTCCGGTATCTATAAATCTACAGACGGTGGAGAAAATTGGTCAGAAATCAATAAAGGCTTACCTGGTGGTGATAAAGGTAGAATTGGCCTAGCCATTTCTCCCGCTGATCCGGAAGTGATCTATGCCATTGTTGAAGCAAAAAGTGGTCAAGGGGGTTTTTACAAAAGCACCAACAGAGGGGCTTCTTGGGAAAAACAATCCTCTCATTCCACAAGCGGAAACTATTATCAAGAGATCGTGGCAGATCCAGTAGATGTAGATAAAGTCTACTCGCTCAATACTTTTACCATGGTGACTACAGATGGAGGTAAAACCTTTAATAACCTTGGAGAAAAGAGCAAGCACTGGGATAATCACGCCATGTGGATCAATCCTAAAAACAACATGCACCTGTTGCAAGGCTGCGATGGTGGGGTTTATGAATCATTTGACGGAGGTCAAAATTGGAAGTTCTTCACAAATCTACCGGTAACACAGTTTTACAAAGTTTCAGTAGACAATGCAGAGCCTTTTTATAATATCATGGGAGGAACCCAGGACAATTACAGTTTGCATGGACCATCACAAACCGTAAGCCAACATGGAATCGTCAGCTCTGACTGGATCGTAACCTTGGGTGGTGATGGCTTTGAATCTGTGGCCGACCCCTTAAACCCCAACATCATTTATTCCCAATATCAAAATGGCGGATTGGTAAGATTCGATAAGCAAAGTGGAGAAACTGTTTCGATACAACCCAAGCCAAGAGAGGGTGAAAAAGCCTATAACTTTAACTGGGATTCTCCTTTAATGGTAAGTCCCCACGACAACAAGACTATTTATTATGCAGCCAATAAGCTTTTTAAAAGTACAGATAGAGGTGATTCTTGGGAAGTGCTTAGTGATGAACTAGATCAAGATATTGATAGAAATTTGCTTCCTGTAATGGGTAAAATTTGGCCTATGGATGCCGTGGCTAAGAACGGCTCAACTTCACGATACGGAGCTGGAGTTTCGCTCGATGAGTCAAGAATTACTGAAGGCCTGATTTATGTAGGTTCGGACGATGGGCAGATCAGTATCACCGAAGATGGTGGTCGCAGCTGGATACAAGTAAATGAATTCCCTGGCGTACCTGCCAACACTTATGTCTACGACCTAATCGCCTCAAAACATGATGAAAATGTCGTTTATGCTGCATTCAATAATCATAAAAGTGGTGACTTTACTCCTTATATCTACAAGAGTGCAGACAAAGGAAGAACCTGGACAAGCATTAGTGCCAACCTTCCTGAAGGGGCTGTTTATGCGATCGAACAAGACCATGTGGACCCTAACATATTATTCGTTGGAAC
Organism: Roseivirga sp.; assembly: GCA_965659985.1. Lineage (GTDB taxonomy): Bacteria > Bacteroidota > Bacteroidia > Cytophagales > Cyclobacteriaceae > Roseivirga. The sequence continues at coordinate 8,815 of CBFHYE010000075.1, read as the reverse complement.
GGAATATGGCGTGCATGTTTCAGTTGATGAGGGCAAAAGTTGGACGGCATTAAAATCCGGTTTGCCAACGATTAATGTTCGTGACATGATGATCCAAGAGCGAGAAAATGATTTGGTACTTGGCACTTTTGGTAGAGGCTTTTACGTATTAGATAACTATGCTGGTCTTAGAGAGATCAATGAAGAGTTAAAACAGAAAGATGCACATCTTTTAGCCGTTAAGCCTGCTCATATGTTCAATACTTGGACCCCATTAGGTAGCTTGGGCTCTCGTGATAAAGGATTTCAAGGTGAAATGTTCTACTCAGCAGATAACCCAACTACAGGTGCAGTCATCAAATATTGGGTGAAAGACGGTGTAACCACGCTAGCAGCGGAAAGAAAAAAACGTGAAGCGGAACAATTCAAAAATGGAGAAGCGATTCCTTACCCAACGGTACAGGAGTATGAGGCAGAGCAAAATGAAAAGCCTTCTTATTTGGTCTTTACCATTACAGATCAATCTGGTGATGTAGTAAGCGAATTGCGCCAACCTTATAAAAAAGGCTTAAACCAGGTCGTTTGGGACATGACTTATATGAACTTTGAAAGTGTCAGCGCTAGACAAAGCTCAGAAACCCAGAGCTTAAGTAGTTCAGGCATTTATGTTGTTCCAGGCAACTACAAAGTCGAACTAAATGCTGTTATCAAGGGAGAGTTTCAAGATTGGAGAATCACTACGGCAATTGAATTAAGAGAACTTGACAACCGCACGTTACCAGCAAGCGATTGGGCGGCCATGGCACAATTCAAGAAAAATGCCGTTCAGCTTACGAATGCTATGGGCATTCTGAGGACATATATGAGTGATGTTTCGAGCAAAATGAATGAACTCAGGGCAGCAGCCAAAACACTTCCAATAGAAAGTTCTTTGAACAGGTTAGAAGAAATAGCCAAAATGCAAACTCGTTATGACGAGCTCAATGAGTTGCTCAATGGCAATGGCACGCTACGAAGGCTAGATATTGACGGAGAATACAGCACAAGGCAAAGGGCTCAAAACGCGCTAGGCGATGTGTTTGGATCACTCTCAAATGTCACTGTTACCTCACGAAATAATTTAGAAATCGCTTCGAAAGAATTTGCGGAAATTCTACGTGAAGCCCGTTCGTTCAAATCAAGTATGGATCAAATGATCAGCAGTTATAACGGTCCAGAACTCAGTGGGCAGCTACCTAAATGGACTAATAATTAAGCTAAAGGGTTGAGGTATTGAACTTTAAAGTTTTAAATCTGTGGGATTCACTGTAAAATACTTGAAAAAGAAGGCGTATTGCGTTTTTCTGTATTTCAACAACGCAGTGAGTTTTGCGCGTGTAATGAGTATATTGGACTTGAACCAGTCTAAGATAAGTAATAAAGTCAGTTTTTAAATGGGTCGTTCGGAGTACATTTGAGGTTCCTGATCATCATATTGCTCAGTTTTTCTGCTGAAACCACTTCAGCTCAGGACCTTATTTCTGTTGCTAATACTTTTCTCAACGATAAAAATTACATCGAAGCGAAAAGCGCGATTGACGAGGCCTTAGAGCAACCCGATATGCTCCAAAATCCACGAGCTTGGTATACCAAAGCTCGGGTCTATCATGAGATTCTCAAAAGCGATGATGAAAACTTAAGCGACCTTAAGGCAGATTATGAAGGTTTCATTAATAAAGTGGTGGAAGCTTACATCAAAACCCAGCAGCTTACTGAACGGACCAATAACCTGCACATTTTGGCGACTAACCAAATGGAAATACTTTGGGCAGACGGTATTAACGATGGGGTTTCTCGATTCCAACAAAGCGACTTTAAAGGTGCACTAGCTTCTTTTGAGATTGCTAAAGCCTCGAAACCAGCAGATACATTAGCTTATTTATATTCTGGATTGAGCGCTCAAAATGCTGGCATGTATAAAGAAGCCATTCAGCATTATACCGAGATCAAAACCTATACTCGACTAACCAAAGAAGTATACAACGGTATTATTCTTTCCAGTCAATCGATGAATGCCAGTTACGATCAACAGCTAGAGTATGTTGAAGAAGCACTATTTGAATACCCCGATCATATTCCATATGTCATTCAAGAGGTAAGACTACTGATCAAGGTGAATCGTTTTTTAGAGGCAGAGTCTATTCTGAATACTTCTTTTATCAGGAATCCCAACAACCCTTTGCTGATCATTCGACAAGCTGACCTTTACGACAGAATTTTCAAGGCCGCCTACATCAATGGTGAGCCAGAGCGATCTGAGCAATACTTTGAAAAAGCATCGCGTAAATACGAAGAATACATCAGGCGTTATCCCGATGATTTTACGGCCAATTATAACTACTCCGTAATGATCAATGAGCAAGCCAATCGTGTATACGTTCGTATCAACCTCATGAGCAAGGACGAATACCAGATCAGGGGTAAAGAAGTTGAAGAACTCGGGCATGTCTGGACGCGTAAGGCGCTGCCGTACATGGAGAAAGCCTATCAGGTAAATCCGCAAGAAGAAAAAGTAATATTAGCCTTAAGGGTTTATTACGAAAGGCTTCAAATGTCTGAAAAACTGCAAGCGCTCAATGGCTCCGATTAAAGTCATCGTTGCCTCTCAGAATCCCGTAAAACAGAGTTGCGCTCGAACGGGTTTTCAAAAGTGTTTTCCTAGTGATGAAATTATTATTGAATCTGTGACTGTCTCTTCAGAGGTTCCCGATCAACCAATGACAGATCAAGAAACCTTAGATGGAGCGATCAATCGTGCAAAAAATGCAAAACTTAAGATGCCTGATGCTGATTTTTGGATTGGTCTAGAGGGGGGAATTAGTGATGATGGAGAGCAGATGGAAGCTTTCGCTTGGATCTATATCTTAGGAAAAGAAAAATCAGGTAAGGCAAGAACAGCTTCATTTCAACTGCCACATCAGATCCGAAAGCTTGTGCTTAGCGGCATAGAACTCGGCCATGCGGATGATCAAGTTTTTAATAGAGAGAACTCCAAACATGGAAATGGAGCTGTGGGTATCCTCACCCATGAGCTTATCGATAGAGCCACTTATTATGAGCCTGCCGTGGTCCTAGCGCTTATTCCTTTTGTCAATCCCAGTTTATACTAAAAAAGCCATCCTTAAAGGATGGCTTTGTTCAATTAAATCGATAAAGCTTATCGGCTTCTATTGAGATTCTCGAATTCCTTTGGTTTTCTTGGCATCTTCTGATCCATATTAGCTGTTTGCATCACCATAGTAGCGATAATTACAGCGTTCTTCTTCAAGTCTGCCGCTTGTAGTCTTTCGTAAAGGTCCATATTCGTATGATGCGTTCTCGTGCTATAGTCTATTGGATCTTGAATGAACTGAAAACCTGGTAAACCTATACCATCGAAGGCCAGGTGATCTGTTCCTCCGGTGTTTCTGATCGTGATCGTACTTGCACCCAATTCCTCAAACGGTTTAAACCATTCCTCAAACAACGGCCGTACCGCCTCATTGCTTTGCAAATAAATTCCTCTAATGGCTCCCGTTCCATTATCCATATTAAAATATGCTGAGAATTTCTCATGCGCTTGATTAGGTAGACCGTTCTCCATAAAGGTTTCTTGTGTATAACCTCTTGAGCCATATAAACCTTGTTCTTCACCACTCCAAAGCGCTACTCTTACTGTTCTTTTCAACGGCACACCAGACGCTTTCAAAATTCGAATTGCCTCCATCATCACCGCAGACCCTGCCGCGTTATCGGTTGCCCCAGTTCCTGCAAACCAAGAGTCTAAATGCGCGCCCAACATCACAACTTCATCTTTTAATTGGGAGTCTGAACCCTCAATTTCTCCAAGGACGTTATACCCTTGCTGATCGTCTTTATGAAATTCTGTTTTAGTATCCGCTTCAATCATCACAGGCTCTCCCTTCATGGCCAACCTTACCATTCTGTTGTAATGCTCAGGTGCAATTTCCATTTCGGGCAAAGCGTCCGGGTCTCTTCTTGCCCCATTTGAGGTAAAGAATGTTCCTTGTCCTCCCCCCCGATGCGTATTCAAAACCATGGCAACTCCTTCTTGCTTAAAAAGCTCATAAGCGGCATTTCTCAGTCTCGCTCTTCTTCTGTAATCTGATATCCGTTGAGCAGAAAACTCTGACGCTGAACTCACATTTCTCATTTCCATTCCTGCCAATTGCTCGTCTGAATATCTTTTTGCATCCGCTTCAAAGGTGGTCGTAGCCTCTATACTGGTTGGCAGCATCACAACTTTACCTTTTAGTTCACCTTTGAACTTAGCAAGATCTGCCTCTTCAGCGATATCCACATACACTACCTCGGCCTTTATCATTCCATTGGTACCCGGTGTCCAAGCCTTTGGTATGCCTATGATGGCCTGGTAATAAGGTGCCGTCATTGCTACATAGGATTTGCGAACATCCCAACCGTCTCCGAATTCACCCCAAGGTTTAACGTCAACATTAGTTAGGCCCCATTCCCTCATCCTTGTCGAGGTCCAATCATAAGCTCTCTTAAGCCCTTCAGAACCTGTTAAACGAGGGCCAATTTTATCTGTCAAGTTCCAGGCAATATCCATCACCTCACTGTTGTTAAAGCCTTCGTCTTTAATTTTATAAACTGAGGCATAATCGATTCCCGCCCCTTGAAATGCTGCCAAATTCAAGCAGAACGCAATGCCTATGGCAAAAAATAAATGTGCTCTTTTCATGGTTAATGAGTTTTTTTTAAGGAAACTAGAAAGAAATTGAGCCAAAGCCCAAAGAATTTTGATGGTTGGAACTAATCTTCCGCTTTCACCGATAGGAATGAGTCAAAAGAAATCAATATTTGATCTAGCGCATCTTGCCATTTTTCTCGAGGAGACCATCCCTTAGGCAAATAAATCGCATTGTTAGATAAACTTCTTAAGTAAAACACAGCCCTAATGCCATCAAATAAAGACAAACCCTCATCACTTGGAAAAAAGCCCTCAAGCTGATCATGGCTTCCTGTAATCATGGCTAATTCAAAATCATAATCCTGCTGACGTAGTTCGCTATCTGAAATGTCATTGGGTACAATCTCTACAATGTTGGTTGTATCATTCGTTGTTTGCTGATAGAGCGAATGTCTTTGTCTCCATCTAGATTCAAATTGCTGCGGCGCATTCAAACTTTCATCCATAAAGCGCTGAAGGCCAAGTTTCTCGTAAAATTCAGGTGACCAATCACGCATTGCAACCTTCTTATCGTCCCGGATACTGGGATTACCGGTTAAAACAAAAAAATCATTCTCAAGCTTCGGCTCAAAAAACTCGGCATGGTCATTCACCAATAAGTTCGTTCGTCTTCTTGCCCCTGTTCTAAAGTATGTATCCAATTCGTCAAAAACGGGTTCTAGGTCAATAGTAGTTCTCATCCAAAAAGTGTCACCTCTCGTCCACAGATTGTCAGGCCCTGTTAATGTTCCCATGCCCAAGAACATAGTCTTTTCTTCCCCTTGATAATGAAAAAAGATCAGGTTTTTGATCAATCGATCACGAAGTATTTTAGGCATTCCACGACTTTTGGCCGGCCTATTAAATAAGCGCTCCACATTGAGATAAGCGACCGCATCGATACCTTGATCAGCAAAAAATCCTTGAAGCTCATCTACTTTATTCTTCCACTCACTTGCCTCAATATCCTTCGAAACAGAAAAAAGTACTAAAGCACTCGAACTAAGAATATCTTCAGGAGGATAGAGAGCTTCTTCAATCTCCAATCGCGATTTGTAGAGTGCTTTCTCTTGTTGACCGAACAGGTTAAAAGAGAAAAGAATTAATAAATAGAATATGAAAATTTTATGAGTCAAATCGGGAATAAATTGTATGGCTTATCGCTAAGTTTATACATGCTTCTGCATAAATATGTAGCATTTTAAGCTTTAATCTTAGAAACGATGCAAAAGAAAAGAAATTTCCTCTTCGTCATTATCATCTCCCTTATTCATAGTGTGAGTTTCGCACAATATGTAAAAATCGATACTGCACTGATGATAGAAGACCTCCGAAAGCTCAGCCATGATGCTGCAGAAGGCAGAAAAACGGGAACTGATGGTGCTGAAGCTGCAAGGCGATTTATCACCAAACAAATGGATGCCCTAGGCATCAAAGATTTTAAGAAAAAGTATCGTCATGACTTTGAGTTTGAAAGCCGAAATGGCCAGACGATTGAAGGAATCAATATCATTGGATACATCAATGGTGTTGCCTCCGATTCGGCCTTTGTTGTAACGGCACACTATGATCATCTCGGTGTTGTAGATGGTCAAATCTATAACGGTGCTGATGACAATGCATCGGGAGTCGCAGGAATGTTGGCGATCATGGAATATTTCGAAAGAAATCCACCAAGACATAATATTATTTTCGCGGCACTAGATGCTGAGGAAATGGGCTTGCAAGGGGCAAAGGCTTTGGTAGCTGATTCGTCAAGAGTTCCAATGCACTTGGTCAGGTTGAACATCAATTTAGACATGATCAGTGTAAGTGATGAAAATGAGCTTTATGCTGTCGGTACTGCCCACTACCCTAAGCTCAAACCTATTTTAGAAAATTTAGATTTGCCAAAGATCAAACTCAAATTTGGCCATGATACTGGAGAAGGCAGCGATAATTGGACATATGCTTCAGACCATGGCGCTTTTCATAGAGCTGGCATCCCTTTTATATATTTTGGAGTAGAAGATCATGCCAATTACCATAAGCCAACAGATACTTTTGAAAATATTGATACTCGATTTTATGTGCGCTCAGTAAGCGCCATACTCGATTGTATCATCGCGCTTGACGCCAACCTTAATTAATTCTTATGTTCGGAACCTTATTAAGTCAAAACTGGAAAGAAAAAACGCGCTCCTCAATATGGGCCAAAAGCGTGGTTGCCAATGTCTTTTTAGGCTTTGCTGCTGTCATGCTCTTGAGCTATGCCGTGCTACTGGGCTTTTTCATCTCTGTCGGTTTAGAAGACATGATCGATAGCGACCCCATAGACTTCATCAACAAGGCCTTACTCTATTATTTTTTCTTTGAATTTTTCTTACGCTTTTTTTTGCAAAACGTACCCGTCCAGGCCATTGAGCCTTATTTACACCTACCCATCAAAAAAGGTAGAATCGTTCATTTCATGCTCAGAAAGAGTCAATTCTCCGTTTTTAACATTTTGGCCTTTCTTGTCTTTACACCATTTGCATTCATCAGAATTGGCCAAGAATATGGAATGTACACAGGGTTCATGTGGTGGTTAATGATCGTTGGCGCTGCCTTTACCGTGCATTTCAAAACGATGTACTTTAAGAAAAAGTTAAACGATATCCCCAATTTATTCGTGATCATGTTCTTGGTGATCGCAGTGGTCGGAGGACTTGATTATTTTAATATCATATCATTGTCCGAACTTTCATTATGGCTTTTCAACTGGATTCTCGCTGAACCAATACTAGCTTTGATTTTTCCACTGTCATGGTTTTTGACCTATCGCATTAACTATCAGTATTTCGTAAACAACACTTACCCAGAAGAACTTTCTACAAGTAAAAATAAAACGAAGATCCGAGGTGATTTTGGGTTCTTGAAACGCTTTGGAAGAATAGGAGAGCTGATTGGGCTTGAACTTAAATTGATCATCAGACATAAAAGACCTCGTAGTGCCTTGATCATGAGTGGCTTTCTTCTACTCTATGGATTGGTCTTTTATCCGCAAGAGGCTTATCAAGAAATGGATTGGATCTTCCTTTTTGTGGGTATTTTCGTCACAGGCATATTCTTCATCAATTATGGTCAATTCTTATTGAGTTGGGAAAGTGGCTATTTCGATTTCGTTTTGACACGAAAGACGAGTTATCGCCAATATTTTGAAGCTAAATATTACATGTTCGTAGTTGCTGCAGCAATCGCCTTTGTTTGTTCATTGGCCTATGGTTTTTTCGGTGTTAAAATCATCTTGATCAACCTAGCAGCCTTTCTTTTTAACATCGGCATAAATATTCCTTTGGTGATGCGCATTGCCATGAACGGACCAAAGAAGATCGACCTAAACAAAGGCGCTGCATTTAACTATGAAGGTGTTGGTGCCGCTCAGTTCTTGATCGCCATACCTGTCTTGCTTTTACCCTATGTCGTTTATCTTCCATTTAGGTTATTAGGTAACGATGTTATTGGCCTGATCTTAGTTGGAGTTGTAGGACTTGTTGGCTTTTTATTTAGAGACAAAACCATTGATATGCTGACCTCAGCATTTGTAAAAAATAGACATAAAATCGCATCGGGTTTCCGTGCACAATAAAATATAGCTATGATTCAAGTTTCAGAATTAACTAAAGCATATAAAGGCGTAACAGTCGTCAGCATTCCTTCGCTATCAGTAGCAAAAGGCGAAAGTTTCGGCCTTGTAGGGAATAACGGAGCAGGTAAAACCACTTTCTTCCGTATGATCTTAGACCTTGTGCGCCCATCAACTGGCCAAGTTTTTAGCAAGGAAGAAGACGTCAGTAAAAGCGAAGATTGGAAATACTACACCGGTTCTTATTTAGATGAAGCTTTCTTGATCGATTACCTGACACCTGATGAGTATTTCGAGTTCCTTGCGTCTTTGCACGGCTATTCTAGCGGAGATCTCAATGAATATCTCAACGAGTTTGACGAGCTCTTCAACGATGAAATTCGAGGTAAAAAGAAATACATTCGCGATTTGTCCAAGGGGAACCAAAAAAAGGTAGGCATTGTGGCCGCTTTAATGGGGAAGCCCGAAGTGATATTGCTCGATGAACCTTTTGCCAACTTAGA
>CBFHYE010000074.1:0-3858 GCA_965659985.1 Roseivirga sp. | reverse complement strand
ATTTCTACTTTGATGAAGGCTTTAATTCCCAAATTATTGAAGTAAGAAAGAACTGGGCTGTTGAAGGTTTGACTATCAATCTGCGTTGATAACCCTGACATTTCATGTGAATAAATATCGCGCTGTGTTGACAGTTCTTTGCCTTGTATAAGTGTCCGTAGACCTGTCTATTAATCCGGATCACAAAACATATTTTTACACAATCCGTCCATTAGTTATAAACGCTGAATATATACTCAATTTGTTATCCACCTTTACACCTAGTTATAAACATAATTTTCTAATTGATTGAATATAAATAGATTACAGTGAATATAAATGTGGATAATAGATGAGTAAATGCCATCGAAGAAGCAGTTAAATGTGGGTTCCTGTGTATATCATATTTATCAACAAATCCACATCCCTAGTAAATAATGATAATATTTAATAATCTTAAATAATATAATATAAGTAAGCGATTTATGTGGATAAGAACCTTTTTCATTCTTTCATTTCTATTCTCGTTTGGAGTTGCCAATGCCCAAAATTCAGATCCGGTAAAAGTAGCCAATGAATACTTTTATCAAGGGGATTTTGAGAAGGCTAGGGAGGAATTCGAAAAGTTGTTAACGAATAGAAGGAATATCCCTTTTGTGCACGATAACTATGTCAGTTTGCTGACTACCGAAAAGGACTTTAAGGAGGCTGAAAAATATATCAAGAAAGCGATCAAAACGTTCCCCAATAATTTCATCTATGAAGTTGATCTTGGGATAATTTATAAAGCTAAAGGTGATGATGCTGAAGCCGCTGAGACTTTTGATGAACTCATAGAGAGAATAACTACGGAAGCGGGGAATGAGAATAATTCAAATAAGACCCGAATCCTTGCGCAAACTTTTTATCAAAAGAATTTAAGAGATTATGCCCTTGATACTTACTTACGTGGGCGAGAGAAATTAAGCAGACCAGACTTATATGCCTTAGAGCTAGCGAATGTGTATCGCGTGCTTAATCAAAAGCAGGATATGATCATTGAGTATCTAAATTTTGCAAAAGCACAGCCTGGAAATATTAATTACATCAAGAACAGTTTTCAGCGTCTTTTGGTTGAAGACACGGACTTAGATACTTTAGAAATTACCTTGTATGATTTCATTCAGACTGAGGTCGGTAATCCAGTTTTTAATGACCTTCTTATTTGGACTCATCTTCAACAAAAGAACTTTAGCGCAGCTCTCCGACAAGCGCGTGCGTTAGATAGAAGACTGCAAAATGATGGGCGAAATATCACAAATGTCGGAATGATTGCTTTTCGAAATGATGATTATCGTACTGCGGATAAAGCATTCGCGTACATTATTGATGATTTTGCTGAAAGTCCTAATGTTCGTTTGGCGTCAAGATATGCGCTTCTAGCGCGTGAAGAAGTGCTAAAAGCTACATATCCAGTCGATAAAGCAGCTATTAGGACCCTCATTGAAGATTATGATAAGTATCGACAAAACTCAAGGGATATATATTCCGCTATGGAGGCGCAAAGAAGGGTCGCGCTTCTTCAAGCATTTCAATTGAATGAAATTGATTCTGCTATCGTAACACTGACTGAGCTAATAAGTCAACCGGTTGGAAAACACCGTGTCATTGCAGAATCAAAAATGGACCTAGCAGATATTTATCTCCTTGACGGTCAACCTTGGGAGAGCATCTTACTGTATGGTCAGGTGGAAAGAGAATTCAAAGACGAACCATTGGGCTACACCGCAAAATTAAAAAGTGCCAAATTATCTTATTTCAAAGGCGAGTTTGAATTAGCGCAAGGCCACTTGGATATTCTAAAACTTGCAACATCTCGTGAAATAGCTAATGATGCACTGGACCTGAGCATTCTCATAAAGAATAATACTGTTTTTGATTCTACGGATATTGCTATGCAAGCTTTTGCGAGTATCGAATTGATGTTATTTCAAAACCAAAAGATCGAAGCTTTGGTAGCTATAGACTCAATGCTTGTTCAATTCGAAGGACACTCATTGTCTGATGAATTGTTGCTACTAAAAGCGAAAACTGATCGAGAGTTAGGAAATTTCGAGTCAGCGCTCGCTTCGCTTGAGAAGATCAATATGACCTATTATTATGATATCCTTGGTGATGATTCCTATTTTCTGACTGCACAAATATTGGATCGAGATCTTAACCGAACAGAGGAAGCGATGGAGATGTACAATGAAATGCTAACCAAATTCCCGGGTAGCATATTTGTGTCCGAAGCACGTCAACGCTTTCGAGAATTACGAGGTGATTTTAACAATTAGACTGTGGCCCAATCTTTCAATAACCTTCGTGTAGGTAAGAGCTTTAAACTCATTAATTATGGAGAATCATTTGAATTTCAGATTCTCGAGATTTTGTCAAATGGTAACTGCAAGCTCAAAGATGTGCATACCCTTGAGCACTACGAACTCGATGACCTTGTCCGATATGGAAAGGGAGAAGACTTCGATGTATCTGAACTCTAGGCTTTCTTCTTTATGTAAATATTAAATTTACTCTGCATGCATAATAAATTGTAAAAATAGTATGCATGCATAACAAATATTATTTACCTTCGTACCCTTGTAATAGCCTATGAAGAGAGAAGAAACGATAGATCACCAAATAAAAAGTTGTTGGCACGCAATTCACAGAATGTACAATCAAGAAGCAGCCAAACACAACAGCACGACTTCTCAGGCTTATGTGGTTTTGAATATTGACCCAAAAGAGGGTACACCAGCCACTAAGATCGCCCCAATGATGGGCCTTGAAGCACGAAGCTTAACCAGAATGCTGAAGAGTATGGAGGAAATGGGTGTGATCTATAAAGAAAAAGATCCTAATGATGGAAGATCAGTTAGGATATACTTGACAGAATTGGGTCAGGAAAAAAGACGCATATCAAGAGAAACAGTGATCAAATTTAATGAGGCTGTTAAGCAAACGATTGCAGAAGATAAGCTGGATACCTTCTTTGAGGTAACCCAAAAAATTAATCAAATAATAGATTCAAAATCAATCTTTTAATATGAATCGAAAGATCAAAAAAGTAGCAGTATTAGGATCTGGAGTAATGGGCTCAAGAATTGCCTGTCATTTCGCGAACATTGGTGTAGAAGTTCTTTTACTCGATATTGTTCCAAGAGATCTATCTGAAGCCGATAAAGCGAATCCCGCTGCGCGGAATAAGATCGTAAATGATGCACTCGCTTTTGCACTGAAATCGAAACCTTCTCCGATCTACGAAAAGGGCTTTGCTAAACTGATCAGCACAGGAAACTTTGAAGACGATATGTCCAAGATTTCCGATGTAGATTGGATCATAGAGGTAGTGGTTGAAAGACTTGATATCAAGCAGGTCGTTTTTGAGCAAGTTGAAAAGTATAGAAAGCCAGGTACACTCATCACATCGAATACATCTGGTATTCCGATGCACATGATGTCTGAGGGAAGAAGCGATGATTTTCAGAAGCACTTCTGTGGAACACACTTTTTCAATCCCCCAAGGTATTTAAGATTGTTAGAAATCATTCCAGGACCTAAAACAGATCCTGAGATCATCGACTTCTTGATGCATTATGGAGATTTGTTCCTAGGCAAGGAAACCGTGCTTTGTAAGGATACTCCTGCATTTATTGCCAATCGAATCGGTATTTATGCCATCATGTCGGCCATGCACACCATCGAAGATATGGAAATGACGGTAGGTGAGGTGGACCGCTTGACTGGGCCCATCATTGGTCGAGCGAAGTCGGCTACTTTCCGCACGATGGACGTGGTTGGTTTGGATACAACAGTCAATGTTGCCAACAACCTACATGCAGGATTACCTAATGATGA
>CBFHYE010000073.1:0-2415 GCA_965659985.1 Roseivirga sp. | reverse complement strand
TTCAAAACTGAGGTAACCATATTTTTCCATTTGCTCCAAGACCACATTTCTTCGTCTAAGCGCTCTTTCTGGAAAGACCCTTGGATTGTAACCATAAGAAGCTTTCAGCATACCCACGATCACGGCAGATTCTTCTAAGGTCAATTCTGTCGTTTGCGCAGAGAAAAATTTCTCCGCAGCACTTTCCACACCAAAGGTATTGTCTCCAAAAGGAACGGTATTCAGGTAGAGTGTAATGATCTCTTCTTTTGAATAGAGCTTTTCCAAACGAGTCGCTAGATAGGCCTCTCGTGTTTTATTCACTGGCATGGTCAGAAAGCCATGAGACCTCCTTGGATAAAGGTTTTTGATCAGCTGCTGCGAAATAGTGCTTCCACCACCAGCTGACTCATCGTTCATCAGAATGGATTTAAAAACTACACGAAGCAGACTGCGCTGATCAATGCCATCGTGCTCATAGAAACGGGCGTCCTCTGTGGTGATCAGCGCGTTGATGAGATGCTCAGGGATCTCTTCAAAAGGCACTTGTTGTCGGTCGAAAATGAAGTATTTACCAATAAGTTCTCCATTTCGATCAAGGACCTCTGTGGCTTCACTCTGGCGTATATCAGCCAATTGGTCATCTGTCGGGAGTGGTCCCCAAAAACCCCAGATCACGGAGAGAATAAAGCCCAATAGCCCAGCCAAGCCTGCCAAAACAAATATGGCGAGGTATTTAAAGAATTTGAGCCTCCGGTTTTTGTGCTTTTTCATACTTAGGTGAAACGGAGGGTAAAGTTAGTTCTTGTTAGGTCCAATGAGAAATCCAGTGTCATTTTTAAGAAGACTCCTTAATTTGCATGCGAATGGAATCTGTGATCATAAAAGAACGCGAGGCCTTAAAGGATAAGTTGGTAGAACTTAAGGCAGAGTTTGGTGAGCCCGAATACAATCGTGACAAGCATAAATTTGAATGGGAGACGGATGAAGAAACCATCTCACTCCGTTTGCCCTATGATCTGATGATCGATGTGAATGATCAGCCCGAATGGGAGAGGCGCATTCACTATGTAATTTGTATTGTACAATCAAGTATGGGAACGGTTGGTCTATTTCATGGTAATGAATGTCTATCTCATAAAGTGTTTAGCGCTTATATGGTGCGTAAAAAACAAGGCGTCAGCCAGATCAAGCATTTGAAAACAAAGGGTAAATCAAGAGCGGGTTCCAGAATGAGATTAGCGAGTGGAGTTGAGTTTTTCGAAGGCATCAATGGTCGATTACAAAAGCATTTTGAGGCCCATCAAATTGATCGGATCGCTTTCAGTTGTTCAAAGATCTTATTGCCTCATTTTTTTGGATCTAAGGTGGAACCTCCTTTTGACAAGAAAGACGAGAGAATTATCGGTGTTCCCCGACATGTTGAGAAGCCCACGCATGAACAAATGATGAAAACGCAGCGCTTCTTGAATTATGCTGAGCTTTCGTTCAGGGGTCATTTATGATGCTCTGCAGCATAGGCCGCGGCACCAATAATCCCTGAATTGTTCTGCTTCTCACCTACTACATAAGGTGTTTTGATGGTGATCTGCTCCCTGTATTTATGTATATGTTTACTCACACCGCCACCTAGAATAATAAAGTCAGGGGTTACGATCCTTTCTAAATGTTTCAAGAACTTGTTGAGTCTTTTCCCCCAATGTTCGAAGGTGAGGTCTTCCCTTTTTCGAGCAGAGTCTGCAGCATAATGCTCAATTACCTTTCCGTTTTTATAGAATATCCTGCCCAGCTCAAAATTAGGGATCAGGACCCCATCATAGAACATGCCGCTGCCTAGGCCTGTGCCTATAGTGACCATGATCACCGTTCCAGCATGGTGTCTTCCAGCACCAAATTTCATTTCTGCCATCCCCGCAGCATCAGCATCATTGATTATGTTGAATGTATTGTCTTCGCAAAAATCATTGAAGAGGTCATCGATCTGAATGCCAGTCCAGCTTTCATCTAGGTTGCTATGAAATTTGGCCTTGTTATTCACCACTACAGTTGGAAAGGCCACTCCGATATTGTCCTCCCAATTGAAATGCGTTTGGATCTGTTTAATAACTCTGGCAATGTCTTTGGGCTTGCGTCCTTCTGGGGTAGGGATACGATGACGTTCAGAAATGAGTACACCTTTTTTTGTGTCTACAATCGCACCTTTGACTCCGCTACCTCCAACGTCAATTCCTAAAATTTCCATAAGCTCAATAAATGATTTGGAAGATAGGAGAATTTGTACAATCTGCCAATACGTCTTATTCAAAGGGAATTTCACATTTAAGCTTTTGATGTTAAGACCTCGTCTTATCATTTCATAAATGCTATGCTAAAGTGGGGCTTAGAGGTGAAGATAATAGTCTTTCAATAAGGCATTAAAAGAATCCGTGTATTCAC
>CBFHYE010000072.1:0-16338 GCA_965659985.1 Roseivirga sp. | reverse complement strand
CAACGGATTAGAATCATCAGCCATCAAGATCATGGTTACTGGCGGTGTGTCGACAAATGGTTTTTCTCCTGGTGAACCAACGCTTCTTGTAATGAACCTTCCTTTTCAGTCGATTGATCAAAAGTTGTATGAAAATGGGGCTTCTGTTATGGTTTATGAATACCAAAGAGATCTGCCATCTCTTAAATCGGTCGAATATGCCCAAGCCTTGGCCTTAGAGGCCCAATGGAAATCAGAAGGGCATATTGATGTGCTATATCATCAAGGCGGAATAGTTTCTGAGGTGTCGAGGAGTAGTGTTTTTATTGTTAAGGATGGGGCTATTAAAACGAATAAAGTGGGAGTGCTGGCCGGTGTGACACAAAAGAATGTGATCAAAGCAATTGCTCATAATTATCCTGTTGAAATTGGTGAGGTCGCATTGGCTAAGTTGATGGAAGCGGATGAGATTTTTATTACCAGTACCTCAAAGCGTGTTTTGCCGATAGTGAAGGTTGGTGCTAAGCAAATAGGGGAAGGAAAACCAGGGATGATCACCCGAAGGGTACAAGAGCTATTTAGTGATTATATCAAAAGCCTGCTTTGCTAGCTACTGGTGCTGCCGCCATTTCGTAACTTATCAAATCCAACATGATATCCATGATCTTTATGGGGAGTCTCTTTTTTAATTTTTTGTATTGATAGTTTAAGACCTGACCGCTTTCCAATTGGAAAGCTACTCTGCCCGACTGAATTCCCGACTCATATATTCTCACTTCGAGAATCGTTTGATCTATGCCATCGGTATAGGAGTTATTGATCTTCCAACTGATATCGTTGCCAATCTCAACTAGTTTGTTGAGCATACTCTTCACGAGTTCTTGGTTTTCATCTAAGAGATTCTTCATTACAAATGGTCAATTGTAATAAAAGAACGCATGAAAACTCGAATAGTTATTCCTCTTCAGGATAGGGGACGAATAAGAAGTTGGTAAAGTCTGGCTCTACAACGAATAGGCAACAGAATTCATCCGGATTTTTATAAGCCTTTTTGAATGCTTCTTCATCATCAATGAGTTTACGCTGAATAAACTCGTCAATATAGGTGATGTTATAGTTCCAATCTGTTGCCATCTCAGCCCTGCCAATCAGTTTCTGACCAATAGGAATGTCTGTTTTGGCTATTGGAAAGATAGGGTAATCAGAAAAACCTCTTTTTTTGACTTGATAAGCTGCTTCCTTCAATGTGTCAGACACCAATACAAAATCTTTTGTAATGGTGCCTAAATACTTGCCATTCAATTCTGGATCGTTCTGCATTCCGCAAAGGTAAGGCCTTTAATTTTTTTTGTGCAAGAAATTAAGCTTTCAAGGCCTGATCAATATCCCAAATTAGGTCTTTACTGTTTTCAACGCCAATAGACAATCGGACGAGTGACCCGCCAATTCCACAAGCCTTTCTGTTTTGAGGAGAAACCCCTGCGTGTGTCATGGTTGCAGGGTGTTCTGCTAAAGATTCCGTACTACCCAAGCTAACCGCTAGTTTGAAGAGCTTTAAGTTGTTAAGAAATTGAAATGCTTCTTTCTCATCGCCTTTAATATCAAATGAAACCATGGCACCTGTGCCTTTGCACTGTCGTTTAAAAATCGCTTGTTGTTGAGGATTTGAGATCATACCCAAGTAATGCACTTTTTCTACGTTCGAATGAGAGTCGAGGTAGCTCGCGACTTCTTGCGCATTTTTTTGCTGAATGTCCATTCGAGCTTTTAACGTTTCTAAGCTTCGCATCAATAACCAGCCTGTCCATGGGCCTGCCATATTTCCCAAAAAGGTGCGCATTTCTTTAACACTGGCCATAAGTTCTTTTGAGCCTAAACAAGCACCTGCGATGACATCACTATGCCCTCCGATATACTTGGTGGCAGAATAGATCACAAAGTCTGCACCATGTTGCAATGGATGCTGCCAGAGAGGCCCCATGTAAGTGTTGTCAACCGTGAAAAGCACCTTTTTTTCTGCATTGCTTAGCAAATCTGCGATCTCTTTACATAATTCTAGATCGATGAGCGCATTGGTTGGGTTTGCAGGCGTTTCGATGTAGATCATCTTTAGGCTTTGCAATCCGTTTTTTGCCTGCTTTATCTTGTTTAAAATATCTTCTTTTGCATCTGAAGCTGTGAATCCCACCACTTGGATACCAAAGCGTGTCAAAATCTCTTCAATAAAATGGCTTGTACCACCATAAACAGGTTGGCTGTACAGCAAGGTGTCTCCTGGATTTAAAAAGCCGAGCAAAACGGTAGTGATAGCGGACATTCCACTTTCAAAAACAGCACAATCCTCAGCCTTGTCCCAAAGGGTTAGCCTGCTCTCAAGAATCTCAAGGTCAGGATTGTTGAGTCGACTATAGATGAGTCCTAATTCTTCACCCTCATGTTTTTCTCTTAGACCATAAGCAACCTCAAAAAATGCCTTTCCTTCTTCGGCATTTTTAAAAGCGAAGGTACTGGTTTGAAAAATAGGGCATTTGACAGATCCTTCAGATAGTTCTGGCTTATAGCCATAAGACATCATCAGACTTTCGGGTTTCATAAATGACTTGTCCATAGGGTGATTTATTTTGACAAAGTTCAGTTAAAAGGAATGAAATGCCTTAAAAATGTACTAATTAAGAAATAATAACTATATAGTTTAGATATAAAGAAAAATATACTTTAACTCGATCTCGAGTTTAGACCAAATAGAAAATTTTACTATGGCAGATGCGATTGATTTCAAGATCTTGAAGATTTTAGAAAAGAATGCAAAGCTGAGTACGAAAGAAATAGCTGCTCAGCTAGGGTTGACCATTACACCAGTTCACGAACGCATCAAGAAATTGGAAAGAGAGGGTTTTATTTTAAAATATAAGGCTGAGATCAACCGCAAAAAGGTTGGTCTTTCTTTGTTAGTGTTTTGCAGTGTATCACTAAAAAATCATCAAAGAGCATATATCGAACGTTTTGAAGATGACGTAAAGCACTTGGAAGAAGTGATCGATTGCTACCATATTGGTGGAATGTTCGACTATCTCTTGAAGGTATTGGTTCCAAATATGGAGACTTATCAAAAGTTTATTTCTACACAATTGGCTGATTTAGATAATATCGGAAACGTACAAAGTTCTTTTGTGATGTCGGAAATAAAACACTCAGCAGAGCTTCCTCTAAGTAAAGAATAGAACAGAAATTATTTTTAGATTTAGGTATGCCTCAAGCAAAGAGAAAAAGAAATTTCGGATTCTTCATAGCTGAATTATTCATTTTAATATTAGGTATCACAGCGTCATTTGCTTTAAATGAATATCGAATAGGTCAACAGGAACGAAAAAAAGAGCAGAAGATGCTCGTTAATTTTAGAAAAACTTAGTTGTTGATAGTACCAGGCTTAGCCTAAGTATTGAGGTATTGGAAAAGCAATTGGAATATGCTGAGAAGTTACTCAGGAGTGAGAAAGGGGTTTATACCGACTCTCTTTTTATTAATACGGTTTCCTTGCTCAACTATGCGCCCTTTGCTTCAAATGATATCACTTATCAGCAGATGAGTAGCACTGGGACTTCTGATCTCATTCAAAATGATTCACTCATGAATCTTATTGTTGGCTTGTATGAAAGTGGTTTTAAGACGGTGAGTTTATCGAGTAATATCGATGGCGATCATGTTAAGCAGAGACTTATTCCATTTGTGGAAGATAATTTCCCATTCGTCAAAAACCTGAATTACCCAATGTCAGATGCTTCTACCAAAAGCAAATTTGTTGAGGCCGTTCAGTCAGATAAATTTAGTCATCTGATCCAGTTCGGTCAATCTTATAAATCCAGTGCCCTTTTGGTATTTAGGGAAGCTCTTTCTGACGTAAAAGAAATTTTAGTGATTTTGGCTGCTGAAACTGAGAACGGCTCAACTAGTTAAATAGCTTTTGGTCTAATGAGTATTTTCCTGGCCCAATAATGAAGGTTGCTAAAAAGATCACCAAATAGAGTACTGACTTTTCTTGAGAGCCAAAAGGATCGTCAACATGGGCTATTCTCCAAGCCACTAGCATTGTAATGATTAATGGAACAAGTGCATATCTGGTCGTAAGACCTAAGATCAACAGGATTGAGCAGATAAACTCTGCAAAAGCAGCTAAGATGAGAGAGGCTTCTACTCCAATACCCAATGGATCGCCAAATTGCCATTCACCGTTGAGTACTTTCATGAATTTCGGGTAACCATGAGTGAGCATGGCGGCACCTGAACACACCCTTAAAACGAGGATGCCAATATGAACTGAAGATGAGTGTTTACCTGTAAGGAGTAATTTCTTTAGCATATCAATGAATTTTCAAATTAAAGAAAGTAATTGATCACTTTTTACAATAGTCTTTTATGTATTCGGTAGCTACGGGGTCACCAAATTCTTCACCTAGAGCGAAATCGTCACAAGCCGATTTCAAAGGATGATTTCCATAATTGATTTTTGCCATGCCTCTTCTCGTAAAAGCTTCTGCGTATTCTGGGTTTTTTTCGATGGCATCGTCAAATGAACGAATTGCAGCTGAGAAATGCTCATATACAAAGAAGACCATGGCTTTGTTAAAATGCGCTACTGCAAGGTCTGGTTGTATAGAAATAGCCTTATCAAAATCTTCTATTCCCATTGGTCCAAGTCCACCTCTGGCATAGGCAGCTCCACGGCTGATCAAGGCTTCTATATTATTAGGTTCTTTTCTTAATACCCTAGTAAGGTCAAAAATGGCTTCTTGGTTATCGCCTTCCTTTACAAAAGCACGGCCTCTTAGCGATAGGGCGTCAATATTATTTTCACTCGCTTCGATCAATACATTCATGTCTCCTATAACGCCAGTGTAATTCTCCAGCTCAAAATTACATCTTGCTCTGCCGAGCATAGACTTATATGAATTCCACTGCAAGAGTACCAATTTATTGTAGTCGTCATAGGCTTCTTGAAAGTTGCCTAATTCTTCGTTGGCACGCGCTCTGTTAAATATGGCATAATAATCATCCGTGTCTATTTTAATGACACGGGTATAGCCAGTCACTGCCGCTTCATATTCACCATTCTGAAATTGAAGATCAGCTTCTTCTCTGACGGCTTCCATATCGCAAGCCAATAATAAGAATAGAAACGGCAGTATGAGAGTTTTTGACCTAACCATACTCAAATAAACTAATGAATTAGTTTTGAAAGAAGAAAAACGACTAAAATCTTAGTAGTGACCGTGGTATTTCCTTGTGAACCACTCGAAGGCCATTAGTCCAACAAGCAGGAATAGCCATAATGGATTGTCGATCAAAGGATTGAGTTCCTCTGAAGATCGAGTGATTGGTTTAGGGTTGAGTGCTTTGATGGCTTCAGTTAAGTCATCCCGTTGTGCATACTTGAAAAATTGGCCACCGTTATTATTGGCGATGTTTCTTAACAATTGATGATTCGCTGTGAGGTCAATGTCCTCTAGGGCTAATTTTTCTATCGTGAAACTACCTCTTGAAAGTTCTGAACGATTATTAAGTCTTACGGTAGCCTCATAGGTATAAACGCCAGATTCAAGCCCCTGAATATTGAATTCATTATTTGGGGTATTCACATAATTGTATTCTTCTACCTCATTGTTTTCATTCCTAAGTTTAAAAGAAATGTTGTAGTCATACACCTTTTCGTAGAGTTCATTGTAGACCTCGGTAACAAACTCTACTGATTCAGAATCTGTATAACTCTCATCAACAGGAGTCACATTAAAATTTGTCTTGTTCTCCGTTGTAGATAGGAATTGGATAAGCTTCCCAAAGAGTTCATCAAAAAGCTCCGGCTCAGAATAAAGCGCGCTTTCTTGAAGTCTCCATTTCCAAATACCTGTTCCTGAGAATACGGCAGATTTTCGTTCGTCATCATTGAGTATCGTGAGCAAAGGCCTATTGGTTTGGGCCGCGCCAATTCTTTGAAAGAGCATGATCGAAGCTCTTTCTTTTACTTGGAATGTACCATAGGGAACGGTGATTGGAGGGTACTCATTCAATCGAATCAATAGATTTTCATCGATTTCAAAAAGGTCGAATTGGGGCGAAAAGTTAGCCGAAACATTATCAGTTTGTCCAAAATTAGAATAGCTCAATACCTGATTTCTTCTATTGAGGTTATCAAGTTCTTGCGTGCCTGTCATGAATAAGGTATTGCTATCATCGATCCAATGATCGATCTGTTGAGGAAGGTCGTTAAAGCCTGGCAATTGATGGAAGATCACCAGATCGAAAGGCCCTTCCGGAAACTCTTGAGTAATGTTTTCTATCCAAAGCGAAACCTCAGTGCCTTCTTTTGATTCGATCACGGTTCTCAATGTTTTGATATCAGGATGAGGTGAGGCTGCAGCGATCAATATTTTTTGCTCACTATCGATCACTTCTACAAAGAGTCGTCTGCTATTATTGCTAAATGTGCTTTCTCCTTCTTTAGTATCTAGTCGGACTTGATAGCTTTTTATGCCTACTTCACCAGCTTCCAGAATAAATTCTAATGAGTTGATCTGTTGATCTCCCGTGGCCTTGGTATTCTGTCTGGCGAGTACTTCTCCTCCTGAAATCACTTCAACAGTCAAATCTTCATTGACGAAGCCATTATTATAAATATCCACAACTAATGGAAAACGCTTGCCTTGGTATACCACTTTATTGGCATTTACTCTTTTTAAGCTAAGGTCTTGTGCAGGAATGGTGTCACCAATACCAAGCGTATAGACTGGTTTTGTTGAAGTAAAGAATTGAGGAGAAGAACCGAAATTATGTATGCCATCAGAGATGAGGATCGTTGCTGATAGGTTTTGTTGTTCAAAGTCTTGACTCACTTCATTAAGCACCCCATTAAGATCCGTTGTGGGCTTGTTGAAGGTAATGTCTTCAGCATCACCAATGTATTCAGATAGGCCCTTAAGCCGAACTTCAATTCCTGAAGCTTCTAGAAAATTACCTAATTCTTTGATTGTTGTGATTAATTGAGCAGAATCAATATTTTCCAATCCGGCTTTCGCAGATTGAGAATCGTCAATGGCAAGCACTACCACCGGAGGTTCTTCTTCGAAGGTTACTTGATTGAAAAGGGGGCCAATGATCAAAAAAGAAAGGACACTGATTAACAGAAAGCGAGTGCAGGCCAACAATAAATTAACCTGCTTTGTCCAAGGACTGTTTTTGCTGTAAAGAAAGGCCGCATAGCCCAATCCGAGTAAAAGGCACAAGGGAATAAACCACGGAGAGAATTCCGTTTTTAAGGTGATTTTCGCAAGTGAAAAGTAGATAGAATTCAAGATGCCTTAATCAGTGTTCGGTCAATGCCATATTAACGCATTAAAACGGATTTAGGTCATTGACCGATGCACTTTTTAATAATGATTTGATGAGTGGGACTTAAGTGTTCATGCCACCGTCAACCAACAAGGTTTGGCCAGTAACATAAGATGACATATCAGATGCTAAGAATACACAAGCATTAGCAACATCATCAGGAGAACCTCCTCTTTTCAAGGGAATGCCATCTCTCCAGCCTTGTACCGTTTTTTCATCTAAGGTTTCGGTCATTTCCGTTTCAATAAAGCCCGGGGCTACCGCATTTGAACGAATGCCGCGAGAGCCTAATTCTAGTGCCACTGATTTGGTGAAGCCAATGATTCCCGCTTTGGAAGCCGCATAATTGGATTGGCCAGCGTTACCTTTTACACCCACAACTGAAGTGATGTTGATGATTGAACCGGCTCTTTGTTTCATCATGGTACGGGTGGCAGCTTTCACGGTATTGAAGCAAGATTTTAAGTTGACATTGATCACCTCATCCCAGCTTTCCTCATTCATTCTCATCAATAGGTTGTCGCGAGTGATTCCAGCATTATTCACAATAACATCCAGACTACCGAACTCTTGAACAATATTATTGATCAATTCTTCCGCGGCTGCAAATTCTGCAGCATTTGAACGATAGCCTTTGATCTTCGTGCCATGAGCTGCTAATTCGCCCTCAAGGGCTTGTCCTTTTTCTACACTCGATAAGTAAGTGAAAGCAACATTAGCACCTTCTTTGGCAAAGCTGGTCGCAATGGCTTTTCCGATTCCTTTTGAAGCACCTGTGATAAGGGCAGTTTTTCCGTCAAGTAAACCCATGTATTTGTTTTGTTAAATATGATTGCCTCTTGGTATGAGGATACGATTAAATGTGAATTCAAATAAAGTGAAAAGCATCAACTAGTCCAATTCTAGATTTTTTTAAGAATGCTTTTGAATTAACTTTGCCCCACTCAAAAACAGAAAATTATAAGCATTATGGCATCTAAATACGACCTTATTGTAATTGGTAGTGGACCTGGCGGATATGTAGCTGCGATCAGAGCTTCACAACTAGGGATGAAAGTTGGAGTGGTTGAACGCTCAGAACTTGGTGGAATATGTTTGAATTGGGGATGTATCCCAACCAAGGCTCTACTGAAAAGTGCTCAGGTTTTTGAATATGTTAAGCACGCTGCGGACTATGGAGTAAGTGTGAAAGGTGCCGATGTCGATTTTGAGGGCATGGTAAAAAGAAGCCGTGATGTCGCTGGTGGCATGAGTAAAGGAATTCAGTTCTTATTCAAAAAGAATAAGATCGATCATATAGAAGGCTTTGGAAAACTTAAAGCCGGCAAAAAAGTAGAAGTGACCACTGAAGACGGCAAGTCTACAGACTACAGTGCTGATCATATTATTGTGGCTACCGGTGGTCGTTCAAGAGAATTGCCTGCTTTACCGATCGATAATGAAAAGATCATTGGCTACAGAAAAGCTATGGTGATGGAAAAACAGCCAAAATCAATGGTGATCGTGGGTTCTGGAGCCATAGGCGTTGAGTTCGCTTATTTCTATAATTCGATCGGCACTGAAGTGACCATCGTTGAATACATGGATAGAATTGTTCCGGTTGAAGATGCTGATGTATCTAAGCAATTGGAGCGTACCTATAAAAAGGCAGGCATGAAGATCATGACCAATGCTGAGGTAACAGGTGTTGATACCAAGGGCGCAGGTTGTAAGGTGTCGGTTAAGACCAAGAAGGGTGAAGAAACCCTAAGCTGCGATGTGGTATTGTCAGCAGTGGGTGTTGCGACTAATCTAGAAGGCATTGGTCTCGAAGATGTTGGTGTAGCCACTGATAAAGGCAAGGTGATCGTTGATGACCATTACAAAACCAACATCCCTGGCGTATACGCTATTGGAGATATCGTGCATGGGCCTGCTTTAGCACACGTAGCTTCGGCAGAAGGTATTATTTGTGTAGAAAAGATCTCAGGAATGGATGTTGAGCCGTTAGACTATGGCAACATACCGGGTTGTACTTATTGCCAGCCAGAGATCGCTTCAGTAGGATACACTGAGAAAGCGGCCAAAGAGGCTGGATATGAGATTAAAGTTGGAAAGTTTCCGTTCTCAGCATCGGGCAAAGCAAAAGCTGGCGGTGTAAGCGATGGATTTGTTAAAGTTATTTTTGATGCTAAATATGGCGAATGGTTAGGCGCTCACATGATAGGAGCAAATGTAACTGAGATGATCGCTGAAGTGGTGGCTGCTAGGAAGTTAGAAACTACTGGACACGAAATTATCAAAACGGTACATCCACACCCAACAATGTCAGAAGCGGTGATGGAGGCTACGGCCGCGGCCTATGATGAAGTGATTCATTTATAATTAAGATTTGAAAACAGAACATAGCCCCGACCTTTTGGTTGGGGTTTTTTATTTTGCAGCATGTCTAGAAAAACAACAATGTGGCTTTTCCTAATCTGTTTCGATGCTACAGCACTTTTAGCTATCTTGGTGTATGTGATCGAATGGGATACAATAGTCTCTGATGAGCAGGTATTGTATATAACAGAAATCATCATGTACCCAATGGGTTTAGCAACGCTCTATTTGGGTTGGAGATTGATCGAGTACAAGTTTCCAAGTAAAAGGGATAAGGACCAATATTAATTCCCCAAACCCTTTGGCTATACAGCTAATGAAAAGGTGTTTTTGAATGCTTAACTTCAGTTGACGAACTTGAATCATATGAACATTGATATCTCTACTCCAGCTTTACTATTTCCGGCAATAACTCTTTTACTCCTTGCTTACACGAACAGATTTGTAGCACTGGCGACCCTTGCTAGGGGATTAAGACAGCGTTACAGAGAGATGGATGACATGGATGAATCGCTTCTTCAACAGATCAAGAACTTAAAGTCTAGGCTAATGCTCATTCGTAATATGCAAGCATTGGGTATAGCTAGTTTTTTTAGCTGCGTATTGAGTATGGTGCTCATGTACTTGGGTAAGCAACAACTAGCAGATTATGTCTTCGGTTTAAGCTTATTCTTGCTCCTAGGTTCTCTTTTATTGTCTTTTATCGAAACGCAGATCAGTACAAAAGCAATCGGTTTGGAACTTAGCGACCTTGAAAGTATGTCGAAGAGATAATAGAACTTATTTAAGCAACTAATACTAAAGCCTAGCAGAGATGTTAGGCTTTTTTTATAAGTCAAGTATTAAATTTTTCACTCAAAAAACTTGTTTAAACAAGTTTTTTGAGTATGTTTATCTATGATTTACCACCAGCATGGAATTCGGTAAGGCTCTCTTTCATCTTAACAATAACCTAGGCTACAACCTTTATCGCGCCTATTTGCTCTTTCATAGAGAGCTGATTCGTGCTTTAAAGGGCTATGGGGTTACTCCCGAACAGTGGCAGGTGTTGATTATTTTATGGAACCATGGGAGTGTTACCCCAACTCAAATCAGTAGGGTGACGCTACAGGATCTACCAACCATCTCAAGGATGTTGGTGAGAATGGAGCGAGACGGATGGGTAAATCGAGTGCAAAATGAGGAAGATGGTAGGTCCTTTCATGTCGTGCTGACAGAGAAAGGCCGAAAAAGTAAAAACGCAATGATCATTCAACTCGACAATCATTTTGCAGGCTACTTGAAAGAAGTACCCAAACAAGTACATGATGAAATTAGAAATGAGCTCCAAAATTTAAGGAGCCTTTTAGGAGACTACACACCCATAACGTGACAGACGGTCCGGTCATTCCTAATAGAGGCATTCGTAGTGGCTTCATGGTCTTCATATGTTTAGGTTAACAGAAGATTACCGATGCAGAGAGTGGACGATTCTCTGCATCGGGAATGACTTTACTTGATTTTGTCCTCAGTCTAAATTTCCTTGAAACTCCTCCCAATTCATCTTACATTGAATCCTTAATATTTCCAATGATCGATCTAAGAAGTGATACCGTAACAAAACCTACCTCAGGCATGCTTGAAGCCATGTGGGCAGCAGAGGTGGGTGATGATATGTTCGAAGAAGACCCAACTGTGAATAAGTTGGAGGCATATGCAGCACATATGTTTGGTTACGATGCTGCACTTTATTGCCCCTCTGGTACAATGACAAATCAAATAGCCATTCGTTTGCATTGCAACCTTCAAGACGAGGTCATTTGCCACAAGTATTCGCACATCTATTTATATGAGTCAGGTGGTATTATGGCCAATTCAGGGGCCTCCGTTCGATTGTTAGAGGGGGATCGAGGAATGATCACCGCACATACAGTCAAAGCGGCCATTCAACCCGATGATATTCATGCGCCAAATTCACGATTGGTTTCTCTAGAAAACACGATGAACAAGGGTGGAGGTAGCTGTTATGAGATGGAAGAAATTTATGCTATTCGTGAAACTTGTCACGAGCATGGCCTTGCCTTGCATCTCGATGGGGCAAGACTATTTAATGCGTTGGTGAAGACAGGGCAAAAACCAAAGGCATACGGAGAGGTATTTGATACGATATCCATCTGTCTATCTAAAGGCTTAGGTGCTCCAGTTGGCTCGTTGTTGTTAGGGAGTCATCATGATATCAAGCGTGCTAAGCGTGTCAGAAAAGTGATGGGAGGAGCTTGGCGACAAGCGGGATATATTGCCGCTGCAGGGTTATACGCGCTAGAAAATCATGTAGCTAGATTAGCTGAAGATCATGCTAAAGCAAAGGCATTGGCAGACGTTTTGGAACTCCAAGAATATGTAGAAGAGGTAATGCCATGTGAAACTAATATTCTCATCTTTAAGCTGACCGAGCGATACGATAATGAGACTTTCTTGAAGAAATTAGCCGAGCATGATATTCATGCTTTTGGTTTTGGTCCTCAATTGATTCGATTTGTAACTCATCTCGATTTCTCTGATGCTCAACTTGAGCAAGTGATCAAGGTCTTAAAAACGCTCTAATGTGAAAAAACTGATCATTCTATGTTGTACCTTTTTGGTTTTCGCTTGTCACACAGAAAACAAAGATGAAAGCCGTTCTGAGGTGACTGACGAAGAAATTTTATTCGTAGGTACTTATACCAAGAAAGAAGGTCATGTAGATGGGCAGGGTGAAGGTGTCTATGTTTATTCTATGAATAAAAAAACAGGCGCGCTCTCTTATCTCAATGTTTCTGACGAAGTAATAAGTCCCTCTTACCTCGCTGTACATCCTAACGGGAGGAATTTGTACGCAGTTAACGAATTTGATGGCGGAGAAAATGCTTTTGCGACACTTACTTCGTTTGAATACGATCATGAAACTCACAGTTTAAATTGGTTGAATGAAGTTTCGAGTTTAGGTCAATACCCGTGTTATCTATCTATTGATAATAGTGGAAAATTTGTGATGGCGGCAAACTATGTAGGGGGAAGCGTGGCACTATATCCAATCATGGAAAACGGACTTCTGGATGAATACAGTTCTTATAAAAGGCATGAAGGTGGCTCTTCACATCCAAGACAAGAGGCTCCTCATGCACATCAGATCATTCAGCACCCTACATTAGGATTTGTTACTGCGGTGGATCTCGGAGCTGACAAGTTGTACGAATATGAGTTAGATACGGCTTCTCAAACATTAAATTACGTGAGAGAATACCCTAACGGTCCAAAGATGTCAGGGCCGAGACACATGGTCTTTCATCCTACTTTAAAGGTGTCATATGTACTTAACGAACTTATCGGATTCATAGAAGTATCGGCTTTAAGAGATTCCGCCAGATTTGTGGGTAACATGCAGGTTATCAGTACACTTGAAAACGGTGATCAAAGAGACGCGGCTAGTGCTGCGATTAAAATTCATCCAAATGGGAAGTTTTTATATGCATCTAATCGAGGAGAGATCAATGATATTGTGGTTTTCAAGATTGGAGAAAAAGGGGAGCTAAGCCCGATTGGGAGGCAATCATCTTTAGGGTTGACCCCAAGAGATTTTGAGATCGATCCATCAGGGCGTTTTATGCTAGTAGCCAATCAGGATTCTAACACCATTGTCACTTTTGAGATCGACCAAGAGACAGGGGCCTTATCTGAAACAGGATATGTGGCCGAAGTGCCTACACCGGTTTGTATCAAGTTTTTAAATAATTAGAAACTCCTTGCTAAGCCTTGAGATACTGTTTGATCAGTAGCTGATGGTGATGGGCATGGTAAATCGTAAAGTAGAAGAGTTCACGAATGGTGATCTTGCCGAGTAAAGGATGAGGAACCACATATTCATCCAACTGCTCTTCAGTCCATTTGACAAGTTTCTCTTCGAGCAGATCGATATACTTCTTCAGTTTTTTATCTAACTCATTCGCTTGCGCGTGCTTCACTTTTGAGGGACTATAAGCATCTGGAGCGGCATAGGGTTTTTCAAGCTTGGTTCTGTATCTCTCAATCAATTCATCATAACTTCTAGATGGTCGATTGGCCTTGCCAAATTTGTACTTCAATAAGAATTTCGGCATTCCAAGCCCATTTGCCACAGGTTTTACAGACTTGATCAAATGAACGGTCTGTTCACCTGCATTCCATTTTCCCTCTGGAGCATATTCATACTCATCTTTAGAAAGCTTACCCAAATAATTCAGGTATTGCTGATAACTTTCCTCCAGTCGGGCTTTGATCTCCACCTTGTTCATACCTGAAAATTAAAAGGTCTATGATTAAATGGATAATGAAAATGGATTTATAATTTCGAATATATGAATCGCTCTCAAAAACCTTTGGCTGAACGCATTAGACCACAAACCCTTGACGACCTCATTGGTCAGGAGCATTTAGTGGGAACCGATGGAGTGTTAAGAAAGGCCATTAATGCAGGGAGAATTCCATCAATGATCCTTTGGGGGCCTCCTGGTGTTGGCAAAACCACAATTGCGAACATTATTGCCAATTCTGTAAGCGCCCCATTCTTTACGTTAAGCGCAATCAGTTCTGGGGTAAAAGAAGTGCGAGAGGTAATTCAAAGAGCAAAGTTTCAGTCCAATACGATCTTATTTATTGACGAAATTCATCGTTTTAATAAGTCACAACAAGATGCGTTACTGGGTGCTGTAGAGAAGGGGGATATCACATTGATCGGTGCTACTACCGAAAACCCTTCTTTCGAAGTCAATTCTGCCTTATTATCTAGGTCTCAGGTATACACCCTCAAGGCTTTGTCAAAAGAAGACTTGATGAGATTGATAGAGTCAGCACTCAAGAAAGATGAAGTATTGAGCAAAAAGAAAGTTGAGCTAAAGGAAACGCAGGCACTTTTTAATATTTCAGGGGGAGATGCACGGAAGCTTTTGAATCTGCTAGATCTGGTAGTGGAAAACCTTGATGAGCAGAAGAAGGAGGTCACGGATGACTTTGTAAAAGAGATTGCTCAACAAAGAGTGGCCACCTATGACAAAGCTGGCGATATGCATTATGATGTGATCTCCGCATTTATCAAGTCTATTCGAGGCAGTGACCCGAATGCGGCAGTATATTATTTAGCTCGAATGATCGAAGGGGGAGAGGATATCAAATTCATTGCACGAAGGTTGGTGATTCTTGCTTCTGAGGATATTGGCAACGCCAATCCAACAGCATTGGTCATTGCAACAAATGCCTTTCAGGCTGTTACGATGATCGGTTATCCAGAGGGTAGAATTGTGCTTTCACAAGCCGTAACTTATTTAGCTTCTTCTCCTAAAAGTAATGCGGCTTACATGGCCATCAATCAAGCGCAAAGTTTAGTCAAAAAGACGGGTGATTTACCCATACCGATGCCAATTAGAAATGCGCCTACCAAACTAATGAAAGAAGAAGGCTACGGGAAAGGCTATAAGTATTCGCACGATTTTCCCGGGAATTTTGCCCTTCAAGAGTTTTTACCAGAAGAGATCAAAGGAACTAAGCTTTACGATCCAGGAAAGAATGCCCGTGAGGAGGAAATGCGGAAGAGACTCAAGTCGATGTGGAAAGAGAAATATGGGTACTAGTAAGTAGTATTTAGTACATAGCATAAAGCCCTGAGAAAGCACCCTGTTATTATTCAGATCATTAATGATCGATTCGATTGAAGTAGACTGTTAGGGTCTCCTTTTCTCCTTCTTTCAGCCAGGTCATTGAGTCCTCTTTAATTTCTATCCACCAGTCGACTTTTGTATTGCCAGCATTGTTTATCAACAGCAGCCTTGGAGTGTGTGCTTCTATATGCCAAATGCCAGTCTCAATCCGATTGTCATCTTTGTCAAATTTACGATAACGGCCATCCCAGCCGAAGTAGTAGCTATTGAGTTCCATATTGTAAATGGATTTGACCTCTTTGGTTTTAATGTCTACGCCTTCGGCTTTTTCATTTACCCATTTTCCTGTGATCTTGTCCCAAGGAGCTAATGGCTTTTCGGCAATTCTTTGAAGAGAAACAGAAACTTTTATTCCGTCTTCAAACCGTGACCAACTCATGCTTTTTCCGTCTTCTGAGCGTGTCACTTTAAATGAACCATATGGATCTTTTTGGCCTCCATCGAGCTGATCTAGGGTTTGGTTGTACTGGTCGTAATTAAAGGAACCTCTGAGGTTGGTGATTCCTCCATTTCCACCCACGAGCCTACCACTTTCGTAAAATTCAAACCATTTTGCTATCGGAGTCAAGTTTTCACCACCGACTTGTACCTCTATTACTTCCCAAAGCCCTGTTATTTGAGGAGGACTCAAGTCTAAATCGCCAGTTTTAGCATTGGCAATATCGTAATAGCTCTGGGCAACACCAGAGAAAGAAAATGCCCATAGCAATAAGATCAGTTTAAGCTGCATAGTTAAAACTAAGTGGATAGTTTCATAAACTCAATGCAGTGGGGTGATTTATTCTCCTGTCCAATTAGGCGCTTGGGAGATGCGCTCAAATTCCCATCTGATAGGGTCTTGATTTGTTTCATCCATAACTAGATGGCCGCTCTCATTAATGTATATGGTTCTCCAATTCTGGCTAACCTC
>CBFHYE010000071.1:0-15320 GCA_965659985.1 Roseivirga sp. | reverse complement strand
AAGTCTGAAGGGGGTAAAGTTTTAATTGAAGGCGGTGTTTTAGAAGGTGCGGGCTACGAGAGTGGCTGCTATGTAAAGCCATGTATAATTGAGGCAGAAAATGCTTTTGAGATCGTTCAAGAAGAGACTTTCGCACCAATACTTTATTTGATCAAGTATTCAGGAAGTGTTCATGATGGATTAGCACTTCAAAATGGTGTTAAGCAAGGACTTTCTTCGGCAATTATGACCAACAGCATGCGTGATGCACATATCTTCTTGTCAGCTGAGGGCTCTGATTGTGGAATAGCCAATGTGAATATTGGTACATCAGGCGCTGAAATCGGTGGTGCATTTGGTGGGGAGAAAGAAACCGGTGGAGGCCGTGAATCAGGCTCAGATGCATGGAAAGCATATATGAGGCGACAGACCAATACACTGAACTACGGGAATGATCTTCCATTAGCTCAAGGGATCAAATTCGATCTTTAAACTCTTTAAAAAAGGTGCTCATTTGAGCACCTTTTATTTTTGTAAGTCTTCGTGGTATAGCTTGCCAAATTGATTGTTATCGACTTCAAGTGATGTGACGCTCACGGTTTGTACCTGCCCATTTCTATTCATCACAAAATCATTCCAAGCATCCCCTTTCCCTCCATGTTTATGGAAATCAATAATGTCTTCCTGAGTAAATGTCTTTCTGTTTTTCATCCATTCAGTAAACCAAGTTTTTCTTTCCTCTCGAACATTTTTTGGATAAAGTGAGGATGATGACCAAATGATTGGTTCTGTACCAGGTCGTGTTTGATGGTGTAGTTCCTTTTCATTCCAAACTAGCTCATCAATTGAAGGATCTTGGTCACTTTTTATGATCAGTAGAGTGAAGGGTTCAATGCCTTGGAAGTCATAGCCAGATGTGAACTTATCAATTGATCGAACTTCAAAAAAATCAAGCAAGAGAAGGCCACGGCTTCTGCGATAGGGGGGTTGGTGTTCGTGAGCTTCAAATCCGCCATTTAGAATGACCAATGTAAATACCTCACTATCTGTTGCGAACCAGGTGCCACCGGCAAATGGGTCTTTCGGAAATGTGATGATGTGCCCATCTATATCTTTGCTTTCTGTCGGAGTTGCTCTTCTTTTTGGGTCTTCATCTCTGTTGGAAGTAATGATATGTCCGTTTTCATTGGGTAAATAAGTGACGGTACACATGGTGATTTAAATATTAAGGTCGAATGCTAATTAAAAGGTGAATACAATATCAAGTAATGGCAAAAATCCTTCGGTCACCATTAGGTCTATACTTGATTTTTTATTGATCAGGCGAAATCCTCCAGAGAGAAGCGCTTCTTGTCCAGTGGTTAGGAAGTAATTCTCTGTAATGAAGGCAAATCGTTTTGAAATACGTGTCATACCACTTATCGTAACTATGCCGCTATTGTCAAATTGCGTTTCAGCGAAAGCGAAGCCACTGCCAACAGTGATGTTATGTTCACGAGTACCATAGGTGATTAGTGCATTCAGTGTACCCACATTTAAGTCACTTGATATTTCTCCGACTCCAAATAAGTAAGTGGCAGAAGCAGCAATATGCACTTTGTTGGTGAGCTGGGTGCCGTATTTAATATTGGTGATAAAGGCTGGTGAGCCACTAAAAAGAGTGATTAATTCAACACCGGCCATTGCCGATAAGTGATCAGATAGACCGTAACCAAAAATATTTACAACACCATAGATGTTTTGGTAGTAGCCTTCACCCTTCGGTAAATTAAAAGCTGATTGGCCTAAGAAATATCGCGTGGGATTTGGGTTGATTATGCGCCCCTTTTCATCAAGAAATACTATTTTTTTTATTTGGTCCTGCTGGAATGTTAAAAGTCCAAGTTCCTGATTTTGAATGATGACCTCTTTGTCATTATTGGAGACTAATTCTCCTACGATCTCTGATCCATCGGTGAGTATTATCGTAACAGTTTGGTTTGCTTGGCTTTCGCTTTGCGCATGCAATTCTGTTAAAAACGATAATAGGATGAGTGAGAGAAATAAAGAGGCTTTATTCATGAGGTTTACATTGATTTAGTGGTGGTTCAATTTAAGTGCTAAAAACCGACTATAATGAGGGATTGGCCCTTATATTTATTGAAGTACAATATTTTTTAATTCTAGTCTATGAAAAGAATACAAATTATCTCTATCCTCTGCTCACTGTTTTCGCTGAGCGCATTTGCGCAAACTAGCGAAGAAGAAGTTCGAAAAACGATCGATCAAATGTTTGATGGCATGCGAAAAGGAGACAGTACTATGGTTCATGAGGTTTTTGCGGATGAGGTGAAGATGCAGACGATCGTGAAAAGTCAGAATGGTCAGACTGAATTACGAACGAGTTCATTATCAAATTTTTTAAATGCTGTAGGAACTCCACATGATGAGGTCTGGGACGAAAAATTGCTCAGCTATGAGATTCTCATTGATGGGGACATGGCATCGGTGTGGACACCTTATCAATTCTATCGAGGAGAGAATTTCTCGCATTGTGGAGTTAATTCATTTCAGTTAGCCAAACTCCAAGGTAATTGGAAGATCATTTATTTGGTTGACACGAGAAAAAGGGAAGGCTGTTTATAAAAAAAGGAGCCATTTGGCTCCCTTTCTTATTTGTTCTTTCTAAAGTGATCTGTTAGAATGTTTTTAACAGATACCCTTTGGGGGTCACTTTGAAATTTTTGATTCGAGTTTGCTCTTTTATTTCCTCCAGAGCTTGTCGAAAGGCCCGTTTTAACGACTTTCATTTCCATTATAGTTTACTTTTCAAAATTAATTTTCGGCTGCAAAACAGACTTAGCGCTTAACTATAATACAAAAATATGCAATCGATTGCACAGAGCAAGTAAGTGGCGTGATTTTTATTGAAATATTTTTTGCCGCTGGGTTTTAATTTACAACTAGTCTTCTCTGGAAAGGCTATGGTGATGAGTATTTAAAACATAAAAAAAGCCCAACATTGCTGTCGGGCTTCTATGTAGTCCGTAG
This sequence comes from Roseivirga sp., assembly GCA_965659985.1. GTDB lineage: Bacteria > Bacteroidota > Bacteroidia > Cytophagales > Cyclobacteriaceae > Roseivirga. Next base: position 12,311 of record CBFHYE010000071.1, on the reverse strand, counting down.
GGGACTCGAACGATTCAAAGTGATCTTGAATCAGGCTTCAACTTTAGAAGCTAAATATACTGTGAATCAGTTCAATAACGCTTATAATGGACTGAAGCCTCCCTACGACTTACAGGAGTAGCTGCAACTGTCTCTTCTACTCTACTTTCATCTTGGGTTTTAAATGGGCTTCCTTAACAGTAGAAACAAGCTTACTAATGAATGGCTTCTTGAATGGGCGTACTTAATTAAATGGTAAAAGTTACTGCTATATATAGTAAGAGTCTGTTCAACCGATGCCTTGGGGGTAAGCGACTCTCTAATAATTTAGGCGGGGCTCTGATTAGGGTGGCCGTGCGCTTAATCTACAGAATGCTTTCAAGGCTGTTAGTTATTGCGGTTTGAGATCTGCTTAGTGTTATTCGTCTTACTAAAAAGGCCAGTAATTGCATTGTCTAATTAAGCATGGCTCGTTACCAAGCATCATAGTAAGATATCAATTAGGAAGAATCTACTACCCCAATAAAGGTCAGGAGTTCCCAAAATGGGAAGTCTTCTTGCTCAGAACAGTCGTTTCAAGCCAATAAGAACGTTTGCTATCAATTGGAACTACTTTTGATATTATCAAAGCGAACCAAAATTGATAAGTATGAAAAAGGTGATAATTGTTTTGGCAGTAGCAGCTCTAGGTATTATTGCTAGCGGATGTGAGAAGGAGTACTGTTACATTTGTACGACTACTACCTCTGGCCCAACATATGAAACTATACGTACGTCCAATGTATACGACACTCCTGAAGGAATAAAATCTTATGAGAGTAGCACAGTGACTACTGGACCCGGTTATGTAATTGAGCAAACCACTGTTTGCGAAAAGAATTAGATGTAGAACCAAAATTGATAAGTATGAAAAAGACAATACTAATCATTGCGATGGCGGTAGTATCAGTTGTCGCATACGGACAAGGTTTTAGAGGTGTCCCTTGGGGTGCCTCAATGGAAAGCGTTATCAAAGAAGAGGGTGAACCATATGAAAAGAATGATGGCCTGCTAGTCTATAAGCGTGAAGTAGATCTTAAGGCAAGGCGCAATGTTGGTGTTTATACTGTGTACATTTTCGCGGAAGAGAAACTGGTGCGAACTAAGTATATTTTGAATGAGTACGTCGCTGACGAAGATACCTATATTTCTCTGTATCAAGATTTTCAGGATATAATAACTTCGAACTACGGTAAACCTAAAGAGGACGAAGAGATTTGGAGGGACGAAGACATGGAAAGTTATGCCTCAAGAAACTTATGGAGTTATTATTTGAGTGACGGTGATCTTTCTTTTATGACACTATATGAAACCGATCACGCAGAGATAATGATAGTTCTAAGAAGTGAAGAAAACGAAATAAAGCTAGAGGTTCAATATGTTAGTAATGAGTTTGGCTATTTAGAGGAAAAGGTACAAAAGAAGAAAGCCAAAAGAGATTTTTAAAAACGATCACAAGCTCACTATTATCACACTATAAAGTACAAAAAAGCCCCTCACCTATGTGAGAGGCTTATTATTGTAGTCCGTAGGGGAATCGAACCCCTGTTACCAGGATGAAAACCTGGCGTCCTAACCCCTAGACGAACGGACCGATTAGTGCAGAGGAGGAGGGATTCGAACCCCCGGTACCTCGCGGTACAACGGTTTTCAAGACCGCCGCATTCGACCACTCTGCCACTCCTCTATAGTGATCTTTACGAATCGGACTGCAAAGATAACGGGAAAATTATTTTGACAAACTCCTAAGCGTTTTTTTCTTCACTTAGTTTATCATTTTTCGCTAAGTCTAAGGCTACATTCATTTCATAGCCTACTAGAAGAATTAAAGACAACATGTAGAGCCAAAGCATGAGTACAATGATGACTCCAATAGATCCATAGAGCTTGTTATAGGTGCCGAAGTTGTTGACGTAATAGGAGAAGCCGACAGATGCGAGAATACAAGCGATTGCTGCAAAAACAGAACCGATACTCAAAAAATGGAATTTTTCATGTACTGCAGGTGCGAAATAATAGATGCATGAAATGGAAAACTGGAATGAAATGTAAAGAACTATAATTCTTAAAATCAAAACGGTGTCTAAAGAAATAACATCTTCAATGGTTTCTTTCAAGTGGGTAATTTCCAATAATTGTTGTCCTACGATCAAAAGACCTATTGAGGTGATAATAGAGAAAGCCAACACGAAAAGTAAGAAGGTCGCAATCATCCTCATTTTGATAAGGCCTCTCGTTTCTTTTGTCTTATAACTCGCATTAAATGCACTCATCAAACTGGTCATCCCATTGGTTGAAAGGAATAAGGTGAGTAGGAAGTTGAATGAGAGTAATCCTCCCCTTTGTTTTTCGATGATGTCCGTGATCGTGGCTTCTGCTGCCAGATAGAGGTTCTCTGGTAATAAGTTCTCTAAGAACTGGATGATGTCCTCGTTTGAGATCTCTGGAAAAACATTCTGAATGTAGGGGGTGAGTGTAAACAAGAAAATAATCGCAGGAAATATGGCAACAGTAAAACTGTAAGAGACTGCATTTGTACGATCAAGAATGACTGCATTACTCATTTTTCTTAGAAAAATGATGATGGCTTCGTACAAGCCCGTTTTATGTTTCCCAAGCTTTACTTTTTGAAGAACAGAGATAAAGCGCTGAAATAGCGGCTGCCTCTCCAAGAACTTGGTAACCTGATTAGTCATTCGTAGAATGGTTTCATGATGTCCAGTAATGATTCCGGAGCTCTTACCGGCTTATGATCAGAGGTTCTCAAAAACACTAAGGTGGTTGAGCCTTTATTGATCAGTTCATTTTGATCATTCGTGATCTGGTATTCAAAGAGCATCTTCACCGAAGGTAATTTAGGTATTGAAACCTCAATGGTCAAACGTTCATCATACTTTGCTGGACGAATGAAATTAGAGTGTAAGTCCAAGACTGGCATCATCACACCTTGTTCTTCAAGTTGTGCATAATCAAAACCTAACTGTCTAAGGGCTTCAACACGTGCTACCTCGTAGTATGTAGCATAGTTGCCGTAATAAACATATGCCATTTGATCCGTTTCGGCATACCGAACCCTTACTTGTGTACTCGCTGTGTACATTATCTATATATATTCAGTCGATTCAGTGCTTGCTGGAAAAGCCTAGCATTTCTGTTGTGCTCTTGAAGTGTCTGGGCAAACCTATGATAGCCAGAAAGGTCTTCCTTAGCACACATATAAAGATAGTCATGCTTCTCGTAATTCAACACCGCATTGATATTCTGAATAGTTGGTAGGTTGATGGGCCCAGGAGGTAGCCCTGCATACTTATAAGTGTTGTAGGGACTTTCTACTCTTGTATCTTTAATTAAAATGCGTTGAATGGCGAAGTCACCTAAGGCATACTTCACTGTTGGGTCGGCTTGCAGTTTCATCCCACTTTGCAGTCTATTGAAATACAAGCCCGCGATTGTCGCGCTTTCATCCCCTTTGATACTTTCGGCCTGAACGATAGATGCCAATGTTGAAATTTCCTTGGGGGTTAAGCCCATTTTTTCTGCTTTCGCTCTGCGCTCACTATTCCAAAACCTATTGTATTCTTTCTGCATTTTATCGAAGAGTTCTTCGATACTGATCGTCCAGTAGACTTCATAAGTATTTGGAATAAACATGGACATGATATTCTCATCATTGTACCCATATTTTTCTTGCAGAGCAGGGTCGTTTATGGCCTGAAGAAATTCCAAACTGTCGAGTCCTATGGTGCGGGTGATCTTGCCTGCGAGGTCTTCCTTCAATCTGATATTATTGAAAGTGAGTTCTACTGGAATTTGATCTCCAGCTCTTAGTTTTCTCACAGTTTCTAGGTTTGTCATCTGCGTCTCCAATTCGTAAACACCTGGTTTCACAAGTTCTTGGTAACCTAAGGTTTTCGCTACAAAACTGAAGGAAAGTGCATCCTGAATAATATTATTATCATAAAGGTAATTTCGCAATGAGTCAAAATTATCATCATTATCGATCAGAATGATTCGGCTGCGGGCATCTTCTTCGGTAAGAATATTGGCACCGAAGAATAATTGGTAAAAATAGAATGAAAAAGAGGTGAGTAGCACCGAGAATACTACCATCGCTAGTAAGAGACGTTTTCTTTTTTTCATAAGGCGCAAAAATAGTCAATTTGTCCTAAATTGCTTTTTTGAAATACTATGGCCTGCGAATTCATAAAACTTTACGAAGAGAATCCAGAAGAAAAGAAACTTAGGAAGATCGTTGATGTCTTGAGGGCTGGGGGTGTGATCATTTACCCTACAGATACAGTTTATGGAATTGGATGTGATTTTTCTAATGCCAAAGCAGTACAGCGTGTTTGTCAACTGAAGGAAACAACTCCTAAATCGCTATCCTTTATTTGCTATGACCTCAGCGAAATTTCTTCATACACCAAAGGGTTGAGCACACCCATTTTCAAGCTCATGAAAAAGGCACTGCCCGGTCCATTTACTTTTATTCTCAATGCCAATAGCAGTGTCCCGAAGGCTTTAGATGCGAAGAAGAAAACTGTGGGTATTCGTGTGCCCAACAATAATATACCTCGTATGCTGGTGAAGTATTTGGGTAATCCGATCATCACCACTTCTTTGAAAGACGATGACGAGGTGATCGAGTACACGACCGATCCGGAATTGATCTATGAGAAATATCAGCATCATGTAGACTTGGTCATTGATGGAGGTTACGGTGGAAACGTACCTTCGACCATTGTCGATTGTTCGGGAGATGGCTTTGAGGTGATAAGAGAGGGCCTTGGTGATATTAATGAATTTCTTTGATCGATGAAGTATGTCATCGAATTACAATACTTCCCTTGCATTGCCTATTTCTGGTTAGCCTATCAAGCGGAAGACTGCTTGGTAGATGTACATGAGCATTATGTAAAACAGACGTATAGGAATCGAACGGTGATCAATGCGGCTAATGGTCCTTTGACTTTGACCATACCTGTAAAGCATTTACATCCTAAGATGAAGGTGAAAGATGTGGAAGTGGATCATAGACAGAAATGGTCAAAAAATCACTGGCGGACCATTCAATCCGCTTATGGTAAAGCACCATTCTTCGATTATTATGCCCCCTATCTTTCGTCTGTTTTTGAAACAGAAAAAAAGCTACTCATTGATTATCAGCGAGAAACTCTGTCAATCTGTCAAAAGCTATTAGGTTTAGATCTGGCTTTTCATTTTAGTGAAAAGTACGTAGAGAAGCTTGAAGGAGAGGTTTTCGATCTTCGGTCTTCCATTCATCCGAAATTAGGATTCGGCAAATTGTCAGGATTTGAGCCAAAACCGTATATACAGCTTTTTGGCAAAGACTTTGTTCCCAACCTGAGCATACTTGATCTTTTATTTTGCGAAGGACCAAACGCAAGCTCGACCATTCAAAATTCGGGAAAAATTAATAAGGAACAATTACAGAAAACGACACGTTTTGTTCTATAATCGTAAAGTAGAAGTTCTTATATTGAAATCTTAAGGCAAGACCTACAGGAAGGCATTAAATGGAAGCAAAATTTTCAAATAGAGTAAAAGAGGTGATTTCGTTAAGTCGTGAAGAGGCTTTACGTCTGGGTCACGATTATATAGGTACGGAACATCTTTTGCTTGGAATGATTCGTGAAGGAGAAGGAGTAGCGGTGAGCATTCTGAAAAAATTAGGCACTTCGTTGGAAGAGCTTAGGGAAGCAGTGGAGCGCGCCACTAAAGGTACCGCTAATCATAATGTTAAAAATCTGGCCAATATCCCATTGACCAGACAATCTGAGAAGGTATTGAAGATCACCTATTTAGAGGCAAAGATCTTTAAAAGTCAACTCATTGGAACAGAACATTTGTTGTTATCGATATTGAGAGATGAGGATAATATTGCAACTCAAATCTTAGAGAAATTTGACGTAAACTACGAGGTAGTAAAAGAAATGCTTGAATATCAAAGTGATAACCCAATTGCATCTTCAGATACTGACGAACCAGAAGAAGAGTCTGGTAGAATGTTTAGTGGAGGAAGTGGCTCCGGAGGTTCATCTGACAGACCAGCTGGTAAGGGAGGCGAAAAATCTAGAACACCTGTTTTGGATAATTTCGGAAGAGACCTGACCAAATACGCTGAGGATGATAAACTCGATCCGATCGTTGGCAGAGATAAAGAAATTGAACGTGTTGGACAGATCTTGTCAAGACGTAAAAAGAATAACCCTATACTCATCGGTGAACCAGGTGTTGGTAAAAGTGCAATTGCTGAGGGTTTAGCCCTCAGAATCATACAGAAAAAGGTATCAAGAGTGCTTTTTAATAAGCGTGTTGTCACTTTAGATCTTGCTTCTTTGGTTGCTGGTACAAAGTACCGTGGTCAGTTTGAAGAGCGAATGAAGGCAGTGATGAATGAGCTTGAGAAATCGCCAAACGTGATCTTGTTCATTGATGAGCTTCATACAATTGTCGGTGCTGGTGGTGCTTCTGGTTCATTAGACGCCTCGAATATGTTCAAACCGGCTTTGGCCAGAGGTGAAATTCAATGTATTGGTGCCACTACACTTGATGAGTACAGACAGTATATCGAAAAGGATGGTGCGCTAGCAAGACGTTTCCAGCAAGTGATGGTAGATCCTACTACACCTGAAGAAACAGTGCAGATCTTAGATAACATTAAGCAAAAGTATGAAGAGCATCACCATGTGAATTATACTGAAGATGCGATTAAGGCTTGCGTAGCATTATCTGATCGCTACATCTCTGATCGTTTCTTGCCAGACAAGGCGATCGATGTATTGGATGAAGCAGGTGCTCGAGTTCATATCAATAATATCCATGTTCCAGATGAGATCGTGAAACTGGAAGAATCAATTGAGGATATTAAAAAAGAGAAAAATCAAGTTGTGAAGAGCCAAAAATATGAAGAGGCGGCACAACTTAGAGATAAGGAGAAAAAGCTCATTGACCAGTTGGATACTGCCAAAGCGAAATGGGAAGAAGAAAGCAAGTCAAAGCGATACACTGTTGATGAAGAGAATGTCGCGGAGGTGATCGCAATGATGACTGGTGTACCGACAAAACGAGTTGCTCAGAATGAGCAGGAAAAACTCGTTGGCATGGGAGATCAATTGAATGGTCGGGTGATCGGACAAGATGAGGCGATCAAGAAATTGACCAAAGCGATCCAGCGTACAAGAGTTGGTTTGAAAGATCCAACTAAGCCAATCGGTACTTTCGTATTCCTAGGACCAACGGGTGTTGGTAAAACAGAATTGGCGAAAGTATTATCAAGTTATCTTTTTGATAAGGAAGATTCTCTGATCAGAATTGATATGAGTGAGTATATGGAGAAATTCTCTGTTTCTCGCTTGGTAGGAGCGCCTCCGGGATATGTCGGTTATGAAGAAGGTGGTCAGCTTACTGAAAAAGTAAGAAGAAAGCCATATTCAGTTGTGCTTTTAGATGAGATCGAAAAAGCTCATCCAGATGTGTTTAATATTCTTTTACAAGTATTGGACGATGGTATACTGACGGATGGACTTGGTAGAAGAGTCGATTTCAGAAATACGATCATCATCATGACCTCAAATATTGGTGTTAGAGATCTAAAAGACTTTGGAACCGGTATTGGCTTTAGCACACAAGCGAAAAAGGAGAACGAGGATACGATCATGAGGGATACAATTCAAAAGGCTTTGAAAAAGACCTTCAGTCCCGAGTTTTTAAATAGACTTGATGATGTGATCATTTTCAATTCTCTAAGCAGAGAGGATATCCACAGCATTATTGACATTTCGTTGAAGAAGTTGTTGGATAGAATTGAAGCGATGGGTTACAAAGTAACCTTGACTGAGAAGGCCAAAGATTTCTTAGCCGAAAAAGGCTATGACCCTCAATATGGAGCGAGACCTCTGAACCGCGCAATTCAGAAATACTTGGAAGATCAAATCGCTGAGGAGATCTTGAAAGGTGAAGTGAATGAAGGAGATACCCTTCAAGCTGATCATGATGGAAAGTCTGATGAGCTGAAGATCAAGGTGAAGAAAAAGCGAAAGCCTAAAAAGAAAGAAGAAGATTCTAAAGAATAATTGAAAGCCGGTTTTAACCGGCTTTTTTTATGCGTTTGTATTTTTTTAATTCATCAAATATGTTGACTCCGATCGGTAGCAATTCATTTGGGAAATTATAATTCGGGCTGTGCGCGCAGATGCATTCTCGTTGGTTTCCAGTCTTTTGACATTTGATAAAAATAAGCGATAAAATAAAAGGAGCTCCTTATGAGCTCCTTTCTTCAACCAAAATATATAGTATATGAACACTATAGTCTATCTTCTAAGGAAAGGATCTGAGAACCTTTCACTATTTAGGGACGAGTCGTCAGTAAAAGTGTTTAAAAACGCTACCAACGCATCGACTTCCTGTGGGTTCAATTTCATTCTGCGAACTTGGTTGTCTTGAACCCTTAATCTATTGTCTAGATTAGGGTTATTGCGTATGCCATTGTTATAAAAACCAATTACCTCTCTTAAATTTCCAAACCTACCATCGTGCATGTAAGGAGCGGTTTGAGCAATATTTCTTAAAGAGTTCACTTTAAACTTTCCATTGTCCGCTGCTATTCCTGTTACAGCACCTAAGCCCAGGTCTGGAAAACCAGCATCGAGGCCATTATTCCTGGCTTGATCGCCTGAAAAGACAGCCGTTTCGTGACAATTTGAACATTGCGTTCTTCCGCTAAAGAAAAGGTCTTTTCCTAAGTTCTCAAGCTTCGAGAAATTTGGAAATGCTTGATCTTCTTCTCCATTAACGGTAGAAAGTCCTTCATCGTATCTTGATTGATAAGAAACCATCGAACGAACAAATTGGGCAAGTGCTGAAGATACTTTTTCACTTGTCACCTCAGCGGAACCAAAGGCCTCCTGAAATAAGGGTTCATAATAATCTGAAGATTGAATTTTGAAGACCATTTCATTCAAAGTGAGCCCCATTTCTATATCATCTTGTATAGGCATGAGCACTTGCTCTTCAAGTGTTGCCGCTCTTTCGTCCCAAAAGAAGCGACCATTATCGTAGGAGCGTGCATTCGCTAACCCCATTGAATTTCGACCTGTCAATTCACCTTCAAAACCCTCACTCAATGGGGTAGGGTCGGCAAAGGCATTGTTCTACAGATGGCAAGAGGCACATGAAACGGAATTGTTCGCAGAAAGAATGTTATCATAAAATAACACGCGGCCTAAGGTAGCCCCTGCATCAGAGATCATATTGTTATTTGGCGTGTTTTCGATTTGTGCGACCTGTCCGAAAAAATGATCTGGTAATTCTACGTTCGAATAATCGAAAAGAATTGCTGGTAAGTCTAGCTCTGCAGTGAAGGTCTGTTCTGCGCCAGATTCATCTAAAATATCTTGAGATGTTTCTTCAATTGCTTCATTTGAGCATGCCCAAAAGAAGTTGAGAGAGATGAGGAGAGTGATATAGTTTTTCATGCCTTTATAATTAAAAAGTGACCAAGGCTTAAAAAAATGAGGTGCCATAAGCACCTCATCGATAGTCTATCTTTTGAGCCTTATCTATTCGGTTTGCGACCTCTTTGAGGTCTGCGCGAGATCTGATTGTTAAGAACTACCTTCTGCTCTTCCGTTAAGACCGACTTCACATCTTCCATGTGAGCGACCCTTTGTTTCATCAGTTCTGCCTTTAAATCCGATAAGTTGTCAATTACCCTACCCACCTCATTTTTATTTAATTCATCGGCCGAAGTCAAGGTCTTTAATTTGGCCTCAAGTTCATTCACTTGATTTCTTATAGGTAAAGTTGTTTTGGCGTGGTCTAATCTGAATGCTTTCATCTGACCCTGTTGTTCCTCTGTAAGGTTGGGAATCTTTGGTCCTCGTGGTTCTCTGGGTTCACGTTGCTGTCTTTGTTCCTGCTCAAAGCGTGGTCCATTCTGTCTTCTTTGTCTTTCTGCTCTTTCTTGAGCTTCGATGTTGATGGTGAATAAGGTAAAGACCAAGACCAAGGCACCGAGTGATTTAAGATTTAAATTTTTCATGATAATTTTTTATTTATTAGATGTAGAATTTCAGAAACGTTTAATCAGTCTAAGGTTAAAGGATGTTAACGTTTGCTGAGGCGCTGAAAATTATCTCGAACACAATGCCATTAGTTGCCAATGGAATCTTCTACCTTTAATTGAAAATATAAAGGCTTGGACAACGCACTGAATATTAACGGCATTGATATACTACCTGGTGAGGAGAAAGTGATCAATGTGATTATTGCCAAATTGCCTTCCTATACAGATATAGATTTGAATATTACCGTTGCGCGTTCTGAGGTTGAGGGGCCAACGCTGCTATTATCAGGAGGGCTTCATGGTGATGAGATCAATGGTACTGAGATCGTTAGGAGAATAATCGAAAGCGGTTACCATAGGCCATTGAAAGGTACAGTGGTTTGTATACCTATTATTAACATGTATGGCTTTATCCATTTCAGTAGGTATGTGCCTGATGGAAAAGACGTCAATCGCTCATTTCCTGGGAATAGAAATGGCTCATTAGCTTCTCGTGTTGCTGATTATTTAACTAAAAGTATTATTCCAGTAATTGATTTTGGACTAGATTTTCATACTGGAGGAGCGGACCGCAGTAATTTTCCACAGATAAGGGCGGCATTAAAAGATGAAGTCAATAATGAATTAGCCCATGCTTTTCAAGCGCCATTTATACTGAATTCGCCATTTAGGCCCAATTCATTTAGACAGACCGCTGCAAAAAAAGGGAAGCATATTTTGGTTTACGAGGGAGGAGAAGCGGCTCGATTTGACCAGATGGCAATTCAAGAAGGGGTCAACGGAGCGCTTAGGCTGATGCAGCATTTAGGGATGCGAGACGGTGCTCCTGAACCTAGTGTGGAGTCGAAGATCATCAATCACTCTTCTTGGGTTCGAGCCAGGAAGTCTGGAATATTTTTAACTGAGGTGAAATCAGGGGCCTATGTAAAAAAGAATCAGTTGGTAGGCTACATTGCGGAGCCCTATGGCGCTTTCAAACAGGTGATCAAAAGCCCTGCATCAGGCTATATTATTGGAATGAACAATAACCCTATTGTTCATCAGGGGGATGCATTAATGCACATTGGCGTGATAAAATAACATTGGAGAAGTTTGATACACATATAGAGAGCATACAGAAGCTGATTCTTGAAAGAGATGTATCAGGATTACATCAGCTGCTTGAGGATCTCAAGGCTGAAGATGTAATATATGCATACAACCGTCTGCATACGAAAGAGCAAATCGCGTTACTTGACTTGATCAGCGCGGAGGATGGCGCGATGTTGCTTGAGAGGATACCCCAAAATCAGGCGGTTGAGGCTATAGAAAATGCAGAGCTGGAAACAGCGGCTTCGATTCTTAATGAATTATATAGTGACGATCAGGTCGATATTCTTGGAGAGCTAGAAACAGCAGATGCTGAAGCCATTTTGGATGAAATGATTCCAAAAGAGGCAGAGAACATCAGGAATCTAATACAATATGATTCAGATTCTGCCGGTGGACTTATGGTTACCGAGTACTTGGCTTTTGACTGTGAAAAAACGGTTGGTCAAACGGTAAGAGATCTACAGGAGAATGCAGAGGAGTACGAAGGTTTTCATGTACAGTACATCTATGTTCTTGATGGGGCCAAGTTTCTAGGCGTCTTGCAAATGCGTGAATTGCTCCTGTCAAAACCGAATACAAAACTAAAGAGCATCGTTCTAAAAAATACCTTTACCATGCCCGTAGAGGCGAGTCTTCAAGACTTGATCAGCTTTTTTGATAAATATGATTTCTATGGCGTGCCCATTGTAGATGGCGAAGAACATCTTTTAGGGCTTGTTTTAAGGAAAGACATCAGGGAGGCAGAGTCGGACAGATCTAATATGGAGTTGTTGGAAACTCAGGGTATTGTAGGAGGGGAAGAGCTAAGGTCGATGCCTGTGCTCCTTCGTTCTAAAAGAAGACTTTCTTGGTTATCAGTCAATATCATCTTGAATATTGTTGCGGCTAGTGTCATCGCTTTTTATCAAGACACGTTAGAGGAGGTGATCGCTTTGGCCGTTTTTCTACCTGTAATATCAGATATGAGTGGATGTTCAGGCAATCAAGCTGTAGCTGTGAGTTTGAGAGAACTTTCGCTTGGTGTTGTTAAGCCCCATGAATTGGCGCGAGTATTGTGGCAAGAAATGAAAGTGGGCTTGATCAATGGCGTGGTCTTAGGGATACTCATCGGTGC
>CBFHYE010000070.1:0-4828 GCA_965659985.1 Roseivirga sp. | reverse complement strand
ATCTTATCCATAAGATTGCTCATTTGCTCACGTACTTCTCTGATGTCCTTGATCGCTCTGTGCGTCTCAGTCACCTTATCTCTTACTTTGATCAAGAAATCGTATTGAGCCTGAATGTCAGCATCAGTTGAAGGATAACGTGGATCTTTGATCAAATTGAAGGTTGTTTCCATGCTTTGGTCACCAAGCTTCATTACAGCTTTATACTCGCCTGTTGGTGCCAAAGGGCCAGGACCTCTAACAGATGCTGCCCACATGATCAAGCCTTCGAAGCCTTCTACACCTTCAGCACGCATATCCCAATTGAACATATTCATACCCGCTTTAGCCTTTTGCTTGTAGGTATCGAAGAGGTTACCATTTTTGTCGTAAATCTCGAATTCAACGCTGCCTTTTGGCTCTTCTTTCAAATAATAATAAATCATTGGGCCTGCTGGCTTATTCTCACCATAGAGTAAAGCGGCATTACCTCCGCCACCTCTTCTACGGCCTCCGCCACCAAGACGGTAAGCATCCATAGGTTTAAATAAATAAGCATTTGAGGCGGCTACTTCATCAGTCAATTGATGAAGAACCGTTAGGTCATCGATAAGCCAGAAACTACGTCCTTGAGTTGCAGCGATCAGGTTATTGTTCTTGATCGTAAGGTCTGTGATTGGAACGATAGGTAAGTTCATCTGGAAAGGCTTCCAAGAAGCACCATCGTCAAAAGAAACAAACATTCCTCGCTCAGTTCCAGCATAAAGTAAGCCTTGTTTTTCAGGATCAGCACGAACTACCCTAGTAAAGTAATCATTTGGAATCCCATCGGTGATCTTTGTCCAAGTCTTACCATAATCCTTCGTTTTGTAAAGGTATGGCTCGTAGTCACCTAGCTTGTACTGTGTACCAGCGATATAAGCACCTCCTTTTACAAATGGATCCGCATCGATGCTATTGATCATTAGATATCTAGGGAAATCAGTAGGCGTTACATTTTCCCAGTTGTCTCCACCATCTCTAGTCACATGAATCAACCCATCATCAGAACCTGCCCAGATCAAACCTTCTTCATAAGGTGATTCGGTTGCAGCAAATACAGTAGCATAATACTCCACCGAAGTATCATCGTAAGTAATTGGGCCTCCAGATTTACCCAACTTATCTGGTTCTGCTCTTGTCAAATCAGGACTGATCACTTCCCATGACTGCCCTTCATTTGTACTTACATGAACATGCTGAGAAGTTGTATAAAGCTTGTTTGGATCATGTGGAGAGAAAAAGATTGGGAAATTCCACTGGAATCTGTATTTATAATCTTCTGCTCCATGCCCCATTGGGTTGTCAGGCCAAGCGTTAACATTTCTATTAATGCCTTTGTCATGATCTACTCTCGTCAAATAGCCACCATAACTACCACCAAATACGATGTCTGGATTGTCAGGCTTAGGAGCAATATGTGCTGATTCACCACCAGCGGTAGACTCCCAGTCGTCTTCAGTGATCGCCCAACCAAATGATCTGTGATTAATCCTTACTGTTGAGTTGTCTTGTTGTGCACCATAAATTCTATATGGGAATGCATTATCGGTTGTTACTCTGTAGAACTGGGCAGTTGGCTGATTCATCATAGTTGACCAGCTATCACCTCCATCGTAAGAGACTTGGGCTCCGCCATCATCAGCGATCACCATTCTCATATTATCTTCAGGTGCGATCCAAAGGTCATGGTGGTCGCCATGCGGTGCTCTTTTCGATTGAAAAGTTCTACCCCCATCGGTAGACACGTGATAAGACACGTTCATGACGAAAACCTTGTCTTCATCTTTAGTATCCGCATAAATTCTTGAGTAATACCAAGCACGTTGTCTTAATGAACGATCAGAGTTTGTATTTCTCCAAGTCTCTCCGCCATCAGTCGATTTATAAACACCACCCTTGTTGGCTTCAATGATGGCATAAACTGTATTAGGGTTTACAGGCGAAATCGAAACACCAATGATTCCTATCGGACCTTTTGGCATTCCTCTTTTACTCATCACATTTTCCCAATTCTCACCACCATCTGTTGATTTCCAGAGGGCGGAACCTTCGCCCCCAGAAGTCAAGCTATAAGGAGTTCTTCTCACACGCCATGTACTTGCAAACATATGGTTTGGATTATTTGGGTCGATAGTTAGGTCTACAGCACCCGCATCTGCATTAGCGAAAAGTACTCTCTTCCAGGAGGCACCACCATCTGTTGATTTGTAAACACCTCTCGTTTCACTCGATTTGAATAGATCTCCCATGACAGCGACCCAAAGTACATTTGGGTTTTCAGGGTGAATCTTGATTCGTCCCACATGCATCGCATCATTTAGACCTATATTCGTCCAAGTTTCACCGGCATCGGTGGACTTCCACATGCCTTCGAAGCCAGAAGATACATTTCCACGAACGGTTTCTTCTCCCTGTCCGACATAGACCACATTAGGATCTGACTGACTGACAGCTACCGCACCAATTGAGCCTCCGAAGTATCCGTCAGAAACATTCTTCCAGGTACTTCCACCATTGTCTGTCTTCCAGACACCACCTCCGGTGGCGCCCATATAGAATACATTAGGCTGACCAACGACACCAGAGACTGTCCCTGATCTTCCTCCACGAAACGGTCCAATAGAACGCCATTCGATGCCTTTATACACTTCAGCCTTGGCGTCTGCCTCAGGCTCAGTATTTTTCTTCCTGTTTCTTCGTTGAGCATCTGCATCTTGCACTATCAAAAGCACAAAGAATAGCGCAAACGCTAACGAACGCACAGGTTTTTTCATTAGAGTCATAGTTTATCTGTTTTAATTAGAGTAGATATTCAATTCGGAACTTAAAATTTACTAAGACCTGAGATAATAGTGAAAGTCAGATTTTGTTTTTTGATGAATGGCCAATAAAAAAGGAGCCGAAGCTCCTCATATTTTCAATTGTCCTTACTTTTTATTTGATCCTATAAATCAAACTATTGTTGTACTCTGCAATGAGTGAAGACTGATTGATCAGCGATGAAAAATCTTCATCCAGCATTTCTTCAGGTTTTAAAACCCTCGAATCGATCAATTCGTAATCCTTATCGAATACTTTTATCGTCTTGTTCTCTTCTGTAGTTTGCACTACTTCGATATCCTCCTCAGCAACAACATCGTGGTATGCCCGCTCAAGCACTTGTTCTTCTATTGTTGCTGTTTCCTCCGTATTCTCATAATGGTAGTTTACAGAGACACCAATCACCACTAATAGCCCGATTAGTAAAGCAGGCGCATAGAATTTGCTGAAATTTCTCATAGCATTGGTTTAAGATATATAATCTACTAAGTAATGAGTTAAAAACCTAATTATATTCTGTTTAAATAAATTTTAGCAAAATTATAAATCTATGCAATCGATAGCTTACCATATTTTATGGTACAAAAAAAGAGGAAAGTTTCCTTTCCTCTTTCATCTATCTATTCTTTACTAAAACTAATTAAATACTCTGTATACTGAAGTGTTGTGGAATGAACTCATATACTCTGCTCTGTTCAAAAGCATTTGTACATTTTCATCTTGAATGATTTCGTCTTCACCCACTTGAATTTCCTTGATCAATTCGTTGTCTCTATTATAAATTTTGATCACTTCTGCACTTTCAACGCTTATGCTCGGAACAAATGCTTCTTCTACGATTTCGTCATAAGCCTCTGCAATTGCTAAGCCTATATCGTCTCTTTCAATAGGATCTGTTGATGCATCTCCGTAAGAGTCTAAACCTGCGAAGAAAGTGACTACCATTGCAAGTGCCACTGCGACTATCGCTGACACTTTTCTTCTTAATTTTAATTCCTTTTTCATGACCGTGTTGTTGTTTCGACTTCTCTTTGTGTCTAGGTAAACTGTTATTTTAGAAACCAAAATATTATTTCGTTGGTCTCTGTTATTAAGACGACAAAGTTCTGAAAAGGTTTACTCAGAATAGATAAAAAAGTATAATATTTTCCCAACCGGCATAAACACTGGATGAACTGTCATTTTTGGGGACTGAAAATTCCTACCGAGAACTGGAACAATTCTATGTTGACTTCAAAACTAAGCTAAAGCCTGCTCAAGGTCTGCAATAAGGTCTTCTGGATCCTCAATGCCCACGCTCAATCGGATCAATGATTCTAACAAACCGACTTTGAGCCTCTCTTCCTTCGGAACTGAACCATGGGTCATTGTAGCTGGATGATTAGCTAATGACTCTACACCACCCAAACTCTCTGCAAGTGCAAAGACTTTAAGTCTTTCAAGCACTTTGAAAGCCTTTTCTTTATCATCTCCCTTCATCGTAAACGAGATCATCCCGCCAAAACCATTCATCTGGGTTTTTGCTATAATATGATTAGGGTGATCTTCGAAGCCTGGCCAATACACCTCCTGAACCATGGGATGACCTTTCAAAAAGTGTGCAATGGCTTCACCATTTTTACAATGGCGCTCCATTCTTATGTCTAATGTCTTGATTCCTCTAAGCACTAGAAAGCAATCTTGTGGACCGGGTACCGCTCCAGAAGCATTCTGAATAAAAGTAAGACGTTCATAGAGCTCATCGCTCTGCATTACTAAAGCACCCATCACAAGGTCCGAATGCCCTCCTAGATACTTGGTAGCGGAATGCATCACCAGGTCTGCACCAAGGTCAATGGGGTTTTGTAGGGCGGGAGAAGCAAAGGTATTGTCAACAGCCAACAACAGATCATGATGTTTAGTCACATCAGCGATGGCCTTAATGTCCAAAATGGACATCATTGGATTGGTTGGTGTTTCTATCCAAACCAATTTGGTACTATCGTTT
>CBFHYE010000069.1:0-37126 GCA_965659985.1 Roseivirga sp. | reverse complement strand
AAAGAAAGGTTGATCTAAGTCATTGTCAGCATTATTTATATTGGTGTATGAATGGTGCAAAACGTTATGCTGAATCTTCCACACCGTACGATTGGCACCAATCATGTTCATGGTCAAACTCAATATATTATTAACCGTCTTGTTATTAGAATAAGAGCCATGAATGGCATCATGCATAACGCACATGCCGATTCCAGCAGTTCCCAATCCACTCAAAAGATAAAGTACAAAAACCAAGGGTGCACTTGAAACTAAACCCAGGCTCATTACAATTAATGGAACAGCGAAAAGACTGATCATTAAGGTGGTTTTCAAATACATACTCAAATTGCCATGCTTAGAAAGTTGGTTCTTTTTGAAGTACTCATTGGTACGCTGCTTTAGAACTTTCGCAAATTCTAAATCTTTTGCTCTTGAAAATTTTGGGTGCTTGATAATTCTTCGATTTAAGTTTCTAAATGAAAAATGCAATACCACATATACTGCATTGGTAAAGGTAAGTAACAATCTCCCGTTAACTCAACCATTAAAAAAAGATTTTGGAATCTTTGGCATCGAACAAAAGAAAAAGCCCTATTGTTTCCAATAGGGCTTTTTTATGTATTATGAAAAACTCTCTGCTTGTTAGTCTTTCTTTTCTTCTTCGTCAGAAGACTCTTCAGCTTTAGCCTCAGGAGCTTCTTCAGTTTCAGCGGCTGGAGTTTCTTCTACTTCAGCAGTTGCTTCTTCAACAACCTCTTCAGTAGTTTCCTCAACTACCTCTTCTGCAACTGGAGCTTCCTCTACAGCCGTTTCAGCTTTCGCTTCAACAGCAGGAGTTGCCTCAGTTTTCTTCTTACCACCTCTTCTGCTTCGAGATTTCTTAGCGCCTGAAGACTTCTCATCAGTAGCTAACAACAATTCATTGTAGTCTACCAATTCGATGATACACATGTCAGCATTATCACCCAAACGGTTACCCGTTTTGATAATTCTTGTATAACCACCTGGTCTTGAAGCTACTTTTTCAGCTACTTCATTGAATAGTGTAGTTACCGACTCTTTGTCTTGCAGGTAAGAGAACACTGTTCTTCTTGAGTGCGTATTGTCAGTCTTTGCTTTTGTGATCAAAGGCTCAACAAACTTTCTCAAAGCTTTCGCTTTCGCTACAGTTGTCGTGATTCTCTTATGCTGAATCAAAGAAGAAGCCATGTTCGAAAGCATAGCACTTCTGTGTGATGCTGTTCGGCTTAAATGATTAAATTTCTTCCCGTGTCTCATCTCTTACTCCTCTTCTAATTTATATTTCGCTAAGTCCATACCGAAGGTCAAGTTCTTGTCAGCGACAAGCTGCTCTAGCTCGGCCAAAGATTTCTTACCGAAGTTTCTAAACTTCATCATGTCTGAGATCTCTAGTCTTACCAAGTCACCTAGGCTACGTACATCTGCTGCTTTTAAGCAATTGTAAGCTCTCACTGAAAGATCAAGATCGTTCAATGATGTTTTCAATAGCTTACGCATGTGAAGCATCTCTTCGTCTACTTGCTCTGGCTCGTCTAATGCTCCAGTTTGTAAGATCATGTTCTGATCTGAGAACAACATAAAGTGTTGGATCAATATGTGAGCAGCACCTTGTAATGCTTTCTCTGGGTGAATAGAACCATCAGTTTTGATATCTAAAACCAACATTTCATAGTCAGTCTTTTGCTCTACCCTTGTGTTTTCAACGCTATACTTTACGTTCTTGATCGGAGTGAAGACAGCATCGATAGGAATATAACCGAACACTTGCTCAGAAGGTCTGTTTTCCTCAGAAGGCACATAACCTCTACCCTTTTCAACAGTCAACTCAATTTCGAATTTGATCTTTGGATCGATGTTACACACCAAATCGTCTGGGTTCAAGATTTCGAAAGCAGAAGTGAATTTTCCAATATCTCCTGCTGTGAATTTGTTCTGACCATCGATCACAACACTGATCTTATTATCTACAGTATCAGAAATCTTTTTGAACCTTACTTTTTTCAAGTTCAAGATGATCTCAGATACATCTTCCACAACACCTTCAACAGTTGAGAATTCGTGCAATACACTTGGTATTTTAATACCTGTGATCGCATAACCTTCTAATGATGATAGAAGGATTCTTCTCAATGCATTACCAATTGTAACCCCGTAACCTTTTTCAAGGGGCTTAAAAGTGAACAGACCGTGAAAATCGTCTGCCTTCTCCATCACCACTTTCTCCGGGATTTGAAATGCTAGTATTGACATATACTTTAATTTTAAAAGGTTTCAAATAGATTATTTAGAGTAAAGCTCGACAATCAGCTGCTCCTTGATGTTTTCAGGAATATCTTCTCTTGAAGGTACATTTACCATGCTACCTGTCATTTCAGCAGAATTCCATTGTAACCAAGGGTATTTTGATGCGCTGTTGCCTGCTAGGCTATCAGTGATAGCTTCTAGCGACTTTGACTTCTCTCTTACACCAACAACATCACTTGGCTGTACGTGGTAAGAAGGAATATTCACTACCTCACCATTTACTGTAATGTGTTTGTGAGAAACCAATTGTCTTGCTCCTCTTCTCGTTTTTGCAATACCAAGTCTGAAAACCACATTGTCTAATCTTGCTTCCAATAATTGAAGTAAAATCTCACCTGTAATTCCAGATCTTGCCGATGCCTTGTCAAACAAGTTGGCGAATTGCTTTTCTAATACACCATAAGTGTACTTCGCCTTTTGTTTTTCCATTAACTGGACAGCATATTCCGATTGCTTTCTTCTTCTACCTCTACCGTGTTGTCCCGGAGGATATGCTTTCTTTTGTAATGCTTTGCTATGACCAAAAATTGGATCGTTGAAACGTCTTGCAATTTTTGCCTTAGGACCTCTATATCTTGCCATTACTCTTTAATTTCTAATTAAACTCTTCTACGTTTTGGAGGACGACAACCATTATGTGGTAATGGAGTCACATCTCTGATCACAGTCACTTCGATACCTGAGTTCTGGATAGTTCTGATTGCAGATTCTCTACCAGCACCAGGGCCTTTTACAAACACTTCAACTTTTCTAAGACCAAGTTCATATGCTTTTTGAGCACAGTCTTGAGCAGCCATTTGTGCAGCGTAAGGCGTGTTCTTTTTAGAACCTTTGAAGCCCATCTTACCGGCAGAAGCCCAAGAGATCACTTGTCCTTGTTGGTTGGTCAAAGAGATTATAATGTTGTTGAAAGACGCTTTGATGTGCGCTTGGCCTAGTGCGTCAACTTGCACTACTCTCTTCTTCGCTTTATCTTTTCTTTTCTGAGCCATTTTAAATATTCTTTATAGGCATTAAAAACTCACCAATTACTTAGTTGCTTTCTTCTTGTTAGCAACTGTCTTTCTCTTACCTTTCCTAGTTCTAGAGTTGTTCTTGGTATGTTGACCGCGAACCGGTAATCCTTTTCTGTGTCTCAAACCTCTGTAACATCCGATGTCCATCAATCGCTTGATACTCATCTGTACTTCTGATTTTAACACACCTTCGATCTTGAACTCTTCACTTATGATGTTTCTGATCGCTTTTTGCTGCTCATCGTCTAGATCACCAATTTTAGTATTGATATCAATACCTGCTTTGCCTAGAATGTAATTTGATCTGCTTCTTCCTATACCGAAGATGTAAGTCAAACCGATCTCTGCTCTTTTGTGATCCGGAATATCAACTCCTGAAATTCTTGCCATAATTACCCTTGTCTTTGTTTGAACCTAGGATTCTTTTTGTTAATCACGTATAATTTGCCTTTCCTACGGATTATTTTGCAATCTGCGCTTCGCTTCTTGATTGACGCTTTAACTTTCATTGCTCTTTATTTATATCTGTAAGTAATTCTACCTTTTGTTAAATCATATGGAGACATCTCCAACTTTACCCTATCACCAGGTAAAATCTTGATGTAGTACATTCTCATCTTTCCAGAGATATGCGCCAATACTATGTGTCCATTTTCAAGCTCTACCCTAAACGTTGCATTAGGTAACGCTTCTACAATGGTACCATCTTGTTCTATAGATCCTTGTTTCGCCATATTATATTGTTACAACTTCTTCAATGTATTTATGAGTTGTTAATATTTCTGTTCTGTCTTTGAATATGGCCACGGTGTGCTCGTAATGAGCTGAGGGTTTGCGGTCTCTCGTCCTAATTGTCCATCCGTCACTTTCTTGAACGATACTTCTTGTGCCTAAATTCACCATTGGTTCAATGGCAATCACAAGTCCTTCATTCAATTTTGGACCTCTCCCTCTTTTACCGTAGTTGGGTACCTCAGGTGATTCATG
This sequence comes from Roseivirga sp., assembly GCA_965659985.1. Classification (GTDB taxonomy): domain Bacteria; phylum Bacteroidota; class Bacteroidia; order Cytophagales; family Cyclobacteriaceae; genus Roseivirga. The sequence continues at coordinate 32,816 of CBFHYE010000069.1, read as the reverse complement.
AAGGTTACGGCCTAAGCCATGTCCTACCAATTCTCTCACCACGGTGTAACCTCTGTCTTCCACATAACTCTGGATCGCATGGGCTAAATCACCAATTCGGTTGCCAAACTTGGCCTCTTCAATACCAACATACAACGACTCCTTCGTTGCTTTTAGCAGTGATAATGTCTCTTGGGAAACGTCTCCTACGGGGTAAGTATAAGCGCTATCGCTATGAAAACCTTTGTAGTAGACTCCACAATCTATAGAGATTATATCACCGTCTTTTAATTCATATTCACTCGGAAAACCATGAACAACTTCTTCGTTCGTGGAAATGCAGAGTGTTGCGGGAAAACCATTATATCCTTTAAAGGAACCGGTTGCCCCATGGTCCTTGATAAATTCTTCAGCGATTTTATCAAGAAAACTAGTCTTTACTCCTGGCCTAACTTCTTTGGCCACTTCACCATGCGCTCTACCGAGAATATCGGCACTCTCACGGATCAATTGTATTTCGTCTTCGTTTTTATAGAAGATCATCTTATGAAGCGACTGCTACATTCTGAGATCTTCCTCTCATCTTGCCTGACTTCATCATACCTTCATAATGACGCATCAGCAAGTAACTTTCAATTTGTTGCAATGTATCCAAGATCACACCAACCATGATCAGCAATGACGTACCTCCATAGAAGTATGAAAATTGCTGCCCTACACCTGCCAAATATGCAAATGTTGGAAGCACAGCGATGAGTGCTAGGAAAATTGAACCAGGCAAAGTGATCTTATCGAGCACATCACCTATAAACTCTGATGTCGGTCTACCCGGCTTTATACCTGGAATGAAACCACCATTTCTTTTCAAATCATCAGCCATACTTGACGGATTAACCGTGATAGCTGTATAGAAGAAAGTAAAGGCAATGATCAAAACAGCAAACACTACATTATACTGCCAAGAATAAGGATTGGCAAATGCATTGGTTACGTTGTTCCAGAAATCATTCGTATCTGCCCAAACCTGACCAATCAATGTAGGTAAGATCATCAATGCCTGAGCAAAGATGATTGGCATTACACCAGAAGCATTAACTTTTAATGGAATGAACTGACGTTGACCTCCGTATACTTTACCACCAACCACTTGCTTGGCATATTGTACAGGAATTCTTCTGGTTGCTTGAACCAAAGCCACCGTCACCATTACAACACCGAACAATACTAAGATCTCAACGACTGAGAACAATGCACGACTGATACCATTTGTAGTTACAAATTCGAACCAAGCTGCACCAGGCAAACTTGAAATGATACCGATCATGATCAACATTGAAATACCGTTACCGATACCTTTATCCGTGATCTTCTCTCCTAACCACATACAGAACATTGTACCTGATGTTAATAGGACCATTGATGAGATCATAAAGAAAGTTGGGTTCAAGCTAGCCGAGATCGCTTCAGCAGGAATAGTTACTTTTAAGTAACCTACTGACTGAGCAAGTGTCACCAAAATGGTTAACACTCTTGTGATCTGAGTCAGCTTTTTACGTCCAGACTCTCCCTCTTTTTGCATTTTTTGGAAACTAGGTACCGCAACCGTCATCAACTGAATCACAATCGATGCAGAGATATAAGGCATAATACCCAAACCAAAAATGGAAGCTCTTGAGAAAGAACCTCCTAATAATGTATTTAATATACCCAAGATGCCACTATCCGTATCAGTAAGCTGAGTCGGATCTACACCGGGTAATACAACGAATGAGCCTAATCTAAAAATTACCAAGAACCCTAGTGTGGCTAGGATTCGGTTTCTTAGCTCCTCAATTGCAAAAATGTTCTTTATGGTTGTAATGAATTTCTTCATGCTTTACACCGTTGTAGCGGTTCCACCTTGTTTCTCAATGGCTGCAGCGGCAGACGCAGAAAATTTGTGAGCCGTTACATCCACTTTAGCTTTAAGTTCACCTCTACCTAAAACTTTGATCAAATCATTTTTCTGAGCTAATCCATGCTCAACTAAAGTATCGATGCTAATTGCATCAACTTTAGCAGCAGCTGCTAACTCTTGCAAAGTATCCAAGTTAATGGCTTTGTACTCTACTCTGTTAGGGTTAGTAAACCCAAACTTAGGTACACGCCTTTGCAATGGCATCTGACCACCTTCGAAGCCAGCTTTTCTTGAATAACCTGATCTAGACTTGGCGCCTTTGTGTCCTCTTGTAGAAGTACCACCCCTACCAGAACCTTGGCCTCTACCAATTCTCTTATTACTTTTTGTTGAACCTTCAGCAGGTTTTAGTGTATTCAGTTTCATCTTATGCTTCCTTTACAGATACCAAGTGACTTACCTTATTGACCATACCAGCAATTTGAGGAGTTAATTCTACCTCTACTGATCTGTTGATCTTTCCTAATCCTAAAGCTTCGATAGTTCTCTTTTGCCTTTCAGACTTCTTGATCGTGCTTTTAACTTGCGTGATAATAACCTTACCCATTTCTCTTATCCGTTAAAAACTTTATCCAATTCAACACCTCTTTGCTGAGCTACAGTGTAAGGATCTCTCATTTTCAACAACGCATCGAAAGTTGCTTTCACTACGTTATGAGGGTTTGAAGAACCTTTTGATTTGGCCAGTACATTATGAACACCAGCTGATTCGAACACTGCACGCATAGCACCACCAGCAATCACACCAGTACCTTCAGAAGCAGGCTTCACTAATACGTGACCACCTCCAAATTTACCAATTGTTTCGTGAGGCACAGTTCCTCTTAGAATTGGCACTTTCACCAAGTTCTTCTTGGCATCATCTATACCTTTAGTGATCGCGTCAGTTACTTCATTAGCTTTACCTAAACCGTATCCTACAACACCTTCACCATCTCCTACTACTACGATAGCTGAAAAGCTGAATCTTCTACCACCTTTTACAACTTTAGCTACACGCTTGATCGCTACGACCTTCTCGGTCAAATCGATCTCACTCGCTTTTAATGATTTACTTAATTTTTGGCTCATCTCGATTAAAATTTAAGTCCACCTTCTCTGGCACCTTCAGCCAAAGCTTTCACATTACCGTGGTAGATATATCCGTTTCTATCAAATACTACATGCTCGATACCATTAGCAGCTGCTTTCTCTGCCAACTTCTTACCAACTTCTTTCGAAATGGTTTGGTCAGTGTTTTGCTTATCACTTACCTCTTTAGAAGAAGCTGAAGCGAGGGTATGTCCTTTCTCGTCATCAATAATTTGGGCATAGATACTTGTATTGCTCTTGAATACAGATATTCTAGGCCTATCAGCTGTACCAGAGATCTTATTTCTGATACCTCTCTTAATTCTAAGTCTACTCTTACTTAAAGCCATACCTCTAATTATTTAGCAGCAGTCTTACCTGCTTTTCTTCTAATTTGCTCACCAACAAAACGAACACCTTTACCTTTGTAAGGCTCAACTTTTCTCAACTCTCTGAGCTTTGCAGCTACTTGGCCAATCAATTCTTTGTCCGCACTTTCCAATTCAACAATTGGGTTCTTACCTTTTTCCATTTTAGCAGAAGCCTTCACCTCTTGTGGAACTTGTAAGTAAATATTGTGAGAGTAACCTAAGTTTAGCTCTAGCACGTTATTCGCAACTGCAGCTTTATAACCTACACCTACTAATTCTAATTCCTTTGTATATCCAGTGCTTACACCAACCACCATATTATTGATCAATGATCTGTATAGACCATGTAGTGCTTTGTGTCTTTTTTGCTCAGTTGGTCTAGCCACAGTGCAAATTCCTTCTTCAATCTTGATGATCATGTCTGGATTCACTTCCTGAGTCAACTCACCTTTAGGACCTTTTACAGTTACGACATTCGATTTAGAAATCTCTAAAGTAACGCCTTCAGGTAGTTCGATTGGTTTATTTCCGATTCTTGACATTTGCTTTCCCTCCTCTTAATAAACTTGACACAATACTTCACCACCAATATGAAGCGTTCTCGCTTCCTTGTCCGTCATGATTCCTCTTGATGTAGAAATGATGGCAATACCTAAGCCATTGAGTACTCTTGGTAAAGTCTCTGCTCCAGTATACTTACGTAAACCAGGTTTAGAAACTCTCACCAAATTTTCAATTGCTGGTAATTTAGTGCTTGGGTTGTATTTCAATGCAATCTTAATGTTGCCTTGAACCCCTTGATCTTCGAATTTGTAGTTAAGAATGTAGCCTTTTTCATGCAACACTCTGGTGATCTCCTTCTTCACTTTGGAAGCAGGAATATCAACTACTCGATGGTTCGCCTTGATGGCGTTCCTCAATCTTGTTAGATAATCTGCTATTGGATCAGTCATAATTAATTTTTTTGCCGCTGCTGCGGTCCCTATTCTGGCGATATCTCCCAGCGATAGGCTATATTTTATAAAAGTAAATACCTTCCGGCCAAAACCGGCCTGCAAAGGTATTAAATAATATCTTAATAAAAAAGCGCTGTTATTACCAGCTTGCTTTGGTCACACCAGGAATTTTTCCTGCTGAAGCCATCTCTCTGAATGTTACCCTTGAGATACCAAATTTTCTCATGTATCCTTTGGGTCTGCCAGTTAATTTACATCTGTTGTGTAAACGTACAGGAGATGAATTTCTTGGTAATTTATCTAAACCAATATAGTCACCTTCTGCCTTTAACTGAGCTCTTTTTTCAGCGTAGCGTGCTACTAACTTTTGTCTTTTTCTTTCTCTTGCTTTTACTGCTTCTCTAGCCATTGCAATTAATTTTTCTTACTTGAAGCGAAAGGCATACCCAACGCTTTTAGTAACTCATAACTTTCTTCATCAGAATTGGCAGTGGTCACGAAAGTGATATCCATTCCTGTGATCTTATTTACCTTATCGATAGAGATCTCAGGGAAAATGATCTGCTCTTTTACACCTAAAGTGTAATTTCCACGTCCATCAAAACCTTTGTCCTTTACACCTCTAAAATCTCTCACACGAGGAAGTGCAATGTTCAACAATCTGTCCATGAACTCATACATTCTCTCGCCTCTTAAAGTAACTCTAGCACCAATTGGCATTCCTTCTCTCAACTTAAAGTTTGAGATTGAATTCTTAGCAATTGTAGCTACAGCCTTTTGGCCTGTGATCGTGGTCAATTCTTCAACCCCAACATCAACAAGCTTCTTATCAGCAACAGCGGCACCAATACCTTTATTCACAACAACTTTTGTGACCTTAGGTACCTGCATGACAGATGTGTACTCAAACTTCTCTTTGAGAGCAGGTACAACATCATTGATATACATATCTTTTAATCTCGGATTAGACATTTTTGATTACCTCCCCAGATTTTTTACCGTAACGAACTAATTTTCCATTTTCATCAGCTTTTCTGCCGATTCTGGTTGCCTCACCTGTAGACGGATCTACCACCATCAAATTTGAGATATGTACTGAAGCTTCAGTTTTCTCGATACCACCATTTGGATTGGTAGCTGATGGTTTGGTGTGTTTAGAAACCACATTTACACCCTCTACGATAGCTCTGTATTTGGCAGGAAATACTTCCAACACCTTACCAGACTTACCTTTAGAGTTACCAGCAATCACCTTAACAGTGTCGCCTTTTCTAATGTAAAGTTTCGCTTTATTTTCTTGCACTTTCATGTTTACAATACTTCAGGAGCCAATGAAACAATCTTCATGAATTGTTTTTCACGCAATTCTCTAGCCACAGGGCCAAACATACGAGTACCTCTCGGCTCATCGTTTTGTGTCAATAATACCGCTGCGTTGTCTTCAAATCTAATGTAAGAACCGTCTTTTCTTCTTACTTCCTTCTTGGTTCTAACGATAACAGCTTTTGACACTGTACCTTTCTTCAAGCTTGAAGAAGAATGAGCAGACTTCACAGAAACAACGATCTTGTCGCCTACAGAAGCGTACTTTTTCTTAGTACCTCCCAATACACGGATACATAGAACTTCTTTAGCTCCACTATTATCCGCAACATTCAATCTACTTTCTTGTCTGATCATGATTACTTAGCTCTTTCAATAACTTCTACTAATCTCCAGCGCTTGTTTTTACTCAGCGGACGAGTTTCCATGATTTTGACAGTATCACCGATACCGCAATCATTGTTTTCGTCATGAGCCGCAAACTTGGTAGTTTTCTTTACGAACTTACCATAGATAGGGTGTTTCTCTTTTCTTTCAACTTTCACTGTAATGGATTTGTCCATTTTGTTACTCGTCACAACACCGACTCTCTCTTTTCTAAGATTTCTGGTCTCCATGCGTTCCTTATTTAGCCAGTTCTTTTGCTCTCAATTCTGTTTGCAATCTGGCAATCAATTTTCTTGATTGTTTGATTTTCATTGGGTTCTCGATAGGAGAAATCGCATGAGCGAAGTTTAACTTTTGAAAGTTAGACTGCTCAGCTGCTAGCTTTTCGTTCAACTCTTCTGTTGAGAGTGCTTTGATCTCTGAATTTTTCATAACTATCCAACGTAATCTCTACGAACAACAAATTTAGTTGAAAGTGGAAGCTTCTGCGCAGCAAGTCTTAATGACTCTTTTGCCAATTCCACATCCACTCCAGATGATTCAAAAAGAATCGTACCTGGTTTTACAACTGCTACCCAATAATCAGGTGCTCCTTTACCCTTACCCATCCTAACCTCTGCAGGTTTCTTGGTAATAGGCTTGTCTGGAAATACTCTAATCCAAACTTGGCCCTGTCTTTTCATTGCCCTGGTCATTGCGATACGAGCTGCCTCAATCTGGCGACTTGTGATCCAACCTGGTTCTAATGATTTGATGCCGAATGTACCGAAAGACAAAGTGTGGCCGCGTTGAGCGATACCTTTCACTCTACCCTTCTGCATCTTTCTATACTTAGTTCTTTTTGGCTGTAACATCTTTTCTTCTTTTTAAAAGGTGATTACTTCTTATTTCTACGGTTAGGTCTTCTACCGCCACGGCCTCCCATGTTGTTGTTAGAAGCGCCTACGTTCGGAGAAAGATCTCTCTTACCGTAAACCTCACCTTTGAAGATCCATACTTTGATTCCGATCTTACCATATACTGTGTCTGCTTCAGAGATCGCATAATCGATATCAGCTCTCAATGTGTGCAAAGGAATTCTACCTTCTTTGTACATTTCAGTACGTGCCATTTCAGCACCACCTAATCTACCTGAACACTTGATCTTGATACCCTCAGCACCTACTCTAATGGCAGAAGCAATGGCTTGCTTCATGGCTCTTCTATAAGAAATTCTAGCCTGAAGCTGTTGTGCTATTGACTCACCTACAAGTTTGGCATCTAATTCAGGACGCTTGATCTCAAAAATATTGATCTGCACATCCTTACCTGTAAGCTTTTTCAATTCTTCTTTAATACGATCAACCTCTTGACCACCTTTACCAATCACAACACCCGGACGAGCAGTGTGAACAGTGATAGTAATTCTTTTGATCGTTCTCTCGATAATTATCTTAGAGATCCCACCTTTAGGAATACGAGCGTTGATATACTTTCTGATCTCTTGGTCTTCAACTAGTTTATCAGAGAAGTCCTTTCCTCCATACCAGCTAGAATCCCAGCCACGTACGATTCCTAATCTTAGACCTACAGGGTTAACTTTCTGTCCCATGTCTTAATTATCGTTTTCATTAGATTCTACTTCCGTTTCTTCAGCGGTAACTTCTGCACCACCGTTCTTCGAATCGATGATCATTGTTACGTGATTAGATCTCTTTCTGATCCTGTGAGCTCTACCTTGTGGAGCAGGTCTTAATCTCTTAAGCATTCTACCACCATCAACGCGAATCTCTTTAACATATAGTTCAGCATCTTCGAGACGCTCATCTTCGTTCTTTGCTTGCCAGTTGGCTATAGCGGACAACAAAAGTTTCTCTAATCGAGCTGCACCTTCTTTCGCTTCGAACTTTAAAATGTTCAATGCTACATTCACTTGCTGGCCTCTGATCATATCAGCGACCATTCTCATTTTACGAGCTGAAGTAGGAACATTATTTAATTTAGCTACTGCTTCCATAATTATCTCCTCTTGTCCTTTTTAGCAATGTGACTTCTAAAGTTTCTCGTTGGAGCAAACTCGCCCAATTTGTGTCCTACCATATTCTCAGTAACAAACACAGGGATAAATTTATTTCCATTGTGAACTGCGAAGGTGTGCCCTACGAAGTCAGGAGAAATCATTGATCTTCTAGACCAAGTCTTAATCACAGATTTTTTACCAGACCCAACCATGGCTTCTACCTTGTTCTCGAGTCTGAAATCGATGTATGGTCCTTTCTTTAATGAACGTGCCATGCCTTATTTTTTCTTTTTACCAATGATTAGTCTATTCGAATACTTCTTAGGTGTTCTAGTCTTTTGACCTTTTGCATAAACACCGTTTCTAGAACGTGGGTGACCCCCTGACGCTCTACCTTCACCACCACCCATTGGGTGATCGACTGGGTTCATAGCTACACCTCTTACTCTTGGCCTTCTACCTAACCATCTCTTTCTTCCAGCCTTACCAAGTCTCACGTTCATGTGCTCAGCATTACCAACAGAACCGATAGTTGCCATACAAGTGGCCAAAATGTTACGTTGCTCACCTGAAGACAAACGTACTGTTGCGTACTTACCTTCACGTGCCACCAATTGTACATATGCACCTGCACTTCTTGCGATAGCACCACCTTTACCAGGCTGGAACTCCACATTGTGTATGATAGTACCTAGAGGAATCTTAGCCAGTGGCAATGCATTTCCTACTTCAGGAGCAACACTATCACCAGAGATCACTGTTTGGCCTACCTGAATACCTTCAGGTGCTATGATATATCTCTTTTCACCATCAGCGTAGTACAATAAGGCAACTCTCGCTGAGCGGGTGGGATCATATTCTACAGACTTCACTGTTGCGGGAACATCGAATTTGTTACGCTTGAAGTCTACAATTCTGATCTTTTTCTTGTGACCACCACCGATGTAGCGCATGGTCATTTTTCCAGTATTGTTACGACCACCAGATCTTTTCGCAGGAGCTAGCAACGACTTCTCTGGAGAAGAGGTTGTAATGTCAGCGAAATCAGGAGCAAGTCTGTTCCTGGTTCCTGGAGTCATTGGTCTTAGTTTCTTAACGCCCATTTTTATTCAATTAAATTCCGCTGTAAAAGTCGATGATATCTCCTTCTGCAACAGTGACGATTGCTTTTTTATATCCAGTAGATCTACCGGCAATCACTCTAGACTTAGTATATCTAGACTTCAACTTACCTGCATATCTCATAGTGTTTACATCTTCAACTGTAACACCGTACATTTCTTCAACTGCCTTTTTGATTTCAACTTTGTTGGCACCTTGGTCAACTATGAAACCATATTTACCTGATTCATTCAGGTTAGACACTTTTTCCGTTACTAAAGGTTTTTTCAAAATGCTCATCTTGATCTTACTTTAGAAGGTTTTCAATTTTCTCGATAGAACTCTCGCTAAGGATCAAGCTGTCTGCATTCAACACATCATAAGTGTTTAGTGAATCAGCAGTAGTCACCTTAGCATTTTGCAAGTTTCTGCCAGAAAGTGTCACGTTCTTGTCTTGGTTACCCAATACAACAAGTGTCTTCTTGTCAGCTACAGAAATGTTATTCAAAACATTAATAAACTCTTTGGTCTTAGGTGCTTCAAAAGTGAAGTCCTCCAAGATCAATAAAGATTTATCTTGTACTTTATAAGTCAAAGCTGATTTACGAGCCAATTGCTTAAGCTTCTTATTCAACTTGAAACCATAATTTCTTGGCTGAGGACCGAATACTCGACCTCCACCTCTGAAAATTGGAGACTTTATAGAACCAGCACGTGCTGTACCAGTACCTTTTTGTTTCTTGATCTTTCTCGTAGATCCTGAGATCTCAGCTCTCTCTTTAGATTTGTGCGTTCCCTGACGTTGATTGGCCAAGAATTGCTTAACGTCTAAGTAGATCGCGTGATCGTTAGGCTCAATACCGAAGATGTCCTCTGAAAGATTAACTTTTCTCCCAGTTTCCTCACCACTGTTTTTTAATACTGCAATCTCCATCTTCTTATTTCTCTAGAACTACGATTGAATTTTTAGCACCAGGGATAGATCCACTGATTACGATCAGGTTCTTTTCAGGAACCACTTTCAATACTTCAAGATTGAGAACTTTCGTTCTGTCATTACCCATTCTACCCGCCATTCTCATTCCTTTGAATACACGAGCAGGATATGAAGCACCGCCAATAGAACCAGGAGCCCTGAGTCTATTGTGCTGACCGTGAGTTGCCTGACCTACACCACCAAAGTTGTGTCTTTTCACAACCCCTTGGAAACCTTTACCTTTCGAGGTTCCAATGGCATCTACGAAGTCACCTTCTTTGAAGATATCAGCTACACTTAGTTCATTACCAAGGGCGATCTGACCTTCAAATTCCTCACGGAAATTTCGGAACTCGATTACACTCTTCTTAGGAGTAGTACCGGCTTTCTTAAAGTGTCCTTTTAGTGCGGCTGGCGTATTTTTTTCCTTACGCTCACCAAATGCTAACTGAACTGCTTTATAACCGTCTGATTCCTCATCTTTTACTTGCGTGATAACGCAAGGACCAGCCTGTATCACTGTGCATGCGACATTACGTCCATCGGCACCAAATACGCTAGTCATTCCGACTTTTTTTCCGATTATTCCAGACATTCTTATAACTGTTTAAAACACTGCAAATACAGCGTTTCCGCGAAACGGACTGCAAAGATAGAAATTTAAATTTTGGTTACCAATAGGCAAATCAAAATTTCCGTAACTATTTCCCTTCTCAGTTCGTAGCGCCTCTCTATTTAATTTAAATGCATAAAAAAGAGGCTGATCTTCCGAAAAGCCTCTTTGTTGTTATTATAAAAAGGTATTAAACCTTAATCTCTACGTCTACACCAGAAGGCAACTCTAACTTCATCAATGCGTCAACAGTTTTGGCGCTTGAAGAATAGATATCTACCAATCTTTTGTAAGTGCAAAGTTGAAATTGCTCACGCGCTTTTTTGTTCACGTGTGGTGACTTCAACACTGTAAATTTTTCCTTTACTGTTGGCAATGGAATAGGACCACTAACAATAGCACCTGTAGTTTTTACAGCTCTCACGATTTTCTCTGATGACTTATCCACCAGGTTGTGATCGTATGACTTTAACTTTATTCTAATTTTCTGTGTCATAATCTTTTCAATTTACAGCTTACTCGCCTTTGCTTTCTTTGATTACAGTTTCTGCGATGTTGTTTGGCACAGCATCGTAGTGAGAGAATGTCAATGAAGCCGTAGCTCTACCTGAAGACATTGTTCTCAAATCAGTTACATAACCGAATAGCTCAGACAATGGTACGTCTGCTCTTACAACAGTTGAAGTACCCTTGGTATCCATGCCTTTCATGATACCTCTTCTTCTGTTCAAATCACCTGTGATCGAACCAGTATACTCATCAGGAGTAACAACGTCAACCGCCATAATCGGCTCCATCAATTTAGGTGAAGCTTGTTTCGCAGCATTCTTGAAACCAATTCTAGCTGCCATTTCGAAAGAAAGTGCATCTGAATCCACATCGTGGAAAGAACCATGATACAATCTTACTTTCATGTTTTCTACAGGATAACCAGCCAAAGGACCATTAACCATTGCAGACTTGAAACCTTTCTCGATTGCTGGAATGAATTCTTTAGGAATCACACCACCAACGATCTTGTTGTCAAACTGCAAGCCTTCTTTATCGTAATCCTCGTCTTGTGGAGACAATTCAAATACGATATCAGCAAATTTACCTTTACCACCTGACTGCTTTTTGTAAACCTCTTTGTGATCTACAGAGCTATTGATAGACTCTTTATAAGCCACCTGCGGTGCACCTTGGTTCACTTCTACCTTGAATTCTCTTTTCAAACGATCCATGATGATGTCCAGGTGAAGTTCACCCATACCTCTTAGAATGGTTTGTCCAGTTTCTTCGTCAGTATTCACTGTCAAAGTTGGATCTTCTTCGATCAACTTAGCGATCGCCATACCCAACTTATCAACGTCAGCCTGTGTTTTAGGCTCGATTGCATATCCAATTACAGGATCAGGGAAGTCCATTGATTCAAGAACAATTTTATTCTTCTCGTCGCAAAGTGTGTCACCCGTTTTGATATCCTTGAAACCTACAACCGCAGCGATATCACCACAGTGCAAGCTATCAATCGAATTCTGCTTGTTTGCGTGCATTTGGAAGATACGAGAGATTCTCTCTTTCTTGTTAGTTCTTGTGTTGAACACGTAAGAACCAGCATCTAAAGTACCAGAGTAAGATCTTACAAAACACAACCTACCTACGAATGGGTCAGTCGCAATTTTGAATGCTAGTGCAGCAAATGGATCTGATGGATTTGGCTTTCTAAAAGTATCTTCTTCAGTATCAGGATTGATCCCTTTAATGCTTTCTCTGTCTAGTGGCGAAGGCAATAGCTCCATCACATAGTTCAACATTGACTGAACACCTTTATTTTTAAAGGCAGAACCACAAAGCATTGGCACAAAGTCCAAATTGATCGTAGCCTGTCTTAAAGCTTTAAGTATTTCATCTTTAGTAATGGAGTTAGAATCCTCAAAGAATTTCTCCATCAATGTATCATCATACTCAGCGATAGCTTCTAACAAGTACTCTCTGTACTCCGCTACTTCGTCTACCATATCAGCAGGAATCTCTACCTCTTCGTAGGTCATTCCCATGTCATCTTCATTCCAGACGATCGCTTTGTTTTCTACAAGGTCAACAACACCTTTGAATCTTTCTTCAGCACCAATAGGTAATTGAAGCGGAACCGCCTTTGTTCCTAACATCTCTTTGACTTGCTTACAAACCATCAAGAAGTCAGCACCAGCACGGTCCATTTTGTTTACGAAACCAAGACGAGCAACATTATAGTTGTCAGCCAATCTCCAGTTCGTTTCTGATTGTGGCTCAACACCATCAACCGCAGAGAACAAAAACACCAAACCGTCCAGTACACGAAGTGATCTATTCACTTCAACTGTAAAGTCAACGTGACCAGGAGTGTCAATAATGTTAATGTGGTATTCGTTGTCTTTGTAAGGCCAGAATACAGTAGTCGCAGCAGAAGTAATTGTGATACCTCTTTCTTGCTCTTGCTCCATCCAGTCCATCGTAGCAGCCCCATCATGTACCTCACCAATCTTATGAGAAACACCTGTGTAATAAAGGACACGCTCCGTAGTAGTAGTTTTACCGGCATCAATGTGTGCAGCGATACCGATGTTACGAGTAAATCTTAAATCTCTTGCCATTTTAGTTTAGGAATTAAAATCTAAAGTGTGAAAATGCTTTGTTCGCTTCGGCCATTCTGTGGGTATCATCCTTCTTCTTGACCGCTGCTCCTTCACCTTTTGAGCCAGCGATGATCTCACCTGCTAGTCTTTCCATCATGGTCTTCTCACCACGCTTTCTAGCAAACATGATCATCCATTTGATGCCGAGTGAAGTTTTTCTTCCTGGTCGTACCTCAGTTGGTACTTGAAAAGTGGCTCCACCCACTCTTCTACTCTTCACTTCGACAGATGGCATGATATTACTCAATGCTTTCTTCCAAGTTTCAAGACCATTCTCACCAGTACGCTCTTCAACTAGCGCAATTGCATCATAAAAGATGCTGTAGGCAATACTCTTCTTTCCATCGACCATTAGATAGTTCACAAACTTTGTTACCAAAGTATCTTTGAACTTCGGATCGGGAAGAATATATCTCTTCTTTGGTTTAGCTTTTCTCATTACTTAATTAATTGTCTATTTTTTGTCTTTAGGGCGTTTTGCGCCATATTTCGATCTTCTTTGAAGACGACCACTCACACCAGCTGTATCGAGTGCACCACGAATGATGTGGTATCTAACACCGGGAAGGTCTTTTACTCTACCTCCTCTAATCAATACAATTGAGTGCTCCTGAAGGTTGTGACCTTCTCCTGGGATGTACGCGTTCACTTCTTTACCATTAGTAAGTCTTACTCTAGCTACTTTTCTCATAGCTGAGTTAGGCTTCTTAGGCGTAGTTGTGTAAACCCTTGTACATACCCCTCTACGTTGTGGGCAGCTGTCCAAAGCTGGAGACTTCGATTTTGAAGTCAACTTTTTCCTGCCCTTTCTTACTAGTTGTTGTATAGTAGGCATTTACAGTTTTTTAGATTTTAATTATTCCTAGTTACAATTTTCGGACTGCAAAGGTAGAAAAAGAACTATTAGAATCAAATAGCTGAAAGTAAATAAAATACAGCTTAAAAAGTGATGATGGAATGGGTAAGGATGCAAGGTTTTAGGTAGCTACAAAAGTGGCCATAAGAACCAGGGTTCAACAAAAACCGATCTTTTTAGATTCATTTTTGACAACAAATATGAATCGCATCACTGAACAAAATATCTTACCCGTGTGGTTCTTGCTGATAGTGAAAATAAATTTCATACCCGCCTCCAAAAATCAAAAACTAGAATCAATAAAAAAGCCACTCAAATAAGTGGCTTTTTGTATTTTCTAAGCTTCTCCTACCGTGCCTCCGAAATTCATCGGAAACTTGGGCGGTGCATCTGCTTGTTTGATCTGACCAAAGTTACCTTCGTATTTCTCGATGTTATCCTTTAGTGCATATAACAAGCGCTTGGCATGTTCAGGAGTGATCACAATTCTCGACTTTACCTTTGCCTTAGGAACCCCAGGCATCATTTTGATAAAATCGATCACAAACTCAGAGTTTGAATGTGCGATCATTGCAAGGTTTACATACTGACCTTCAGCTACTTCTTCTGAAAGTTCAATATTCAACTGATTATTCTGCTTTTGCTCCTTCTCTTCAGCCATATGCTTAAGCTTCTACGTTTTCTTCTGATTCTGAAGACTGATAAGCTTCTTTTGCTGCCACCAATTCTTCATACTCTTCTTTATTTCCTACGATCATGTCTTCGTACTCTCTCATACCAGTACCGGCAGGAATCAAGTGACCAACGATCACATTCTCCTTCAGCCCCATCAACGTATCTTGCTTACCTCTAATAGAAGCTTCACTCAATACCTTAGTGGTTTCCTGGAATGATGCAGCAGATAAGAAACTGTCTGTACCTAATGATGCTTGAGTAATACCCAACAACTTCGGCTTAGATACGGCTGGTTTAGCATCTCTCACTTCAACCAACTTCAAGTCTTTTCTTCTTAACGTAGAATTTTCATCTCTTAGGTCACGAGGAGTCACGATCTGACCTGGCTTCATATTTTCAGAATCGCCAGACTCAGCTACAACTTTCATGTCTAAGATCTTGTCATTCTCTTCTCTGAAGACAAACTTATCAACAACTTCACCTTTCAAGAATTGCGTATCACCAGAATCCATGATCTCTACCTTCTGCATCATTTGCTTAACGATGACTTCGATGTGCTTATCATTGATCTTCACACCTTGTAGACGGTATACTTCCTGAATCTCGTTCACCAAATATTCTTGAACGGCAGTAGGTCCTTGGATATTCAAGATATCATTAGGCGTTGTTGCACCATCAGATAATTGATAACCTGCTCTTACAAAGTCATTGTCTTGAACCAAAATGTGCTTAGACAATGGCACCATGTATTTCTTCTTCACACCATCCTTAGATTCGATGAAGATCTCTCGGTTACCACGCTTGATACCACCATAAGTTACCACACCATCGATTTCAGAAACAACAGCTGGATTAGATGGGTTTCTTGCTTCGAACAACTCAGTTACTCTTGGCAGACCCCCAGTAATATCTCTCGATTTACCCATTGTTCTTGGTATCTTCGCGATCGGCTGACCAATCTTGATCTTATCTCCTTTATCTACTGATAAGTGAGCACCTACTGGTATATTATAAGATTTCTCACCTTCCTTATAGTTAACTATAATGGCAGGGTTCTTCGTTTTATCTTTTGTATCAGTAATTACTTTCTCTCTGTGGCCTGTTTGCTCATCAAACTCCTCTTTGAAGGTCACCCCTTCTTCAACAGCATCAAACTCTACAGTACCATCAAATTCAGAAAGGATTACTGCATTATACGGATCCCACTTACAAAGCTGCTGACCTTTCTCCACCTTCGCACCATTTTTCACAGATAGAATTGCTCCATAAGGCACGTGGTTATCGATCAACACTTTCTTCGTCTTAGGATCTACGATCTGAATCAATCCAGTTCTACCCATGACAACATTGATTTTATTGCCTTCATCGTCCGTTGTGGCTAGCTCTCTTAATTCTTCGAATTCGATCACACCATCAAACTTGGCTACGATTTGAGCATCTACAGCAATGTTAGAAGCCGTACCACCAACGTGGAATGTTCTAAGTGTCAGCTGCGTACCTGGCTCACCAATTGATTGCGCTGCGATAACGCCAACAGACTCTCCTCTTTGCGTCATATTATTAGTAGAAAGGTTTCTACCATAACACTTCGAGCAAACTCCTTTTTTAGTTTCGCATGTCAGTACAGAACGGATCTCAACTTCTTCGATAGCTGTCTCATCAATTCGATTAGCTATCTCTTCAGTGATCTCCTCGCCAGCTGCAAGAATCAATTCCTCAGAGATTGGATCGTATACATCATGCACAAGCACTCTACCGAGAATTCTTTCAGAAAGTGGTTCAACGATATCTTCGTTGTCTTTCAAAGCAGAAACAGTCAAGCCTCTAAGCGTACCACAATCTGCTTCATTGATCACACAATCCTGTGCTACATCAACCAAACGTCTGGTCAGGTAACCTGCATCAGCTGTTTTCAATGCTGTATCTGCCAGACCTTTACGTGCACCGTGAGTAGAAATAAAGTACTCCAGTACATCAAGACCTTCTTTAAAGTTTGAAAGAATCGGGTTCTCAATGATAGCTCCTACAGAGCCTGCAAGGTTTTTCTGTGGCTTAGCCATTAGACCTCTCATTCCACCCAACTGGCGAATCTGCTCTCTAGAACCCCTGGCTCCTGAGTGCATCATCATATAAATGGCGTTGAATCCTTGCTGATCCTCTTCCATCTCCTGCATCAAACCATTGGTCAAACGTGTATTCACACGCGTCCAAATATCAATTACCTGATTGTACCTCTCGTTATCCGTAATTAGACCCATCAAGTAGTTTTGCCATACAGCATCTACTTCTTGTTTGGCTTCTTCGATCAATCCGTCTTTGTTATCCGGAATGTTGATATCATCAAGTCCCATAGACAACCCACCTGAGTAGGCCATTTGGAAACCAAGATCTTTGATATCATCAAGGAAGTGAGCCGTTTTAGCTACACCACAAATATCAATTACTCTAGCAATGATCTTTTGTAGCTTTTTCTTCGTCAATAATTCATTTACGTAACCTACTTCTTCAGGAACTTTTTCATTGAAAAGCACTCTACCTGCAACAGTTTCGATCACTCTATCAACAAGTTCTCCATTTTCACGCACTTTCGTTTTTACATGAATGTTAGCGTGCAATGAGATCTTTCTTTCGTTCAGCGCGATAATAACCTCTTCTGCAGAATAGAATCTCATACCCTCACCAGGTACTTTCTCTTCTTCAGTTGACTTGCGTCCTTTGGTTACATAATAAAGACCCAATACCATATCCTGAGAAGGCACAGCAATTGGAGCACCATTTGCAGGGTTCAAGATATTGTGAGAAGAAAGCATCAACATTGAAGCTTCCAACACAGCTGCATGACCTAGTGGTACGTGAACCGCCATTTGGTCACCATCAAAGTCAGCGTTGAATGCTGTACATACTAATGGGTGCAATTGGATCGCCTTACCTTCGATTAGTTTCGGCTGGAAAGCCTGAATACCCAATCTGTGCAATGTAGGGGCACGGTTAAGCAGTACAGGGTGTCCTTTCAGTACATTTTCAAGGATGTCCCAAACTACTGGATCTTTTCTATCGACTATTTTCTTTGCAGACTTCACTGTCTTGACAATACCTCTTTCTATCAGTTTTCTGATAATGAAAGGTTTGAACAGCTCAGCCGCCATATTTTTAGGAAGACCACACTCATGGAGTTTCAATTCAGGTCCTACTACAATCACTGAACGACCAGAGTAGTCTACCCTTTTACCCAACAAGTTTTGACGGAAACGACCTTGTTTACCTTTAAGCATATCACTTAAAGACTTCAACGCACGGTTTCCATCAGATCTTACTGCATTTACTTTTCTTGAATTATCGAATAATGAATCGACTGCTTCTTGAAGCATACGCTTCTCATTTCTCAAGATCACCTCAGGCGCCTTGATGTCGATCAATCTTTTTAAACGGTTATTTCTAATGATCACACGTCTATAAAGATCGTTCAAATCTGAAGTAGCGAATCTACCACCGTCAAGTGGAACCAATGGTCTTAATTCCGGTGGAATAACCGGTACCATTTTAATGATCATCCACTCAGGTTTGTTCTCGATTCTTGTTTTAGCATCTCTGAATGCTTCTACAACTTTCAGACGCTTCAATGCCTCTGCTTTTCTCTGCTGTGAAGTATCAGTAGCTGCTTGGTGACGAAGTGCATAAGACATTTCGTCAAGATTCAATCTAGAAAGAAGCATCTCAAGTGAATCTGCTCCCATCTTGGCGATGAATTTCTGTGGATCATCATCGTCAAGCATTTGGTTCTCTCTAGGTAATTTATCTAGAATATCTAAATACTCGTCTTCTGTAAGGAAGTCCATGTAGCTGATGCCTTCTTCTTCCTTGATACCTGGCTGAATCACCACGTATCTTTCATAATAGATGATCTGGTCCAATTTCTTGGTTGGCAAACCAAGTAGATAACCAATTTTATTAGGAAGCGATTTGAAGTACCATATATGTGCTACAGGAACAACAAGTTCGATGTGACCCATGCGCTCTCTTCTTACCTTTTTCTCGGTAACCTCTACACCACATCTATCACAGATAATACCTTTATATCTGATTCTCTTGTATTTCCCACAATGACATTCCCAATCCTTTACAGGGCCGAATATTCTTTCACAGAATAGACCACCCATCTCAGGCTTATAGGTTCTATAATTAATGGTTTCCGGTTGGGTAACCTCTCCGTGAGAAGACTCAAGGATTGATTCCGGTGAAGCCAGACTAACGGTGACTTTGTTAAAGTCGTTATTAAGTTTTTTATTCTTTTTAAATGCCATAGCTTTTTTGAATTCTTTTTTAGGGCTTAAACCAAATCTTTAAATGTGCTTAGTTCAACGTGATCTCAAGTGCCAAACCTCTTAATTCGTGAACCAATACGTTGAATGATTCAGGAATATTTGGTGTAGGAATTGCATCACCTTTAACGATCGCTTCATAAGCTTTCGCTCTACCAATAACATCATCAGATTTAACTGTCAGGATTTCTTGAAGCACATGAGATGCACCGAATGCTTCGAGTGCCCAAACTTCCATCTCTCCGAAACGCTGACCACCGAATTGCGCTTTACCACCTAATGGTTGTTGCGTAATCAATGAGTAAGGTCCGATAGACCTAGCGTGCATCTTATCATCTACCAAGTGACCTAGTTTCAACATGTAGGCAATACCTACAGTCACTGGCTGATCAAAGCGCTTACCAGATAAACCATCGTATAAATGGACTCTACCTGCAGAAGGTAAACCAGCTTTTGCTAATTCTGCTTCTACCTCTTCCATACTTGCTCCATCAAAGATCGGAGTAGCATATTTCTTACCAAGCTCAAGTCCAGCCCAAGCCAAAATAGTTTCGTAGATCTGTCCAATGTTCATCCTTGAAGGTACACCTAGTGGATTCAAAACAATATCCATTGGGGTTCCGTCTTCCAAGAACGGCATATCTTCTTCTCTAACGATCTTAGCAACAACACCTTTGTTACCGTGACGACCTGCCATCTTATCACCCACTTTAAGCTTACGCTTTTTAGCGATGTATACTTTAGCAAGCTGTACGATACCTGTAGGCAATTCGTCACCAACCTCGATCGTGAATCTTTCCCTCTTGAACTCACCCATGATCTCATTTCTCTTCAGGTTGTAGTTCTTGACCATTTTGATGACCAAAGCATTGGTCTTCTTATCGTCAGTCCAACCATCAAGATTTAGGTCAGCGATCATGTTCACTTCCTCTTGTACAGAGTAGTTACTCTCATCTCTGTAGACGTTCTTTTCTGGGAATAGATTATTAGAAATATTCGCTTTATTGAATTTCACACCTTTAGAAATGATTTCATCTCCAAACTTGTGCATTACACCTTCAGAAACTTTCCCTTCAAGCAAAGTCGTAAGCTTTTCGATCATTTCTGATCTCAATGCCAAAAGGTCTTTCGCATAATGCGATTTCAGGCCTTCTACTTCTTTCTTCGCTTTAGCTCTAAGGTCTTTGTCCTTCTTAGGTCTTGAGAACAACTTCGTATCGATCACAACTCCTCTTAAAGAAGGAGAAGCTTTCAATGAAGCATCTTTCACATCACCAGCTTTATCACCGAAGATGGCTCTCAATAGTTTCTCTTCAGGAGTTGGGTCCGTTTCACCTTTAGGTGTGATCTTACCGATCAAAATATCACCTTCTTTGATCTCAGCTCCTACTCTAATGATACCATGCTCATCAAGATTCTTTACAGCATCTTCAGAAACGTTAGGGATTTCAGAAGTCAATTCTTCTTCTCCTCTTTTGGTATCTCTAACCTCAAGTTCATACTCATCAATGTGGATGGAGGTAAAGACATCGTCTCTTACTACTCTTTCCGAAATAACGATCGCATCCTCGAAGTTATATCCTTGCCAAGGCATGTAGGCTACTCTCAAGTTCTTACCAAGCGCTAGCTCACCATTTTGAGTAGAGTATCCTTCACAAAGTACCTGTCCTTTTACTACTTTGTCACCTTTAACCACGATTGGTTTCAAGTTGACAGAAGTATCTTGGTTAGTTCTTCTGAATTTTACCAAGTTGTATGTTCTGTATTCATGATCGAATGATACAAGCTCATCCTCTTTCGTCAAGTTGTATTTGATGACGATCTTGGTCGCATCAACAAAATCAACTACTCCAGACTCTTCAGCAATCACCAACGATCTTGAATCCCTTGCCGCTCTTGCTTCCAAACCTGTACCAACAATAGGTGCTTCAGGTTTCAACAATGGCACTGCTTGACGCTGCATGTTCGATCCCATCAGTGCACGGTTGGCATCATCATGTTCCAAGAATGGAATCAGTGAAGCCGCAACCGATACAATTTGGTTAGGCGCCACGTCCATATATTTTAGTTCCTTCGGTTCTACAACCGGGAAGTCACCTTCAAACCTTGCCTTAACTCTTTCGTTCAAGAATTTACCATTATCCGAAAGAGGTGCGTTGGCCTGTGCAATGTTATGTGTGTCTTCTTCTTCAGCTGTAAGGTATGTGACCTCCTCTGTCATATTCACGACACCTTTGTTCACTTCACGATAAGGTGTTTCGATGAATCCCATGCTGTTCACTTTAGCATGAACACATAGAGAAGAAATCAAACCAATGTTTGGCCCTTCAGGAGTTTCGATAGTACACAATCTACCGTAGTGAGTGTAATGCACATCTCGAACCTCAAAACCTGCTCTTTCACGAGAAAGACCTCCAGGTCCTAAAGCCGACATTCTTCTTTTGTGCGTGATCTCAGCTAATGGATTCGTTTGATCCATAAATTGAGAAAGCTGGTTTGTTCCAAAGAATGAATTGATCACTGAAGACAAGGTTCTTGCGTTGATCAGATCAACAGGCTTGAAATCCTCGTTATCACGAACGTTCATTCTTTCTTTGATGGTTCTTGCCATACGGGCAAGACCAACACCAAACTGAGAATACAATTGCTCTCCAACTGTTCTTACCCTTCTGTTGGAAAGGTGATCAATATCATCCACAACTGCTTTTGAGTTGATCAGTCCGATCAAGTACTTCACAATTGAAATAATATCTTCATTGGTCAATACAAGCTTCTCAGAATCTATCTCCAAGTTCAATTTCTTGTTGATTCTGTATCTACCTACTTCACCAAGATTATATCTCTTGTCTGAGAAGAATAGTGACTGAATAATATCACGTGCTGTCTGCTCATCTGGTGCCTCAGTATTTCTCAACTGACGATAGATCTGCTCTACAGCTTCTTTTTCAGAATTTGAATTATCTTTTGCTAGGGTATTGTAGATGATCGTAAAGTCAGCAATATTGATGTCATCTCTGTGCAAGATGATCGTTTCAGCACCTGATTCTAAGATCAATTCCATATCCTCATCAGTGAGCACATGGTCTCTCTCTAACAACACTTCGTTTCTATGGATAGAAACTACTTCACCAGTATCCTCATCCACAAAATCTTCTACCCAAGTTCTCAATACACGAGCCGCTAGTTTTCTACCAATGGCCTTTTTCAATTGAGTCTTGTTAGATTTGATCTCTTCAGCGAGACCGAATAAGTCAAGGATATCCTTGTCAGCACCATAACCGATCGCTCTCAGGAGCGTGGTTACAGGGAATTTTTTCTTTCTATCGATGTAAGCATACATTACGCTGTTCACATCGGTTGCAAATTCAATCCAAGAACCTTTAAAAGGAATAATTCTGGCTGAATAAAGAGGTGTACCATTGGTATGCTTGCTTTGTGCAAAGAATACACCTGGAGACCTGTGTAGCTGTGAAACGATAACTCTTTCTGCGCCATTGACTACAAATGAGCCTTTTTCAGTCATATATGGGATGTTCCCCAAAAATACTTCCTGCTCAATAGTTTCGAAATCTTCGTTGTCCTCATCATTACAGGTCAAGCGAAGTTTTGCTTTCAACGGTACCGAGTAGGTCAAGCCACGGTCGATACACTCATCTACGTTGTACTTAGGAGGATCAACAAGATAATCGATGAATTCCAAGATGAAATTCTCACGAGAATCAGCGATCGGAAAGTTTTCAGAAAATACTTTAAATAAACCATCCTGAGTTCTTTGTTCGGCAGGCGTCTCTAACTGGAAAAATTCCTTGAAAGATCTGATCTGCACATCAAGAAAATCTGGATAATCCAATACCTTCTTAATAGATGAGAAATTAATTCTGTCTGATTGATTTGCTAGAATAGCCAAGACTTATAAATTTTTGTTACCAAAATTCTTGCACCTTAAATAGTGCAAAATAAAAGAGAAATGTACCTATTCAAGTACAAACAGGAATAGACCCGTAATCCCGACCTCGTAAAACGGGGACGGGACTAGGGCCTTTCCATAAAAGCCATAGTTAATTATGGCTTATCAATTACTTAAGCTCTACTTCAGCTCCAGCTTCTTCAAGCTGCTTTTTAAGTGCTTCTGCTTCGTCTTTAGCAACTCCTTCTTTGATCGCTTTAGGAGCGCTGTCTACGATTTCTTTCGCTTCTTTCAATCCTAAACCAGTCAATTCTTTCACTAGCTTAACTACAGCTAATTTAGAACCACCTGGAGAGTTCAATACTACATCGAATGCTGATTTTTCTTCAGCAGCACCTTCACCGCCGCCACCAGCAGCAGGGCCAGCTACAGCTACAGCTGCAGCAGCAGGTTCGATACCGTACTCATCTTTAAGGATGTCGGCTAATTCATTTACTTCTTTAACAGTTAAGTTTACCAACTGCTCTGCAAAATCTTTCAAGTCTGCCATTTTATTATTTGTTGTAATGTTTTAAAATCTGTTTTGTTATTAGTTTTCGCGCTCAGAGAGCGTTTGAAGAATTCCAGCCAATTTGCCACCTGATCCTTTAAGACCAGAAATAACATTTTTAGCAGGAGATTGAAGTAATGTAATTACTTCGCCAATAAGCTCAGCCTTAGACTTAAGCTTAGCTAGCATATCCAGGTTGTCTTCTCCAATGAAAAGATCTGTATCGATGGAAGCGCCTTTCAATACCGGAGATTCACCACCTGATTTCTTTCTAAACTCCTTGATAGCTTTTGCAGGAAGACTAGAGTTCTCACCTGAGAACATAATTCCTGAAAAACCTCTGAGTACCGACTCGTCAAAAGGAGCATAGTCTGTATCCAATTGCTCTAGAGCCTTCTGGATCAAAGTGTTTTTAACAACTTTGTAGTCTATGCCTTTATCAAAGCACAATCTTCTTAAATTATTGGTTTGTGCAACCGTCATTCCGGATGCATCTGTGATATAGAAGTTGTCATTGTTAGAGAACTTCTCAACCAAATCATTAATGATTACTGATTTTTCTTCTCTTGTCATGCTATACCGGATATAGAGTTTTTATCAACTTTGATACCTGGACTTTGCGTTGAAGAGATATTAATACTCCTAAAGTATGTCCCTTTTGCAGAAGCTGGTTTCAACTTAGAGATTGTTTGCAATACCTCCTCAGCATTGTCAGCGATCTTCTCAGCAGAGAATGACGCCTTACCAATACTAGTATGGATGATACCTGCTTTATCAACTTTAAAGTCAATTTTACCACCTTTTACATCTTGAACTGCTTTAGCAACATCTAAAGTCACAGTTCCAGACTTAGGATTTGGCATTAAACCTCTCGGTCCTAATACTCTACCTAGTCTACCCACTTTAGCCATTACTGTTGGCATGGTGATGATCACATCAATGTCTGTCCAACCACCTTCGATCTTAGCGATATAGTCGTCCAAACCTACATAATCAGCACCGGCTTCTTTTGCTTCCTCCTCTTTATCGGGAGTACAAAGCACCAACACTTTGACCTCTTTACCTGTACCATGTGGAAGGGCAACTACGCCTCTTACCATTTGGTCGGCCTTACGAGGATCCACACCTAATCTAACATCAATGTCTACTGAAGCATCGAATGTAGCATTATTGATTTCTTTCAAAATGCCCGCTGCTTCTGACAAAGGATATTGCTTAGTAGGATCGTATTTACTTAAAGCTTCTTTTTGCTTTTTTGTCAACTTTGCCATCTGTCAAATCTTTAGTTTTCCCAAGGTGCTGCACCACTTACTTTAATACCCATACTTCTTGCAGTTCCTGCTACCATTTTCATAGCAGATTCCACCGTAAAAGCATTCAAGTCTGGCATTTTCACTTCAGCGATTTCCTTGACTTGATCCCAAGTTACAGTACCCACCTTAGCTCGGTTTGGCTCTGCAGAACCCTTCTTTTTCTTAGAGGCTTCTAAAAGCATTACCGGAGCCGGAGGAGTTTTGATCACAAAATCAAACGACTTGTCAGAATAGATGGTAACAAGTACTGGAAGTACCTGCCCATTTTTATCCTGAGACCTCGCATTGAATTGCTTACAGAACTCCATAATGTTAAGTCCTTTTGCACCAAGTGCAGGACCAACTGGCGGAGATGGGTTGGCTTGGCCTCCCCTTACTTGCAACTTCAGATAACCAGAAATTTCCTTAGCCATCTTAATCTTCTTTTTCTACTTGCATGTAACTTAATTCAACAGGGGTATTTCGACCGAAGATCTTAACCATAACATTAAGTTTTCTTCTTTCTTCAAATACCTCCTCAATTATACCCGTAAATCCACTGAAAGGACCATCCATTACTTTGATGGTCTCTCCAACTATATATGGAGTATCTAGTTGCTCGTCAAAATCATCAATCTCTTCGACCTTACCTAAAATACGGTCGACTTCGGCTTGACGCAATGAGACTGGCGGTGTGGAAGCTTGGCCAGCCTTTTGACCTAGGAACCCTATAATACCCGGGATACCCTTAATGAGGTGACTTACCTCACCATTACTTAGGTCTGCTTGAACCATAATATAACCAGGGAACATGTTTCGATCGCGTGAACGTTTTTTACCATTACGCATTTCGTAGACCTTTTCAGAAGGAATCATTACCTGAGGGATGAATTTTGAGAAGTCCTCTCTATCGATTTCGTTCTCTAAATAATCCTTGGCTTTTCTCTCCTGACCTGAGACGGCCCGTACCATGTACCACTTGAGTTCAGACATATCCTAAGCTCTTTATCTTATAAGTTATAAAACCAATCCATGATATTGTCAAAGCCTAAGTCGATCAAACCGATCAACAAGGCGAAGATCAAAGAGGCCACTAATACCAATACTGAACTGCTTTGCAGATCAGACCACTTCGGCCAGCTTACTTTGTGTCTCATTTCATCAACTGATGACACCACAAATGACTTTAACTTACTCATAGATATTGTACTATAATTTTGCACGGGCGGTAAGATTCGAACTCACGACCCTTGGTTTTGGAGACCAATGCTCTACCAGCTGAGCTACACCCGTGTATGATTTAATTTTACATGTGGATTGTTCAAACTTCTTTTGAATCTCGACAGTCCATGAGCTTCTTTACGAACCAACACCGAACTAGCGAGAACCACACCCATGATTTCTTCAAAAATACCTTCCCACTTATCGGAAAAGCCGTTTTTCATCAGTCTCTTCTTAAGAGAAAAATAAGGCCTCCAACACATCAGAACCCACAAACGGGCTGCAAATGTAGAGAAATTTATTTAACGAAACAAACGCGCTCCCGAAAAATCGAGAACGCGTTTTATATCATTTTCCTTATTTAAAAGGGGGATTAGTCTAGGATCTCAGTTACCTGACCCGCACCAACAGTTCTACCACCTTCTCTGATAGCGAATCTCAATCCTGGCTCAAGAGCAACTTTGTTGATCAAGTTCACCTCGATTGTTACGTTATCACCTGGCATTACCATTTCGATATCTGCTGGCAACATGATTTCACCTGTAACGTCAGTTGTTCTTAAGTAGAACTGAGGACGGTACTTATTAAAGAATGGAGTGTGACGTCCACCTTCTTCTTTCGAAAGCACGTAAACCTCTGCTTTGAAATGAGCGTGAGGCTTAACAGAGCCCGGCTTACAAATGATCATTCCTCTTTTGATATCAGCTTTCTCGATACCTCTAAGCAATAGACCAACGTTGTCACCAGCTTCACCTCTGTCTAGGATCTTACGGAACATCTCAACACCAGTGATTGTAGACTTCATGTCTTCAGCACCCATACCGATAATGTCAACAGGATCACCTGTATTCGTAACACCTCTTTCACTTCTACCAGTAGCAACCGTACCACGACCAGTGATCGAGAATACATCCTCTACAGGCATTAAGAAGTCTTTGTCAGTTAATCTTTCTGGAAGTGGAATGTACTCATCCACAGCAGTCATCAACTCTTGAATTTTCTCAACCCACTTAGGCTCGTTGTTCAATCCACCAAGTGCAGAACCCTGAATTACAGGAATGTCATCACCAGGGAAATCGTAGAAAGAAAGTAATTCTCTTACTTCCATCTCAACTAGCTCAAGAAGTTCTTCGTCATCAACCAAGTCAACCTTGTTCATGAAAACAACTAGGGCAGGAACACCTACCTGACGAGCCAAAAGGATATGCTCTCTTGTTTGAGGCATAGGTCCGTCAGTAGCAGCCACCACCAAGATCGCACCGTCCATCTGAGCCGCACCAGTAACCATGTTTTTTACATAGTCAGCGTGACCAGGACAATCTACGTGAGCGTAGTGTCTGTTTTCAGTAGCATACTCAATGTGTGACGTATTAATAGTAATACCTCTTTCTTTCTCTTCAGGAGCATTGTCAATAGAAGAGAAATCTCTTAGTTCAGCAAGACCACTATTTGCCAAAACAGTGGAAATAGCAGCAGTTAATGTGGTCTTACCGTGGTCAACGTGACCGATAGTACCAATATTAACGTGCGGCTTGGAACGGTCAAATGATTCTTTAGCCATAATTTAAAATTAGTTAATATTAATGTTTACAATTAAGTCTTAATAAATAAAATAACAGAGCCAATGACGAGATTTGAACTCGTGACCTCTTCCTTACCAAGGAAGTGCTCTACCCCTGAGCTACATCGGCTTTAAATGCTTTTAGCTACAAGTCTATCAACTCCTAGCTTCACACTTGAGCCTGATCTTGTAACCCAAATTTTTGAGCGGGTGACCAGGTTCGAACCGGCGACCTACAGCTTGGAAGGCTGTCGCTCTACCAACTGAGCTACACCCGCTTTTCAAATTCTCAATTAATCAAACCTCAAAACCCTATGAATCTTGATTTTTGAACATTGATGCCCTGAATTTGTGGGGGGAGCAGGATTCGAACCTGCGAAGTCATAAGACAACGGATTTACAGTCCGTCCCAGTTGGCCGCTTTGGTATCCCCCCAACTGATTTTTTCAATAAAATTATGAACGATTAATTCATCCCTCCTTGCAAAAGGGAATGCAAAATTAGACCCTTTTTCTTTTTATTCAAACATTCTGAAAAAAAAGATGGCAGCTCACGGATAATCGCCTGCAAATCTAATTCTAATGCATTACGAGCCACATGCTTTAAGCATATTTTTTGGCCTATTCCCATCGGAAACGCTTAGATTTATAGCCAATACAAATGAAATAGTTCTCTATATTTGCATGGCTTCAAAAACGACAGAAAGCGCAAGATGCATGTCAAGCAAGCCTGAAGAAATACTTACCTATGTTTCAAACAAAATCAAAAGAAGGTAAAGAGGTTAGCATCAGCTATGAAAATGGTGAAATGCTTCTCAATGGCCAGCCTACAAATCTTAGTTTTCATAATCATCGAAATGGTAACTTTAGCATTGAAAAAAATGGTGAATCAATTGCAGCCGAGGTTCTGGAAGTAGATGACGCCAAGAAAAAATTTACGATCAAGATTGCCAATGGTATCTACACCATTGACTTAAAAGACAAAACCGATGAACTCTTAGAGAAGCTCGGAATGACTCATTTACAGAACGTGGTCATTAAAGATATTAAAGCCCCTATGCCAGGTCTCATCTTAGAGGTAATGATAGAGGTTGGTCAAGAAGTGAAAAAAGGTGACCCATTAATGATCTTGGAAGCCATGAAGATGGAGAACGTTATAAAGGCAACGGGTGAAGGCACCATTTCTTCAATCGAGGTAGAGAAAGGTCAAAGTGTTGAGAAAAATAGTATACTCATAAAATTTTAGAACAGAGCTAATGGCTTACAAACGAATTCTGCTAAAACTAAGTGGTGAAGCCCTTATGGGCGAACAAAGCTACGGTATTGACCCGGCAAGATTGGAACAATATGCTGAAGAGATAAAGGCCGTACAAGAACAAGGGATTGAAATTGCCATTGTAATTGGCGGAGGTAACATATATAGAGGTGTTCAAGCTGAAAGATCAGGCATTGATCGAGTGCAGGGCGATTACATGGGAATGCTTGCAACGGTCATAAATGCGATGGCGATTCAGAGTACATTAGAAAAGCAAGGCATGTATACGCGTTTAATGTCGGGTATAAAGATGGAAGCTGTTTGTGAACCTTATATCAAAAGAAGAGCGGTAAGACATTTAGAAAAAGGACGCATCGTCATATTCGGTGCTGGAATTGGTAATCCGTACTTCACCACAGATTCTACTGCAAGCTTAAGAGCCATTGAGATCGGTGCTGATGTTGTCTTGAAAGGAACGCGCGTTGATGGCGTTTATACGGCCGACCCAGAAAAAGATCCGACAGCCACAAAATTTGACCACTTGAGTTTTGCAGAGGTGATCAAAAAAGGATATAATATTATGGACATGACAGCATTTACGCTTTGTCATGAGAACAATGTGCCAATCATTGTTTTTGATATGAATAAAAAAGGCAATTTGTCTAAATTGATTTCCGGAGAACAACTTGGAACCTTAATTAGCTAAAAATGGAAGAGATCGATCTTTATTTGGATAACGCAAAAGAGATGATGGATGGTGCGGTGGATCATGCCAAGCATGACCTCGCAAAGATTAGAGCAGGAAAAGCAATGCCTAGCATGCTTGATGGCTTAATGGTAGAATATTATGGAACGATGACACCTATTAATCAGGTAGCATCGATCTCAACACCTGACGCCAGAACTATTTTCCTAAAACCTTGGGAAAAGACCATAATTGGTGATATTGAAAAGGCTATTATCAATTCTGATCTAGGTTTTAATCCTCAAAATGATGGGGAAAACATTATAATTTCTGTCCCTCAATTAACCGAAGAGCGCAGAGTACAATTGGTAAGGCAAGCCAAAGCTGTTACAGAAAATGGTAAAGTCAGTATTCGTAATGCCAGAAAAGAAGCTAATGACGACCTTAGAAAACTTTTAAAAGAAGGCGAAGGTGTATCTGAGGACTTGGTAAAAAATGCAGAAGACGATGTGCAGGCGCTGACAGACAAATATGTTAAAACCATGGATAGCCTCTTAGAGCACAAGGAGAAAGACATAATGACGGTTTAGGGAATAACCTCAACCTACTCAAGGCCATGCAGGGTAAAACCGGATGGCTTTTTTTATTCACAAATTTCACCAGGTCAGTAAAGCTATCTAACGATTTACTCCTCTCCTATTTTTTATCCCGCGAGCGTTCAACACTTTTGAAGCGTCAAAAACTCAAAACACCATGCCCATCAACTAACTAAAGACTTCTCTTAGAAGCATCACTCGAAACAAGGTTGAAGGAAATCAGTGTGCGTAAAATCTTGGGAGCCAGTGAAATGGGTTTAATAAAGTTTTTTCAAAAAGCTTTATGTTTTTACTATTTCTTGCTGCTGTAATCGCAATACCTATTGCTTATTTCATATTCGACACGATACTACTTGCAGACCAAGTACACAAAGCACCTATTAGCATTTTTGAATTAGGTCTCGGAGTGATCATCATTTTTGCCATCGGGTTTATGACGATTGGATCTCAAACCTGGAAAGCAGCAAAACCTAAACCTACTAATACACGATAAAAAGAACGCCTAAGCATTAGCTAGCAATATAAAAGTTTGATCTTTAGCAAAAACACACAATAGAATCATTCCTTATTTGTATATGTTTTCTAAATGTTATCTTTTTTTTGAACCAAGGCAAGTCAACAAAAAAGTTATAACTTGTTCGAAAACAAAAAGTTATGCGTCAGATAAAAATAAAGATTAACCTATTCATGATGAGCTGCATGCTGATATTCGCTCTGTCGTGCTCGACACAAGACAATATAGGCAACGAGAATAATGGTCCTTCTGCTTTGGATTTGCAGTTAATGCAAGAAATTAGCTCGGCAGCCCCTTCTGGCGATCTCGAATATTTCATGATGCCCATGTCAGATGATTATGGGAATATCCCTCAAGACCCAAACAACCCTTTGAACAAAGCTAAAGTGGAAGTTGGTCAATTATTATTTCATGAGACTGGGCTTGGCAACAACCCCACATTATCTGATGGTCTTCGCACATACGGTTGTGCAAGCTGTCACCATGCAGGTGCTGGTTTTCAAGCCGGTGTACCACAAGGCATAGGTGAAGGTGGAAGTGGTTTTGGTGCAAGAGGCGAAGCTAGAGTTCAAAGTGATGACTATGCTGCTAATGAGCTTGATATTCAACCCATAAGAACTCCAACAGCTATGAATGGTGCTTATCAAGACATCATGCTTTGGAATGGCCAATTTGGCGGAAGAGGTACCAATGCCGGAACAGAAATGAATTGGACTTCTGGCACTCCTATTGCTGTTAATGAATTAGGTTTCGAAGGTTTGGAATCGCAGGCAATCGCAGGTTTCAATGTACATAGGTTAAAAGTAGACGATGATTTCTTTCAAGAATTTCCTCAGTATAGAACCATGATGGATCAGGCTTTCCCTGGAATGCCCCAAGAAGAAAAACTATCTAATATTGGCGTTGGCTTAGCAATGGCTGCCTACGAAAGAACGTTACTTTCGAATGAAGCGCCTTTTCAGAAATGGTTAAAAGGTGAAACAGAGGAACTAACTGATGCGTCTAAAAGAGGTGCGCTTGTATTTTTTGGAAAAGGTAATTGTGTAAATTGTCATACAGGACCAGCCTTAAGTTCAAATACTTTCCATGCCTTAGGTATGAATGATCTAGACGCACTATTAACTGACGCATCTAATGCGGGCTTCGTTGGAGCCACTAAAGGTAGAGGCGGTTTTACAAAGGATGCCAATGACGAATTTAAGTTCAAAACACCAAGCTTATATAACTTAAAAGAACACAACTTCTTTGGTCACGGTGCAACGTTACAAAACGTAAGAGAGGTTGTTGAATATAAGAACAATGCAGTTGTGGAAAATGCTGCTTTAGCTGGACACCCTAACATCGCAGCTGATTTTGTTCCACTTAACCTTTCGCGGCAAGAGATCGATGATCTTGTAGTGTTCCTTGAAGATGGACTTTATGATGCTGACTTAGGTCGTTATGTTCCTAAAAAGGTGTTATCGGGAGGTTGTATTCCAGTGAATGATGCACAAGGCAAAGTAGACCTTGGTGGGTGTTAAAGCGGACAAAGGAAAAGGCAAAAAGAGAGGTAAGAAAAGCTGGCCTGTCACCTATTAAGAAATAAAACAACTTACAAAATAGAAAACCCCTCAGCTGAGGGGTTTTCTATTTTATAACACTTTCTTCCGCTCAATTCATAAGCGTTTTTATCTCTTTCCTGGCTTATAGCGCTCCTCTGCCCTGGCCTCCACATCTTCTTTGTAAAAAGCTACATCTTTGAAATTGACATCTGCATAGGGCTGCGCCTGATCATAAAAATGCGGTGAGCTTGGATCGCCACTTTGACCACCAGCCAACATACTTTTGGCCTTCACCTTTTCACCAAATTCCACCATGGCCACGAAACTATTCCCTCGGTAGCCATAGATTCGTTTTGTATCCTCTCCTGCTCTAGCACCAAATGCCGCTAATGCACCCCATCTTGCCGTTGTCAACCCCACAGGTATTGAAGGCTGGTCATCGTCATACTCAAGAT
>CBFHYE010000068.1:0-3043 GCA_965659985.1 Roseivirga sp. | reverse complement strand
CGTGGTTCTTCCGCATCGGTTGAAGGGTAATAAGCCCATTGGCTTACCAAGCGTGTTTCCTTGTCGACCCAAACGTAATACATGTTTTGTGGGGTTCTTCCTACACCTTCGAAGGTCAAGTTGAGTTTATCCGCCATTCGGCCGTCATCGGTGGTTTCTTCACCAGCATAAGTTAGTGTTACACCAGAATCTTTCAGTTTGAAAGGCATCACCAGCCAGTAAGAATGGTTGATCCAAATGCTCTTGGCTTGTTGCATCATGCCGGCTACAGAATCAGCAGCCATGATCTCTTTACCATTCATGAAGGCTCGCCCTGTTTCATCATTGATGTTGGTTAGGTAGGTCATGCCATTTGCTGCATCAATGCGAACATTTCCAGTCCATTTGTCCCAAACTAAAGCATCTCTTCCAAAGAATTTCCAGCAAACATATTGGGTATTGTCCCAAGCTTCTCTACCCCCCATAGCTTCCATGACTTCATCAGCAATGGCAATGGCTTGCGCATCTGAGCCTTCTATATTGAAACCTTCTGCAGGTGGGTTACCATACTTTACTTCATCAGACGATTCTATTTTGGAGGGTTCACCGCAAGCTACTATTGTGGTCATTAAGGCAATAAGGGAAAGGTTGAATAGCTTTTTCATAGTCTAAGGTTTGGTTCGAAGTTAAGATATTGGCTCGCTTCTGAGAATACCATTAAAAGAACTAAGGCAGGTGGGGAATGTTTGACCATGTTATTAATCTAACACTTCACTCCATTTACACTACAGTTCAATTCGAATCGGTTTTTTCTTGATTTCTACCTTCTCATCATTGTAAGGTCAATTCATGTCTACGACACATGAATGCACCAAAGGTCAAAAACAACAGGTACTGCATCAGTGGTTGGCCCGCCTACCGGAGTTAATAGAACGAGGGTAGGTCACCCGCTTAAGCAGGCCACAAAAGGTCAAAAAGATGAAAACAATAACAATGAAAAGAACTCACCTGATCACAGGCATATTTGTCGCAATGATTGCCTTGATGATCTCTGCTCAACAAGCAATGGCGCAAAATTCTGTTTCTATCAAAAGCAAGAATGGCGTGCACACTTATACTTCCTCAAGAGGAAGCCAAAGGCTGAATGTGGAATATGATGGCAAGATCGTTTTTGCAGATGATGATAAGTCGATCAAATCAATATCACGAGGAGGTTACATGTTGATTAGAAAAACTTCTTTTGGTCAAAGAAGGGAAGTATTGGCAGAACCTGATGGTGATAAGGTATCCTATGAATATCGTGTAGGCAGAAGGCGACAAGAATGGAATCAAGAAGCCGAAGAATTCCTTGCCGATGTATTGATCGAAGTGATTCGTACCACAAGTATTGGAGCAGAAGGTCGTGTGGAGAGATTCTATACTAAAGGTGGAATGGAAGCTGTACTAGAAGAGGTTGATGAGATCAGAAGTGATTTTGTAAGTCATGTCTATTTGCAGTTTTTGCTTGACGAGTATGACCTAAGCGATGAGGATTTAGTGAAATTGGCTCGCTACGTACCGAGTGAGTTGGATTCAGATCACTACATCACTGAGGTTTTTAAAGACAACTCAGATAAATTTTTAAAGAATACGGAAACAACAAATGCCTTTTTAAGCGCCATTGGTAGAATGGATTCAGATCATTATATCTCTTTAATCTTGACTAGAGCTTTGAGAGAGGATTTGGACGATGATGCATTGATCAAAGTAATCGATGCGGCTGAAATGATGGATTCTGATCACTACAAAACCAATGTGTTGAAAGAAGTTCTAGACAGAAGAGACCTGAGTGATAAGTTGGTCGATGCAGTGATCAAAGCTTCAACGGATATCGATTCGGATCACTATGCAACAATTGTCATTTCAGATGCACTAGATCGCCCAAATCTATCTGACGAAGCCTTCAATAATCTGATGGATGCGGTTTCAAATATCGATTCAGATCATTATGTGACACAAACTTTTATGAGCATGTTGAGAGATCGAGAAGTATCTGATCAAGTGGTGAAAGCCATTATTCAGCGATTAGAATATATGGATTCAGATCACTACAGAACGGTAATTATCTCTGAGCTATATGATGACCATTTGATCTCTGAGCAGTATTGGAGCTCGCTATTGAATACGATTGACGATGTAGATTCAGATCATTATGCCACCCAAATGCTTTCGAAGCTATTGAAGAATGAATTGAGTGAAGAGCAATATGCACAAGTACTCAGAAAAGTGGCTGACATTGACTCTGACCATTATAAGGTAGTGATCATCAAAGACCTAATGGACGTGAATTTGGACGAGGAAGGATTGAAAAGCTTGCTTGAGCTTGCTGATTATATAGGTTCAGATTATTACAAGTCAGAAGTATTGCGTGAAGCTTGCCGGCAGGTCAAAGCATCGACTGATGAGGTCAAAGACATCTACCGAAAAGTAGCAAGAGGAATTAGATCCGATACTTATTACGGTCGTGTGGCCCGTTGTATCGACTAATGTTTTCTATCCAAGAATGGTGGTAATTAGGCCACCATTTTTAGTATCTTCAATCAAACTTCTTCGACATGTCAAAGCTGCTAAGGCTGCTTTTTTATTTAGTAATTGGGTTCTCTTTCTTTTCCTATCTCTTCTTTGCAGAGTATGACAGAATGCCCAATTTCTCTGAAGACCTGAATCTTTTCATCTTCACTTTGATCGCTTCCCTGAGCTCGGGGTTTCTCATTAGCCTTTTCAATCAGCAACTCAATAAAAAATTACCTTGGCGCAAGAATGTCTTTAACCGTTTTATGGTAGGCTTTATCGGAGACTTTCTGCTTTTAGGGGCAATGCTGATCTTGTTAGGATTTTTAGCTGTTTTTAGCGGCTTGACCAATTACGAAATGTTTCCCTCAGATATGATGGAAAGCCAGATCGAGCTAAAACTGGCGATTCTCTGTTTTATCACACTATTCTTGGTGAATCTTGTCGAGTTCAATGGTTATAGCTACAACCAATACTCAGTTGGGCAGATCAGAAAATTAAGATCTGAGCGCAA
>CBFHYE010000067.1:0-11904 GCA_965659985.1 Roseivirga sp. | reverse complement strand
GGACTTGGTGCTGGTCCACGCTGTGCCATGGTATTGTTTACGGTACAAAACAATGCAAGGGCAATTATAGAGGTCAATACGCTTTTCATATGTTATCTGATTTTAGTTCTAGTCTTTAAACTCTTTCTTTGCCATAAAGTTGTCTATTTATAATTTGAAGCTAAAAAGAGAATTCTACGAACGGACAAATGTTGTCGCAATCGCCAGAGAACTATTAGGAAAGCGACTAATTACTTCTGTCGATGGTCATAAAACAGGTGGTATCATTACCGAGGTAGAGGCATATTCAGGAACTAATGACAAGGCCTGCCATGCCCATAATGGTAAAAGGACAGCTAGGACTGAAGTAATGTTCGGTGCTGGTGGATTTAGTTATGTATATCTGTGCTATGGCATACATCACATGTTTAATTTGGTCTGCAATATGCCTGAGCGAGCAGATGCTGTTTTGGTAAGAGCGATAGAGCCTACTGTAGGCGTGGACCTTATGATGGAAAGGAGAAATAAGCCTAATCTTAACAAAACACTCACATCAGGACCTGGTGCATTGGGACGAGCTTTAGGATTGAATTTTAGAACTCACAATGCAATTGACCTTACGGGAAACCTCATTTGGATTGAAGATGCACCAAGTCTCGGTAAGGATGAGATTATCGAAACTACACGTATAGGTGTAGGATATGCAGACGAAGATGCCTTTAAATTATGGCGTTTCTACATAAAGAATAACAAATGGATCAGCAAAAAATAGAAATACTTATCGCCACTAAAGTTTGGGAACCAAAACCTTGGGTTGATGGATTGAGTCAATTTGATACTGTTGCCAAAGTGCATGTTTGGCCTACAGAGGCTGACCTATCTAATGTTGAGGCATTATTTGTATGGAAGCCCTTAGATGCTGGAGTTGTTGAGAACCTGCCCAATCTAAAATGGGTGAGTTCCCTTGGCGCAGGTGTGGACCACCTCGTAGGAGACGAGCAAATTCCTGCTAGTATCCCAATGACAAGAATCGTTGATCCATACTTAACGCGTGACATGACCAACTATGTGATCATGGCCGTGATGATGCATCAGCGCAGCATGCTTAAACATCTTGAAAATCAAAAAAAGCAGCATTGGAATAGAATTCCATATCAGCATTTAAAAGTGGGAGTTTTAGGCCTTGGAGAACTAGGCGGGCATTGTGCTACTCACTTGGCCAAACTTGGTTTTGAAACATCAGGTTTCAGTAGAACGCCAAAAACACTCGATGGTGTACAAACATTTTCTGAAGGCAATATGTCAACCTTCTTAAAAGACCTAGATATTTTAGTCAATCTGTTGCCAGTCACCTCACAAACGGAATCCATTTTGGATCAGTCGTTCTTTGATCAAATGAAAGATGGATCTTTTCTCATCAATGTGGCAAGGGGTAATCATTTGGTTGAAACTGACTTAATTCAGGTCTTGGATAGCGGAAAGTTGTCTGGTGCTATGTTAGATGTCTTTAGGGAGGAGCCATTACCTCAGGACAATCCTTTATGGCAGCACCCTAAGGTGATCATGACCCCACATGTAGCCAGTGTAACCTCTCCGGAGTCCGCCTTGAAGTTGTTAGGAAAAAATATAGACCAATTAATTACTGGGAGAGAGCTGATGCATCAGGTCGATAGAAAGGCGGGTTATTAAATGATACCTTCGTTCATCGCCCAGGCAATTAGATCTGGTGTACCACTCTGACCAGACTTTCTTAGAATGTTCTTTCGATGTGTTTTTACCGTGTGTACAGAGATAAAGAGTTTATCTGCAATTTCGCTACTCGTTAATCCTTCACTGATCAATCTCAGTACTTCAACTTCTCTATCACCGAGCACATCTGAGCTGGTTTCATCATCTGGGAAATCATCAAAGTATCTTTCGTCGCCCATTACTTTATGAACCGCTTTTGTCAATTGAGGCCCAGTATTACTTTTTAACAAACAGCCATCAACCAATTGTGCTACCTCTGAGATAAATGTACTTTGTGCATATTGCGTAAGGATAATGATCTTTACGGAAGGGTGATTTTTTTTCAGCTGTTTGGCACAAGTAATACCATCCATCTCAGGCATATTGATGTCCATCACTACAAGGTCAGCATATTGGTTCTCTAAAAATTTGAGCACCTCTACGCCATTTTCTGCTTTGCCCACAACTTTTAAATCTGGATCTGATGAAAGGAGAAACTCCAATCCATCCAAGATAATATTGTGATCGTCAGCAAGTAGCAGCTTGTAGGGTTTACTCATGTTTGATGCTTATGGTAAAGGTTGAACCGTTAGGGCTTGAATTTATATCTAAAAAACCATCATAAGGCTTAATTCGGGTATTAATTCCCTCAATTCCCAATCCTTTTTTTACTTTTTCAGGGTCAAATCCAATGCCATTGTCCTTATATTCTATAACCAGTCGTTTTTCACTTTGTTGTACTTGAATCTCAAGTCTATTTGCTCTACTGTGTTTTAGAGAATTATTGACCAATTCTTGACAAACTCGATAGAGGTTAATGGCTTTTTCAGATGTCATTTCAATTTCCTTTTCAAAATCTACAACCATTTGAATGTCTTTCGTGCCACTAACTGTCTTCTTGAGATCGAGCAATGCACTTTTCAAGCCAAAATACTGTAAAACTCCAGAATGTAATTGATGTGAGATCTTTCTTGTTTCCGTAGCCGCCAATTTGCTTACATCCGATATTTTTTGAGCTATAGCTTCCTTATCTGGTCGGTCTTGTAAAAGCCCATCGGCATACATGCTTAGAGTAACCATAATCGAACCTAGATTGTCGTGAATATCGGCAGCGATGCGCTTTCTTTCTTCATCTTGCGCTTGCATTACCTCATAGGCTGAGTTTAATTCTTTTTCTTTCAGTTCATCTTCAATGATCTGCATTTCAACTTTTTTCTTAATGAGCTTTTTTTGGTATAAATAGATGAAGATGGCAATACTGGCGGCCATAAATAACATTGCGAAAGTGCCGGCAAAAAGAATTAGCTGATATGAGATGTTCTGTCCTTCTTCCATAAAAAATCTACTTTCTGGGATTTACTCATCAATTAGTAGCTTTAGCGCTGTTCCAGATATGGAATCGATAAAAGGCGAAACCAATGAAAAGGTTATTTAACAAATTAAAGATCATAAAAATGGCCCAATCCGCATAGGTGTCCATAGTGGTGGCTATTTGATTTGACAATAGTGTTGAGAATAATTGTGCTGCGTGGATAAAGAAGAATGCACACGCAAGCCAGAAGCTAATATTTTTTTCAATGAACAATTCAGACTCAGTCTCATACAGGTAGTAGAAATAGTTGAAGGCAAAACCAAGACAAATTAAATTTGTCAGATTTTTACTGATGCCATCGCTACCTATTATATACTCTGCCCACAATAGAAAAATAGCTACGAGCGCAAGTAGGGCACCTTTCTTTTTGAGGTTTTTTCTTTTGGTTAATGCTAAGAAGTACATGCCCACTGAGAACAAGTGTAGAACATCCCAAATTTCTTTTAGGAATGGTAAATTGATTTGAAAGTAATAAGCAATGAGGTCGACTAAATCACCATAGAATGAGCCAAAAACATAAAGTAAAGCAAAACGGAGTACCCTGTCCTTGTAGATCTTAAATAGAAGGCCCAACAAAATGGCAGGTACTCCGCTGTACGTGCTTAACTCCGTTATTAATGTAATTAAAGTCAATAGCTTTTAATCAGTAGGTGGTGGACAGAAAGGTGGACATTTTCGAGTATCATTCAGGATCATACCACCATCATCTTCCTCATCTTCTGGTGAAAGTGTCATTTCTGAAGCACCATCAAATCGATCTATAGGTGTATAATCTTTATTGTCTTTTTCTAAGTAGGGTACTAAAAATACATCGGTTGCGTTGTCATCATTTTCATCATGACTACTGGAATAAACTCTAATACCACCAATTGGATTATCAGCATTTTCATTGTTATAAGTTGATACTCTTTTCATCATCTCTTCCATCTGTCCAAGCCCAAATTGATAGGCATAATGACTTGTTTTTGGGTCCCACGGAATGTTATTCTTCTTCTTTAAGCGGGCTCGATATTTGAAATATTTATCAAGCTCTTTTGCAGCTTTCTTCGGACTGATAAATTTCCCCGGATTTTTTGTGTTATCCGTCCTCATATAATTTTAGGTTAAAGGTTAAAAATGACTCAAATCAATTTTTAGCTGGAGGCATGATCATAATGTGTGCTCTATAAAGTCCTGGGAACATGATCCAAGGTTGGCCAGGTACTTGCGGTCTGAGTGGTAACCCAGTCGTTTCCGCTGTAGCCAATGGTGTATAAATTACAGATCTGTATTGAACGTTGACCAACTCATTCTTGGCTTTATCAAATGACCCTTCTTCTCCGTAATAGATATGTAAGGTAGAACCATAACCAGGCTTTTGCAGACTGCCATCATGCATCTCTTTTTCTCTAATATCAAAGATTTCACCTCGGTTCTTTCCTTCTGCCCTTAAGTCTCTTCCTCTTTTCATAAAAGGTTCGACATCTTTAGGATAGGCCACAACCTCAAATCCATCTTTAGTAGGGTCGTCCGAACGCACGATCATGTGGTTGGTACCTTCTCTTAAGGTGATCATTTCACCTTTTTCATTAAAACCAAATACATGAGCTTCCTCACGCGCCTCTGCTGGCGCAGCTAATACGGCCATGGCAATTTGATCTTCTTCTGATGGAAAATTGTCCTGAGCGAGGACCGAATAACTTAAAAAGCAAACAAGGAGGAAAGTGACTTTCATGGTGTTTTTTATTGAATTTAGAAAGTACACCACGAGTTTGAAAGTCTATGACTTTTTTTTCCGAAAAATATCTTTGGTGAATTTCAAGAAATCGGAAAACCCATCTTTAGTCAACAAAGATTTGAAAATATCGGCCTTTGTTTCAAAGGACTGACGTTGAATGGTTTGTGATTTATTTAACTGTTGATTGTCAACATTAGATTCCGACTTAGGCTCATAGCCGATGAGTTCATTGCTTTGTTTAAAACTTTCTTTGGAGGCTTGTTGTCTGCCTATTTTTTCTTCGATCAGACCTTTGTTGTTTAAAGCAATGGCATCTTCAGGATCTAATGCGATAGCTTTTTCATAAGCAGCAATTGCCTCTTCAGGGTTTCCCGTGCGATCTTTAAAGAAAGCCAATGAAGAATAGCGATAAGGATTTTTAGAGTCGATCGCAATGGCTTTTTCAAACTGCAAGAGGGCCTCATCGTCTTTTTTATTCAAATGTAAAGACACTGCATAATCACCTATGTAATTAGCATTATTGGGCTCAATTTCCACGAGTTGTTTAAAGTCTTCCAATGATTGAATGAGCTGACCTAGCTTCGCATAAGCTCTTGCACGATTGTAGAGCGCTTCAATAGATCGAGGTTCCAAATCAAGCGCCTTGGTGAAAAGATCAACCCCTTCATCGAAGGCTTCATTTTTACAAGCGGCTATGCCACTGTGGATTAGATCGGTTGTCATATTTTCCTTCATTTCACCGCAAATATAAGTTCTGAAAATCTCTTCCCTCAAGCCTAATGAAAATTCAATTCAAAACGTATATTTGATGACAAGTCCTATGAGTTTACATCCCGATCAGGTCTTGGCTGAATTACGTTCAGGAAAGTATGCACCCATCTACTTTTTGCAGGGTGAAGAATCCTTCTATATAGACCAAATAAGCGATTTTATTGAGGAGAATTGCATTCCTGAAGCCGAGAAAGGTTTCAACCAGACCATCATGTACGGGAAAGATGTCAATATGGCGCAGATCATTACCAGCGCCAGAAGATTTCCAATGATGGCTGAGCGCCAATTGGTTTTGGTCAAAGAAGCCAAAGAAGTCAGTGATCTTGATAAGGAAGAAGGCCAGAAGCTTCTATTAGATTACTTGAATCATCCCGTGCCTTCCACCGTTTTGGTTTTCGCCCATAAGCATAAGAAACTTGATGGTAGAAAACCTGTAGCCAAAGAGATCAATAAAAAGGCCCTTTTAGTAACTACTCAAAAATTAAAAGAATATGAGGTTCCTAAATGGATCGAAGAATACATTAAATCAAAAGGGCTAAAGATCAATAGTTCTTCTGTTCAAATGCTTGCAGAATATCTTGGCAATAACCTTGAGCGTTTGAGTAATGAGATCAGCAAGGTCACGATCAACTTGAAAGAGGGTGAGGAGATCACACCACAGCTCATTCAAAAATATGTTGGCATCAATAAAGATTACAATGTTTTTGAATTGCAAAAAGCGATCAGCCATGGCGATGTCTTAAAAGCTAATCAGATTGTGAATTACTTTGCTGCAAATATCAAGGCAAACTCTCCAATCATGGTGGTGGCGGTGTTGTATACTTATTACACCAAGTTGCTTCTTGCCCATAGTGCGCAGGATAAAAGCCCAGCAGGATTGGCTAAGTTATTCCGGTTACCGCCTTTCGTAGTGCAAAAGGATTACATGCCTGCGTTGAATCGCTATAATCTGGCCAAAGTTATTCAATGCATCTCTATTTTGAGAGATGCAGATCTGAAGACCAAAGGAGTGGGTTCTGGAGGAATGTCTGATGGAGATCTATTAAAAGAAATGATATTTAAGTTAATGCACTGATGCATGAATAGTGAAACAATAAATCACTGCGAAAGCAGTTTACCAATTAAGTGAACAAAAAAACTATGCTGAAATTCTGTATTTCCATTGTGCTTGTGTTCACTGTGCTGGGGTCATTAAAAGCTCAAAATACTTTTCATCAAGACAATCCTAACCTATTGTACAGGTTTGGACTCGAGCTGATGGACAAGGAAAAGTACAGTGCCGCAAGAGATCAGTTTGAACGTTATTTAATTGTTGGTACAGATCAAGTCAAACGGATAGATGCCGAATATTATCTCGCCTTTTGTGCATTGAGCCTAGAAAATGTTGATGGCGCAGACCTGATAGCCGATTTTGTCAAGAACCACCCAAGTCATCCAAAAGCAGCTAAGGCATACTTCAATCTTGGTTTAAACGCTTTCGATAGAGGAGATTACCGCGCTTCATCAGACTATTTGAAAAGGGCAGATACGGGTTTGCTCAATGACAATGAAATTTCAGAAGCTTATTTCAAGATCGCCTATAGTGATTTCGAGTTGGGAAGCATACAAGAAGCATCTGAATATTTCGACCTCGCCAAAAGGCCTGGAAGCCCTTTCATGGCAGATGCCTTCTACTATTCAGGATATATAGCCTATCAAGAAGGCAAATATGACAAAGCCCTTGTTGACCTGAGAAGAGCTGAAGATGACCCTGAATTTGAGAATAAGGTTCCTGTAATGATCGCAGGTGCCTACTTTAAGCAAGATCGATTTGGTGAGGTGTTGAGTTATGCAGCAGGTTTTAAGAATGTTGATGAGGAGCTCGGTAAAACGGAATCGGTTTATCAAATCTATCTCATGGCGGCAGAATCTGGTTTTTTTACGGAACGCTATCAAGAGGCCACCGAATATTTTAAGTCTTTCAGAGCTTCTAGTTCAGAGAATATAACGGAAGCCACA
Source organism: Roseivirga sp. (assembly GCA_965659985.1). Classification (GTDB taxonomy): domain Bacteria; phylum Bacteroidota; class Bacteroidia; order Cytophagales; family Cyclobacteriaceae; genus Roseivirga. The sequence goes on along the minus strand of CBFHYE010000067.1, from coordinate 4,339 downwards.
CTTTTCAGATATGGTTATTCGGAATTCAAATTGGGTAATAGTGAGCCAGCTATTGAGAGCTTTAAAAGAGTGGCATTGAAACAGGACACTATGTCTCAATATGCCTCTTATTACCTAGGTCAACTATACATTGAAGAAGGAAATCTTTTATTTGCCTCTTCCGCTTTCGATCAAGCTTCTAAGCTTCCTTTTAATAAAACCATTCAAGAAGAAGCTGCCTTTTTATATGCTAAAGTCAATCATCAGTCTAAAAAATTCACCTTAGCGATTTTGGCACTAGATCGATTTATAAAGAATTACCCTGAGTCGAATTACATTCCAGAAGCCAATAATCTATTGAGTGAGGCTTTTTTGAATACCAATGATTTTCAGCGGGCGATCACATTTATTGAACGGCTAGAAAATAAGTCTCCAAGAATAGAGCAAGCTTATCAGAAAGTCACTTTTTATAAAGGAACTGAGTTCTACAATGCTGCGCAATACGACAAAGCGGTGCAGCTCTTTGATAAATCCTTGCAATATCCCTCAGATCAAGATCTGCGTGTAAGTGCTCTTTTTTGGAAAGCGGAAGCTTTAGCCACTATGGTATCCTATCCAAAAGCGATTGAAACCTATCAAAAAGTGTTTCAGACTCGGAATACGGGTTCAGAATATTACCTCAAAGCCAATTATGGTTTGGGTTATGCCTATTATAATACCAGAGACTACCAAAACGCTCGTATCTATTTGAAGCGTTATGTCGATGCGCTTGAAAATGCCGATAATCAATTGAATTACAACGATGCGATACTTAGGCTAGCCGATTGTTATTATGTCGATAAGGAGTATGCCACAGCAATTGCTTACTATGATAGAGCCATAGCTTCAGGGAATCCTAATGTAGATTATGCCTATTTTCAAAAGGGTGTTGTACGTGATTTTCAAGAAAGGTCCGATGATGCCATCGCAGCGCTAGACGTTGTGATCAACGATTATAGTTCTTCAATTTACTATGATGATGCCATCTATAAAAAGGCGCAAATTCAATTAGAATCGAAAGAATTCAGGGCATCTATCTTTGGCTTTACTAGAATCATTGAAAGACTTCCCCAGAGTTTGTTTGTTCCTTATGCCTATGAAAGTCGGGCACTGGCTCATTTCAATTTGAATGAATTGGATGAAGCAGAGAAGGACTACAAATTCATCATAGAGCAATATGTGACGAGCAAAGTAGCCAATTCGGCCTTGCTTGGGCTTCAAAATACATTGAGGTTGAATAATAAAGATTTGGAGTTCGATCAATACTTATCGAGATACAAGGAGGCCAATCCTGAGAATGAAGCGCTAGAGAATATAGAATTAGAATCTGCCAAGAACCTTTACTTCAGCCAGAACTACGAAGCAGCAATCGGGGCTTTTGAGGGGTATGAGAGAAATTACCCTGATAGTCCCCTAAGAGACCAAGCCAAGTTCTATAGGGCAGAATCTCATTATCGTTTGAATAATAGGACAGAAGCGCTCACCCTTTATTTTGAAATGGATCGGGAGAATCGAGTGGATAATATGGATGTGGTCTTTCAGCGAATAGGCCAGCTCCAACTCGATGCAGGTGATTATCAAGAAGCCGCAAATTATTACACTAAACTGGAAGGAATTGCTAGAAGCAAACGACAAGAAAATGATGCTTGGGTAGGATTACTGGAGTCCTATTTCAAGTTGAGCGAATACGATAAAATGAGGATATACGCTCGAAATATTCTTGATAAGTCGAATATCTCTGCTGACGCAAACAATAGAGCACAACTCTATTTGGCTAAAGCAGCTTATTTAGAAGGAGATTTCGATGCAGCGATAGATGAGTTACTTACCACTATCAATACGAGTACTGATGTCTATGGGGCTGAAGCGCAGTATTTGCTCGGTAAGGTATTCTATCAACAGGAGCAATATCAGCAGTCTTTGGATGCCTTATTTGACTTCAGCGAGAAGTTTGGCACTTATGATCTCTGGCTAGGGAAAAGCTTCCTTCTGATCGCAGATAATTATTTAGCGCTTGAAGAATATTTTCAAGCTGAGGCCACGGTCAATTCCATCATTGAATATTCAGAATTGGAAGAGATCGTTCGAGAAGCCGAATTGAAATTAGATAGTATTCAAATCTTGTCAGATAAGTCATTGATAGAAGATAACATTGAGGTCGATACGACCCAGCAAAAGAAGGGAGGCAACCAATGAAAAAGCACATCATAATACTCGCTTTATCGGTGATCTCCACATTTGGATTTGCCCAAACGCAAGAATTGGAAGAAGCTGAGATCGTCATCCGCAAAGATCGACAGATCGTATTACCCTTGGCGACTAGGAATTTTGAAAAAATACCACAATTACCTAAGCTTGAAATACCTGATGTACAGCAGTATAGGTTTAGATCATTTAATTTAAACTTAAATCCTTTTACTCCATCTTTCAGCACTGTTCCATTCAATGCTGAGCAAGACCAAAGGGCGCTAAAGCACAACTATGTCAAGCTGGGTTATGGGAATTATGTCACGCCTTATTTGGAGGCATATTTAGGTTCAAAGAGAGCGAAAAACTTCCTATACAATTTATATGTACGCCACATGTCATCTCAGCGAGGACCTGTTGCTTCGGAAAACTCAGGTAATGGACAAACCGAGGCTGTTGTAGGCGGAAAATTCTTTGATGGTACAAATGCGATTTCTGGCTCATTGATCTATAACCGCTTCAACACGCATTATTATGGTTATAATCCTGTTTTAGATATCCCTTCTGAAGATATCGAACAGGTATTCAACAAGTTTTCAGCTAAGTTCTCTGTACAAAGAACAAGAATGGATGTGCCTTATGACTATCATTTCACCACCATTTGGGGCTTCTTTAAAGACATTAATGACGCACGAGAGAATAAATTCCATTTCGATACTGGCGCGGAATTAGAGATCAACACGAACTGGAAAGCAGAACTCAATTTGTTGGCTACTTTTTCTAAGCGCTCTGATCTGATCGATGAGACAAGAAATTACATGAATCTAATGCCTAGGGTTACTTATCAAAAGGATCAGCTTGACTTATCGGCAGGTTTCAATGTCGCTGGCGATGGTGATTCTGGTAGAGGTGTAAAGATATATCCAGCAATAGAAGGAGGATATCGCATCAATTCAGGTATAAGAGTTTATGCTGGTTTCGAAGGAGATGTCGAAATGAACACCTTTGAATCTATGGCAAGAGAAAATGCTTGGTTGACCAGAGGTTTTGATTTAAGGAATACAGAGAAGAAGTCTGATTTTTATGGAGGAACCAACATGCAATTGTTCGATGGACTCAACCTAGACGTAAAAGCTTCATACGCCTCACTCAACGATTTGACTTTTATAACCAATGATATCATTGATTCTACACGATTCAACATCCTATATGATGGCGGTACAACTGACCGGTTAAATATTTCATCATCTTTGAATTTTGTGAAAAAAGACCTGATCAGATCCGCCTTGACCTTTAACTATTATAGTTATAGTCTGAATACCTTGGCAGAAGCATGGCATCGACCAGATTTTACTATTGATTTCAACAATACGATCTATCCGATCGATCGATTGGTCTTAACGGTTGATTTTTATTATATGGCCGGATTGATCGGTTTGAATGGTGAAACGGCTCAATCTCAAGAATTAGAAGATATTTATGACCTAAATTTTGGGGCTAGATATGCTATCAATCAAAGGATTGGTGTATTTTTGAAACTAAACAACCTCTTCGGGAAAGAGTACCAACGCTATTTGAATTACCCAAGCCGCGGTATTCAAGCATTAGGCGGTGTCTCCTTCACTTTCTGAATTCCGAATTTCATTATAGTATAGTGTGCAGAATTTGTTAATTTGAGTACACGTTTTGAACCTTAACATTTTATGGCTGCTAAAAAGAAAAGCAACAATTCTAAAGAAGAAGAGAATAAAAGCAAAGCTAGGTCTGGCGCTAAGAAGCGCGGAAGACCAAAAAAGACACCTGAGACTCCTCAAAAGGAAGAGCCTAAGGCAACTGATGATGACTTTGGTTTAGATGATATCTCTTTAGACGAAGAGACTTCTTTGGATGAACAAGTAGATCAAATTGAGCCTATTGAGGAAGATGTTATCGAAGAGATCGTAGAAGAGGTGGTAGAAGAAGACAAACCGGCTGAGACTCCCGAAGAAGAAAAAGAAGAGATTGTTGCAGCAGCTGAGGCCGCTTCATATGAAGAGCCAATAGCCGAAGAAACTCCTCAAGAAGATGAAGAGGAGAGAAAAGGTGGTATGATGTGGTTAGTGATCGTTTTGATCGTCATCGTCATCGCAGCGCT
>CBFHYE010000066.1:0-7134 GCA_965659985.1 Roseivirga sp. | reverse complement strand
CATTACCCAAAAACGTTTTGCCCATACAGATCGCAAGATCCAAGAAGTAATGCTTGGTTATAGCGACAGCAACAAAGACGGTGGTATCCTTTCGAGTCGATGGACCATCTATCGATCTGAAAGAAAGTTGACCGAAGTCGCGAAACGCAATGGCTTTGAACTCGATTATTTCCATGGTCGTGGTGGTACGATCAGCCGTGGAGGCGGAAAAGTGCATAGATTCTTGCACAGTATGCCTCCTGGAACTATGAGTGGACACATCAAAATGACGATCCAAGGTGAAGCTATTGCTAACCAATATGCCAACATGCTCAATGCTACCTATAATCTGGAAATGCAGCAATCTGGTTCGACAAGGCAAAGCATGAGTAGGGCAATGGATGATCAGTTTGAATTTGCTTTCGGCATTATAGATAGAGCCGTTGAAGTATCTATGGCCAAATACCGATCATTGATCGAACACCCCTCTTTTATCGCTTTCTATCGAGAGGCTACTCCTATCGATGTATTGGAAGAAAGTAAGATCGGATCTCGACCATCAAGACGATCGGGGCAGAACTCACTGGATGACCTCAGGTCTATTCCTTGGGTTTTCAGTTGGAACCAATCGCGTTTCAATATTACAGGATGGTTCGGCTTAGGTGCTGCTTTAAAAAGCATAAAAGATGAGCAGCCAGAAGACTTCAAAACCTTAAAAAAGCTGGCCGAAGAATGGTCCTTCTTCAAATACTTAATGATACAACTAGAGACTAACCTTCTCAGTGTTGATAAGGAGATCATGGCTGAATTCAAAAACATGGTTGAGGATCAAAACATTGCCAATGAGCTCATGGACCTTATTCTAACTGATTTCGAATTAGCCCTTGAGTTAAGTGATGAGATCATGGGTGGACGCAGAGAAGAGCGTAGACTCGCTAAATTGCTCGATAGTGAATTGAGAAACAAAGGATTGAATCCCTTACACGAGCTTCAATTAGAAGAAATCAAAAAGTGGCGATCTGCTAGAGATAAAGAGAAAAACGCCCCTCAGAAAGACTCAAAACTCCTTCATAACCAACTACTTATTGTAAATGCATTGGCCGGTGGATTGAAAAGTACTGGTTGATCCCATTCGACCATTTGTCTAATTCATATTGAGTATGTGGAGGTTTTTGAGTTAATTACTTAAAACCTTCACATATGAAAAAGCTAAACAAGGAAGAAATCAGTCAAGAGGTATTTGATCTTTATGACGATTACGCGCATAATAAACTCGATCGCAGGTCATTTATCGAGAAGCTCTCTATTTATGCTATTGGAGGACTCACAGTCCCTTCTTTGTTAAGTGCCATTTTACCAGATTACTCCAATCCGGATGTAAAACCAGATGACAAACGCATCCAATCTGATTATGTAATGTATAACTCCCCAAAAGGTGGTGGCGAAATCAAAGGCCTTTTTTCTAAACCTGATGGCGCTTCAGGCAAGCTACCGGGTATTGTCGTTGTTCATGAAAACCGCGGACTAAATCCTTACATCGAAGATGTTGGAAGAAGATGTGCCGTAGATGGCTTTATCTCCATAGCTCCAGATGCTCTGACTCCGCTGGGAGGTTATCCTGGGAATGATGACGAAGGTCGAACAATGCAGCGCAAGCGCGATCGCAATGAGATGCTCGAAGACTTTATCGCTGCCTATGATTACCTCAAAGCTCACCCAGATTGTGATGGCAATATAGGGGTAGTCGGTTTCTGTTTTGGTGGCTGGATCAGTAATATGATGGCCGTTAAAATCTCAACTTTGAATGCTGCCGTGCCATACTATGGATCTCAACCTTCCGCTGAAGACACAGCTAAGATCAATGCACCTTTGATGCTTCAATATGCAGGCCTTGATAAAAGGGTAAATGCTGGTTGGCCAGATTATGAAAAAGCCTTAAAAGCCAATAATAAAGATCATGTTATGCACATGTATCCTGAAGTGAATCATGGCTTTCATAATAACACTACACCAAGGTATGCCGAAGAGGCAGCAAAGCTCTCATGGGATCGCACCATCTCCTTTTTTAAAGAAAACCTAGCTTAACTTACTGATAAGCAATAAATTACTATTGCTTATGAAATTTGTACTGGTATCAATTGGTTCTCGTGGAGATGTTGAACCGTTCATTGCCTTTGCAGATCTTTTGATCGCACGAGGCCATGAAGTGCATATTCAATTGCCTGAGCAATTCGAAAAACTAGTCGAGAATAAGCAGATTCATTTTCATTCCTTAGGCCCAGAATTGATCGATCTACTCAACTCACCTTTGGGCAGAGAAGTAATGGGAGGCAAGGGTGCGCTATGGCAAAAACCCAGAGCAGTTTATCAACTGGGTAAGATCAACCAAAAGATTAGCATAGATATGGCTCAATTGCAAAAAGAGCTTATCCATCAAGTTAAACCCGATAGAGTTCTTTATAGCTCAAAGTCGACTTATGCAATGATTTGGTCGGTTGACCATCCTGGCCAAGCGATATACGTCAGCCCCATTCCCTACATCCAAAGAACAAAGACAAGTGCTCAACTACTTTTCAAGAAGAACTACGGGGCCTTCATCAATAAACTCACTTATGACCTAGCAGAATGGGGATTGAATCTTCACTTGATGAAAACGGCAAAAAAACTTGGGATCACGAACATTCAGAAAAAAGACCTTAAAAAAGCACTTTATGAAAACGCAGTGGTTTATACGATCAGTCCTCAGCTCTTTAAATCTCCAAATGACTGGCCGCCACAACGAAAAGTATTAGGTTATCAAGAGCGAGACAAAACGCTAAATTGGAAAGCACCCGAGGCGCTTGTTCGTTTTTTAGAAAAGCATCAGAAGATTCTCTTCATCACCTTTGGTAGCATGACCAATCCGGCCCCTAAAGAAAAGACTCAAACTATTCTTGAAGTACTGAAAAAGCTTCGGATTCCAACGATTATCAATACCAGTGAAGGTGGGCTCATTCAGCCCAAAAATTATGATGAATCAAATATCTATTTCATCAGCCAAGTCCCTTATGACTGGTTGCTTCCAAAAATATATGCGGTAATGCACCATGGTGGCGCAGGCACAACGCATCTATCCATAAAATACCGCTGCGCGAGCTTGATCATGCCTCATATAGTAGATCAATTCGTTTGGAATCGTATCATTGCTAGAAAAGGCCTAGGGCCTTTAGGGATTAAGGTGAGCAAGATCACAGAAGATAGATTAAGCCCCCTTGTTCAAGATTTGTGGAACAATCAAAGATACAAACAAGAAGCAGTGCGAATCGGAGATTTGATGCGCGCTGAAAACTATGAAGATCAGATCATTAAAATGATCACTGAATAATTACCCCCCATTCCCTATCGGTATAGAGAAGAAGTTGAATGTTTCCAATTGCTGCTGAGTCACTTGAGGCTGTTTATACCGATTAGGAACACTGTCCCAACCTTTATACACTTTCCCATCTATATAGTAGTTGTCAGCCGTCATTTCTGATTGGCTCTTAGGCACCAGAGAATATGCGGTACTTGGCGCTAATCTTCCAGCTTTATCTCCATTAAGAACATATTCTGTAACGCCATCACCATCCATATCGGCTTTCACCCAAGTCAATTCCAAAATTCGGCTATAGCTACCATCCGTTGCCATGGCTTTGATCTCTCGGTTAAACCCATCGATGATCTCTTGTGCTCGTGGCACATCTTTTCTAACAGCAAAATGCAGGGCTCTTGAGAATAGAATGTTCGAACCAAAATCAAGCTTTGCCTCCAACTGACTCAATTGATGCTTTTTCGCATATTCAACAAGCAATGCATCCACAAGAATATAGTCTAGTTCATTATTCAATAGTTTTTGAAGGTTTTCTTGATCACTCGCTCCTGTGACAAAAGTGGCTCCGTTTTTTTCATCTTCATCCCCAACAGTCGTTCGCGTCATTAAGTCTCCGTAAGCATAATCCGCAACGACACCAATCTTCTTCCCCGAAAGGTCTGTGATCTCATCCGCGCTTACGTCAGCACCCTCTCGACCAACTAATATGATCTGATTGAACATGTAAGGTTCTGAAAAGAGCATAACCTCTTCTCTTTCTTTGTTTTTCCATAATGCCGCACTGCCGTCAAATTCTTTCTTCAGAATGCCATCGATCACTTCAGTGAATTGCGTGATCTCAAATATTACATCTCTGCCAGAACGTTTAAGTGCAAATTTGACCAGATCTAAGGCCAAAGCTCCTTTTTCATCATTATTGGTAAATGGAGGCCATGGATCACTGGCCAGTGTTAAAACCGGTTCTTCTTGCCCATATACATTTTGCAGGCTGAATATTAAAAGCGTGAATAGGAGTAATTTCTTCATTTCTTAAGAATAAGGTGGAAAGTTAAGAAATAATGTCCGCCCTATTGAGAGAAAAAATGGATTAAAGCCAAAGTCTATTGGCATTTTCACCGATAAGAACCCTACCTTTGCGGCTTGAATTCAAGCTTATGATCTCAGTTCAAAATATTTCGTTAGCCTACGGCAAAAGGGTATTGTTTGATGAAGTGAACATCAAGTTCACAGGAAATAACTGTTATGGTGTTATTGGTGCCAATGGTGCCGGCAAATCTACCTTTTTAAAGATCCTTTCTGGTGATGTTGACGCAAACTCAGGAACCGTGACCATGGAGCCTGGCAAGCGTATGGCTGTGCTCAAGCAAAACCACTACGAATTTGATGAGATCAGCGTTCTGGACACCGTTATGATGGGACACACCATCTTATGGGATCTGATGAAAGAAAAAGATGCCATCTACATGAAGCCCGACTTCTCTGAAGCAGATGGAATCAAAGCTTCTGAGCTAGAGGCTCAATTTGCTGAGATGGATGGTTGGAATGCCGAATCTGATGCCGCTGCTCTATTGAGCGGACTTGGCATTTCTGAAGACCTCCATTACAGCTTAATGAAAGACCTTAATGGTAGCCAAAAAGTGAGGGTACTTTTAGCCCAGGCGCTTTTCGGTAATCCTGACCTACTTATTCTCGATGAGCCTACGAACGACTTGGACATCAACACGATTGCATGGCTAGAAGATTTCTTGTTAGAATTCAAGAATACAGTGATCGTGGTTTCTCACGATAGGCACTTTTTAGATACGGTGTGTACCAATATTGTAGACATTGATTTTGGTCAGATCAGGTTGTTTACTGGAAATTATTCTTTCTGGTATCAGTCAAGTCAATTGGCTTTAGCTCAGCGTTCTGCAGCCAACAAAAAGGCAGAAGAAAAGAAAAAAGAACTTCAAGAGTTCATTTCTCGCTTTGCGGCCAACGCTTCAAAATCTAAGCAAGCGACTAGCCGTAGAAAGCTTTTAGATAAGATCAATGTCGATGACATACAACCTTCCACCAGAAGGTACCCTGCTATCATTTTCCAACAAGAAAGACAGGCTGGTGATCAGATCTTAGAGGTCAAAGACCTTTCTTACAGTAACGCTGAAAAGACACTTTTTTCAGGCTTGGATTTATTTGTTAATCGAGGCGATAAGATCGCTGTGCTTAGTAAAGACAGTTTAGCCATAAGTGCTTTCTATGAAATACTCATGGGCGAAATGAAAGCAACAACGGGTGATTTTAAGTTTGGCCAAACGATCACTACTGCCTACCTACCAAACGAAAAAGAGAAGTTCTTCGATTCTGACCTCAACTTAGTAGACTGGCTTAGACAGTATACCGAGGGTGAGAAAGACGAAGTTTACATCAGAGGTTTCTTAGGTAAAATGCTCTTCTCGGGTGAAGAAGTATTCAAAAAAGCTAACGTATTATCTGGTGGTGAGAAAGTACGTTGTATGGTTTCTCGCATGATGCTTCAACAAGCCAATCTTTTGATCATTGATGAACCAACAAACCACTTGGATCTGGAATCAATTCAAGCCTTTAATAATGCACTAAAAGATTTCCCAGGTACCGTACTATTCAGTTCTCATGACCATGAATTCACGAATACTGTTGCCAACCGCATCTTAGAACTTGGTCCGAAAGGCGTGCTTGATAAACTAAGCACCTATGACGATTACATCTCTAATGAGAAATGGATGGAGCAAAGAGAAGGGATTTATTAATTGAATAATTAGTTTGGGGTATGCGATTGCGTATCCCCATTACCAAAGATTTCAGTTTTCAAGAGTGCGCTCATTTTCTTGGAAGGAACCAAGATGAGATCCTTTATCATTTTGAAGGTGCCAAGATCAGTCGTTTACTGCGTTCAGGAGAAAAGTTCTTCCCTTGTGAAATCATATTTCGAGATGATCACATTCAAGGCCATTGCGATGATGAGGCTGATAAAAAGCACATCTTCAATTACATCCAAAAGTGGTTTGATACCCAAAGAGATCTAAGTGCCTTTTATCAAATTCTTGAACAGCATAAATCACTGAAGCCCCTCCTCGATCATAAAGGATTAAGGATCATTGGTGTACCTGATCTTTTCGAATCACTATGCTGGACCATTATCGGGCAGCAGATCAACCTTGATTTTGCCTATAAACTGAAAAGCAGGCTCACCCAGGAATTTGGTTATGCGCAAGATTTTATGGGCAGGCAGTTGTGGCATTTTCCTAAACCTGAAGATCTCCTCTCTATAAGCGATGCATTCAGGGAGAACAATCAATTCTCGAGGAGCAAAGTCAAATACCTCATGAATATTGCTCAGGCCTTTGTTGAAGGATCGATCAGTATGGAAAAACTAGAATTGCTTGAAAGCTTCGAAGCGAGACAAAGCCTACTTACACAAGTGAAGGGTATTGGCGAATGGTCTGCTAATTATACCCTAATGAAGACCTTACACCAACCTGAGGCTATTCCTTATGGAGACACCGGATTGACGCAAGCTCTTTTCAATTTGGGCATTATTAAAGACAGAAAAGACCGCCCAGCGATTGAGGCTTTTTTCGAAACCGTCAAGGGCTGGGAGGCCTATACCTCTTTCTACCTATGGAGAAGTCTTACTTAATTACTCTGTCCTAAGTGTTTCGGCAGGATTTAGCTTTCTTACCTTTTGGATCTGTACGTTGATGGTTAGAAAAGAAACACCAAGTAGTATCAAAACAGATATCGCTAGAGGCCCTGCACCGATTGTCGGATAATAGGCATAGATATCA
>CBFHYE010000065.1:0-4644 GCA_965659985.1 Roseivirga sp. | reverse complement strand
ACAGCATTCTTTACTTTATCATAAATATCTTCGTGAACGATCAACCTTCTGGTTGAGGTACAACGTTGACCGGCTGTACCCACGGCACCAAAAACAGCACCGATTACAGTCATTTTCAAATCAGCTTCAGGTGTTACGATAATCGCATTATTACCACCCAATTCTAAAATGCTTTTCCCTAATCGAGCGGCTACTGTTTGTCCTACGATCTTACCCATTCTGATCGACCCGGTAGCTGACACCAATGGCACACGATCATCTTTGGTCATCATTTCACCAACTTCATAGTTGCCATTGATAACACATGAAACACCCTCCGGAACATCATTGGCCTTAAAAACTTCATTGGCTATGTACTGACAAGCAATCCCTGTCAAAGGTGTTTTTTCTGAAGGTTTCCACACACAAACATCTCCACAAACCCAAGCAATGGCTGTATTCCAGGCCCAAACAGCAACAGGGAAATTGAAGGCGGAAATGATTCCAACGACACCTAGTGGATGCCATTGTTCTTGCATATGATGATCTGGACGCTCTGACTTGATCGTTAGTCCATGCAACTGTCGGGAAAGGCCCACAGCAAAATCACAGATATCGATCATTTCTTGCACCTCTCCTAAGCCTTCTTGATAGGATTTACCCATTTCGTAAGAAACTAACTTGCCGAGCTCGGCTTTATAATCTCTAAGCTTTTGACCGAATTGGCGAACAACTTCACCTCTTTTCGGTGCTGGCCAACTTCTCCATTCTGCAAATGCTTTCTGCGCGGTATTGATTACCTGCTCATACTCTTCTGAAGTGGTAGCAGTAACTGAGCCAATGAGCTCTCCATCTACGGGTGATGAGGAAGAAATTTCCTTTCCGGCACCATAACTTTTGGCCCCGGTAGATGTCCCATGATTAGTTGATTTAACTCCTAGTGTCTGAAGTGCTTCGGCAATGCCAAATCCGTTCTGAATATCCATAAGTAAAAAGTCCTTGTGATTATAAAACACATAGGTAAGGGTATTTTTTCGGAGGTCAAAATACTAGGAATGGTAATTCAGTAGATACAAAAAAAGCCCTCTCTTTTATCAGGAGAGGGCTTAGTTTACCATTCTATTTTGAAATATTCTTTATCACCATTGGGATACTTTCCCATGACATAAAAATCACGTTTCTTGGCATCAAGAATTTGTTGGAGCTCCTCTAAATTGTCAATATCCTCATCCCCCACTTTGGTGATCACAAAGCCTTCTTCTATTCCCGCTTCCTTCCAGGCACCTTCGCCAAGTTTACTCATTTGCACCCCACCTTCAATACGCAGGCGCTCTTTTGTATCATTAGAGACCTCTGTGAAAATGGCGCCTTCGATCTCATAGGTGAGTGTTACCTCCTCGGGTACGGCAGCAACGTAATTCTGCTTCTCCATCAGAGTCAGGTCCACTACAGATACTTCACCGTCTCTTTTGAATTTCACTTGAATCAAATCTCCCGGTCGCTTTCTAGCAACAAATTCTTGCAATTCACTGGTGGTTCTAATGTCTCGATCATCGATCCCAACGATCACATCTTCGCTTTCCAAACCAGCGGCCGAAGCTGCACCGCCTGGACTTACACTACTGATGTATACACCACTCAGTTCATCGGTAAACCTACCATCTGCATCTCTGATCTGAACACCAAGAAGACCTCTTTGAACTTCTCCAAACTCCAGTAGATCGTCCATGACTTTTTTCACAAGAATTGAAGGCACAGCAAATGAATAGCCATTGAAAGAACCGGTATTCGTTGCGATCGCAGTGTTGATACCGATTAGCTCTCCATCTAAGTTCACCAAAGCCCCCCCGCTATTCCCACGATTGACAACGGCATCAGTTTGTATGAAGGACTCAATACCATATTGGTTTTGCCTACCGCTGATCAAGTTTATATTACGCGCTTTGGCAGAAATGATTCCCGCTGTTACTGTGTTATTCAAATCAAATGGATTGCCTACAGCCAAAACCCACTCTCCGATCTCTAATTGATCAGAATCACCAAAGTCTACAAAAGGCAATTCTCCTCTTGCATCTATCTTGATCAAAGCAAGGTCTGTATCGGGATCAACCCCAACAAGCTGAGCTTCAACCCTTCGATTATCATCTAGTCTGACTTCTAATTCATCTGCATCTTCTACCACATGGTAATTCGTTGCTATATAACCATCCTGAGAGATCAACACACCAGAACCTGTTGATTGTCGCATCCTGCGCTCACCAAAAATTCTTGACCACCTTTTAGATCGGTTTTTCACTTGTGAACGATTGGTGATATGCACCACGGCGGGCACGATTGCTCGCGAAGCCTTCACGAAATTGATCCCTTCGGGAACGATATAAGCCTTTTCCGAACGGTCAATGTTGTCGAATGCCGTAGTCACTGGCTGCGATGAATTTACAAATGTTGGCTCAATATTATCAGTCCTTAAAAGGGACACACCCAACAACACAATCAATCCACCTATCAATGATGAGGCGATCAAACCCACATAAAACTGTCTTTTACTGATCATATAGCAACCTAATTAATGTTGAAACTGTAAACGGCTGTGGAAGCAGAGAGTTTAATTTAATGATTTATGTGAATCAATCTTAACTAGTATTAACAAAAAAGGGCCGCAATGCGACCCTCTTTCAACCTCAACAACACTATGCTTACTTCACAGTAATCTTTGAAACCAGCTTTTTCGATTCATCCTTAGGGACAAAAATTGAGAGAATCCCATTGGTATAGCTCGCATCAATTTTTTCTGCGACTACATTTTCTGGTAGCTGGAACGATTTCTTGAATGAACCATACTCAGTTTGAATGGAATAAAAGTTCTTCTCTTTCTCTTTTTGCTCGAATTTTCTTTCTCCTGAAATGGTCAAAAGCCCATCATTTAAATCAATGTCGAAGCTCTTTTTATCAAAGCCTGGAACAGCCAATTCGATTTCAAATCCTTTTTCGGTCTCTGCAATGTCAACTCTTGGGTTAAAAGTCGTGCTGCTTTCTTGGAAAGCATCATTGAAGAAACGGTCAAAAACGTTGTCAACTTTAGTTGGGAACAACCAGTCTGAATTTCTCTTTACTAAGCTCATATCTTTAAAATTTTTAGTTTTCAAAATCATTTGCATTTCAATTAGTGAAAACTGTACCAAGCCTATTTTCAGGTCATTATGTCTTGTTTTTTCAAAAAAATGATCAATTGACTGTCATTATGGCGTTAACAGCAATAAAAAATGACTGGGCAAATCGATTGGCTTTCTCTAATTTGGTCGGATTGTAGCTATGAAAACAGAGAACAAAAACCTTTGGAAGGCTTTCGGGCCTGGGATTCTTTTTGCCAGTACATGCATTGGGGTTTCCCATTTGGTCCAATCGACAAGGGCTGGCGCAGACTATGGTTTTGCCCTAGTCGCCTTTATCATTCTAGCCAATCTTTTTAAGTATCCCTTCTTCGAATTTGGAAGTAGGTTCGCAGGTGCAACAGGCAAACACTTGCTTGAAGGATATAAAGAACAGGGAAAATGGGCTATTTGGCTCTATTTCCTCATAAGCTTGGTCGCAATGTTCACAGTAACTGCAGCGGTGACCTTTGTCACCGCAGGAATGCTCAACAACCTCTTGGGCTTAACCGTAGATGGCGCGGTTTTATCAGGTATTATCCTTGCCTTCTGTACAATACTCTTAGCCGTTGGTAAATTCAATCTCCTCGACAATTTATTGAAAGTGATTGGCGCGGTACTCCTCATCAGTACCTTGATCGCATTTTTTGGTGTATTAGTAAAAGGTCGAATTGAACCAGTGGCCAACTTTATTCCTAAGGAGGCCTTTGACAGAAGTGGTATCATCTTTTTAATAGCACTGATGGGCTGGATGCCAACAGCAGTGGACCTTTCGACCTGGAATAGCATTTGGGCAGTTGAAAAAATGAAACAATCGGGAGGTCAACGGAACATGAGGGCAATTCTTTTTGATTTCAATTTTGGCTACATCATCACTGCTGTTTTGGCAATTTGCTTTTTAACACTCGGTGCTTTCGTGATGTATGGCTCTGGAGAAGAACTCTCTAGCAATAGCACCGTTTTTTCTGACCAAGTGGTCAGCCTATATACAAATGCGCTTGGGAATTGGGCTTATCCGGTTATTGCCGTAGCTGCTTTTTCTACCATGTTCAGCACCACCATCACCGTTGTAGATGGCTACGGAAGAGCCATGGGTGAAACTGTTCGATTACTATTTAAAGAGAATGCCAACAAAACAAAGTTATACCGTTGGGCGATGCTTGTTGTCTCTGTTGGTGCTTTCATTTTCATATGGCAGCTAGCAGCCAATCTGAAAGACCTCGTGGACCTAGCCACCACATTCTCATTCATTGTTGCCCCCGTAATTGCCTGGATCAATTATAAGGTCATTATGGGGAAACAAATTAAGGCAGAAGACAAACCGCCCCAATGGCTTAAAATATTGGCGATCAGCGGTTTGATATTCCTAACTGTTTTCGCACTGATCTACATTGTGGTTTACTTTTTATAATTCATAATTTTTTTAGAAAAAGGTATTGTAATATCCGAACACAACTACTAATATTGCACTCCGATTTGCTAGACGATGCAAATCTAAAATTGAAATTCCTCCTTA
>CBFHYE010000064.1:0-3842 GCA_965659985.1 Roseivirga sp. | reverse complement strand
GAGTTTTTCACCGATCTCTTTGAAGTGTGGACCTTCACCACCATCTCCGCTCCAATAGACTTTATAGTTGTCGGTTAAAAAGGCAAAACCTCCCCAAAGTGACTTGGTGCGATCACTCAAGCCCCTGCCAGAGAAGTGTCTGCTGGGTGTATAGGTCAATGCTATTTCTTCAATCATTGCTTCATCCCACCAGTCAAGCTCTTTTATGGTTGATTCAGGAATTCCCCACCTTACGAGATGCCTTTTGACCCCGAGGGCCACGATCCATTTGTGGGTTTTTGTTTTTAGCTTTTTAATACTGGCCAGATCGAGGTGATCATAATGGTCATGCGAAATTAAAATGGCATCTAGATCAGGCAATTGATCTATGATCGCCAAGGTGTTCTCAGAAAATCGTTTGACCTTGAAAGGGGCGACAGGGGCTGCATTTGGGCCTAGCATTGGATCGATCAGTATGTTTTTACCATTTAGCTGGAGCAAGATCACAGAATGGCCATACCAAATGAATTTAGGCTCTGCATTGGCTGTCCAGGTAGCTTGATCGAAGTCGATAATAGGAAGCGGCAGTTCAGGGCTACGACCTTTTCTATCGAATAACTGCTTCCAGAGTAAACCAGGAATATTACTGGCACTCATGTCCATTTTAGTTTCAATCTGGTTCTCAAATATCTTTCCATTCCATTGTGGAGATTTTGAAAGCTTTGCTAATTCCGCCTCGTCTGGTTGGCCTCCAAATTGTGGATTGAGCTTTAAGAAAAGAGTGAGCGCCATTGCAAAAACAACAGCAAACAAGAGCACATATAGGATGATCAATTCCATAGTTTGGAAGATAGGCTAATAGTTTTGGATTGAAGTCCTCCAGTTCTTCTCGCGTCTTTTAAATCAGAAAAAGATCTGTAAGCTGAGGGATTTGAATCAAAAGAGGTTTACAACTTTAGTGTCACCTTGACCTCTACTATCTCACCAGTTCTTGAAAATAGGGTTTGACTCAATTCCGAATTCAGGGAGCTTCCTTCAATTCTTTGCTTTTCACCCGATTTCAAGCTGACCTCAATAACGTTATCATTTTCCAATTGATAAACAATAGGTACCTGACAATAAGTGAAGGCCAATGCATTCGATGGTAATGCTATGGTTTTGAATTCACCATTAAGGTCTACGTACTCGAAAGTCGATGGCTCTTTAAGGAATTCACCTTTATCCAAAATGGCAGGGGCGAAGCTCACTTTTCCATCGTTCACATTCACACCCAATTCTAATACTCGGCTGATCACATCTTCCTTCACCTGACCTGTCATACCCGGTTGTTGTGCACCTTTGTAATAAGGTGTATGTGAATAAGGGTCGATAGGGAAAGCGCCATAAACTGCCGGTGCCTTATGAACACCTATGCCTTCAAAAACCTCTTTGACATGCTCTTTCAATGCTGAAGTTTCTTTGCTCTCCGTACTAGCGGCTTTTAACGCACATTCTTCTACGGCAAGCAATAGTTTTGAAACCATATGCCAATAAATGGAACCAAGACCTTCATAGCCATAGAATGTGCCTGATCGGCCAGTGAAGGTTTTATGATTGAAAACTGACTCATAGATCTCCTGAATCAACTCTCTGTCTTCAGCTACCAATGTACCATACTGGTCTTGATCTAGCTTGTTTAATGCATGATCTAATTCAAACCTATTTCTGATCTCTCCATGGAAGTGGTAAACCCCTGCAACATCTTTTTCAATGACCGTAACTTCATGATGCGCGACTAGCTTTTGCAATAAGTCTGATCTTTTAACTTCCTTTTCTGGAACTTGATTTCTCTCGAGGAAGCCTTTTAATGCTTTATTTGGGTATAAAATGTAGCTGTTTTGATCTTCACGGTAGAGCTTACTCTTTCTCATGGCATCCAGTAGCTCAACTACTTTGTCAGAAGAAAGATAACCGGAGCTTAAAACTGCAACTTGTCCTTCAAGCATTTCATCCAGATAATCTACGCTAACCCTATCCTTATTAATGTCAATGATATTGTAAGCATGATAGAGTTTATCTGTCCTTTGATTATTATCGATCGATTTCTCTAGATAGGCATTGCTTACTCGATGGAAATCATCTAGTGATTTAAGGTCTAGTGAAGCTTTTTGCCCTGAAAAACCTTCATTATACACCTTGTTTCTAAATGCCGAGGCGGCGTGGCCTAAATCATCCATCAAGTCTTTTCTGTCTTGGTCTGAGAAGCCAGCGCTAAGTTTAGTCTCATGTTGAGTTAAGGCCTTATTGACAGCTTCAAAACATTGATGAAGCTCTATTGAAATCTGATATTCTTCATTAGCTAACCCATCCAATAAATCATTGAAAAAGGCCAAGAAGCGTCTTAGGTAATATAATGTAACCATGCTCACACCATTTCCAACCAAGGCATTGTTGGCATCATTCCATTCTGGTCTTTGGGTATTCATCCAAATACCTGCATCCGGAATCAAATTGGTGATCTTTGCCAAAGTAGTGGCCAGTATCTTCTCGATGAAATTCACGTGGTAAACTTGACCTGATGTGTGTAACATGGCACCATCAGAGCCTAATTCATCCCTTTTTGCTCTAATATTAGCATCCCAATCATGATCGAAAATGATCGTGTCTTTTGGGTTTTTCAAGATATCGGCATAGTCCTTTATGCGATAAGGGACTGCAGCATACGTAAAGGTTTCTTGCGCAAAAAGTTCATGCAGTCGTCCCGGACGATGATCTTCAATAAACTCTAGGTATTTTAAAAGATAGATGATCTGGTGATCACCCCAATAGCCAATATAACTCCAAGGGTCATCCGGCTCAATGGTTTCCCAATCAAAACCATGCTTCATCACACGGTAAGGATTGTAACCATCAAATGTACTCGCATTCAGGAATCGGAAGATCATGCCTTCCATAAAGTCGGGGTAGGCGAAAGCTAAGGCTTCCCAGTTCTGGAAGATGTCTCGCCAATTGCCCTGATAGTCCAGAATTTTTTCTCCAGTATCTTCATTTCTCGTGTTGATCGAAAATTTGTTCCATGGTCTACTGGGATCTCCATGTCTACGACTGAATTTGAGTGGGAGATATTCACTCAATAACCTTGTCAATGAACTGTCATTTGCTTTTGTAGCTAACTGTTCCAGGTCCGCAAGACTAAGCAGCTCGTCTAGGGCATCTACAGCTGATTTGTGAGCAGCATAGACGTTCTTGTTGGCGATTTCGAGGTATTTCAATAAGTCCCATTTCTCGATCTGGTAATTATGATCGAAAACACCACCACGCATGATGTTGAACATGACATTAGCGAAATGGCGAACATCTTTTAATTGATCCGCTGATTGCTGCAAACCATCTGCTGAGGCAGTCAATTTGATCAATTCTTGTGTGCCGACTGCGATATCGGCATCAATACGCTGCTCAATACCGTCATTTGTAATGTCAGCGATCAGGTTGGCCACAAAGGGATGGTTTTTGTTGACATCTGTAGCGATCAACCAATGCGTTGCATCTCTTTTAGTCAGGGTAAAGTTCGACTCTACCAAATACGCGCCTTTTTCAGCCTTGACATCTGTTTCTTGAGAAACCACCTCGCCAGCTTTAAAGGCAGGAACTTGCTTGGAAGAGACCAAATAGGTAGGACTTTCTAAACCTTTTTGCCAAACCACATTGGCCTTTAAAGCTTCACTTGGCTCAGCACGGTCAACGATAATCGCACTCAAAGCATAAATACCAAGCCCAGAGGCACTGTCTAATTCATTACGTTTGTAGGCATCGACCAAATTACTCTGCTTCATTTGCAGGTCACTTCCCACGCCATAAGGCAATATATTCTGTAAGCCATCGAG
>CBFHYE010000063.1:0-6997 GCA_965659985.1 Roseivirga sp. | reverse complement strand
TGTGAAACATCCCAGTCTGAAATATGCCCATAATAAGGGTTATTATCGGCGTCAGTAAATTGAGCTTGGTTAGGATTTGCTATCCACTGATCAACAGCTTCATAAATACTATTATTGGTTAATGCATCCTGAGAATACATTACGTAGGGGATCAAAATAAATAGAACCAGCAGATTTTTCATGAAAACAGTGTTTGATCAAAAGTATTAAAGTTGAGGTCTTTTGAGTTATGTAGTTGAGCCAATAATAATTGCTAATTATACAACAATTTCGATGTAGTTAAGCACTCTCCAATCAATAGACTCAATACACCAACATATAATTTTAATTATTGATTTTGATTTGTGCTGCCTTTTTTCAAAAATATATTCATCGAGTTATTCGTTTTCGGTGTGATGTGCTTTTTAATTATTATTCACTATATGTGCTTTAATTGAAGAAGACAGCTGGGGGGGGTAAGTAGTATTTTATTTACTTCCGTCCTGAAGCTATTCATTTCTAACTTCACTTGAGATTCTGCCAAATACGTAGCTATTGATTTCTTTGAATAGAACCTACCGCTTAAAAATGACCCATCAAATCTTAGAATAGTGCTGCAGTTTCTTTCAAAACGGGGAGTAAGTAAAATGATAAAAATGTTCTGCTATTATAGAGTAGCCTATTTTTTGAAATATTTCTATCAACCTAATACTATCAATACAGTGCATACTCGCTTTCCCCTCAAAATCCAGGTTCAATTGTGTTGATAATCAATTAATTGTAAGGACCTAAAACAATTTATTGTACCTTGATAGAAACAACTTAATTCAATTATACAATGAAACATTTCTTAATTATCATCACTTTAGTTTGGTCAAACCTTTCCATCGGGCAGGTTGCAACCTTAATGTACGTGGAGGTTTCAAACGACAACCAATCACGATTTGAAAGACTTGAAAAAGATTATTGGTCACAGATCGCTAAAAAAGGAATCGAAGAAGGAAAAATGATTGCATGGGGCATGCTCAAAGAAGTTTCTGTGCCGGGAGTTCACAGATATGTATTTGTGAATCTTTACAAGGATCTTAATCAATTAACAAATGGATCTTCAATTTGGAACCCTGAGGTTATTGGCATGAATTTCGAAGACATTGATACCAACGCGATTAAGACGATTCTTAAGGTTGACTATCATCAATTAGAAGGGGAAATTGTTGGAGATATGAAATACGTTATACACAACCATGCATCACCAAATGATCTTGAAGGTTTCGTGACAGAAAACCTTGAATTGTGGAAGCCTTGGTTTGAGGATAACATGAAGAAAAATAGAACGACACAAAAAAACTGGGGCATTGCAACAAAGATTTATCCCAGTGGAGATCAAGCAGGAAGTACCGCGATGACCCGAGATGGATTTGAAAATCTTGCTGATGCAATGAATGCTCTTCGTTATCAACCCGAAAATAACAGTACGTACGCTGCCATATTGGCTAAATCAAAGATGAGCGATTATCTACCCAATGGGTTTGACAAGAGAGTTATTTACGAATCGTTAATGTGGGTAAATTAAAGCATCACTTAATTCATTAATGGATTTACTTGTGTTGTACAACCTGACAGATTTGGGGAGCCATTGTAAAAAAGAGGTCAAAAATGACTTCTTTTTTATTTTGTCCCCTCTTTAAAATACATGAATTGCCTCCATGATAGATTTAATCCTTCGATTGAAAATATGTTTGCAACTCTCAAAATCGAATTTCATGAAGATGTAATCGGAATTTTTTTTATTTTGGGACAAATCCAATATTTATGAATCGATTGCCTCTTTTCTTGTTTTTAATACTCTTTTCTTGTGCTAAAGAGGAACCTGATGTCACACCTAGTGAAACTATTAAATATACCGTTTCTATAACAGCAAGTGAGGGTGGAACCGTAAATACAAACGGAGGTGAATATGAAAAAGGAACTTCTTTAACCATTAGTGCAACAGCCAATACAGGTTACGAATTTCAAATGTGGTCCGATGACAATTCTGATAATCCACGAGATCTCTTGATTAACTCCGATGTTGATTTAACTGCAAACTTTACTCCTGATGCTCCTCCTGAGTTTTACACTTCGTTTACCACGGAGCTTGATTTCGACTTAGGGGATCTGTCTACTGAAGATAAAGTGACAGGTTTGAATGGAGCACTCAACGGCACAATATCTGTGGTAAAGGGAGACTATCAACATTTACTTGTTGGAGGAACACTCTTTTTTCGCTACCCTAATGTCCCCTATGCACATTTTAGAAAAAAACGCAATGCATCAGAATGGGAATTTGTTGGCAGTCACGATATTGGATCAGGCGCACCAAGGTCAGTTGAAATTCTTAACTCAAACAAAGACCTAATTATCTCAGACTTTGGCCAAGAGCTTTCGAATGAACCATGGCCGGGCAACTATGTTTGGAAAGCAGAACTATCTGAGGAAAATGTGGTATTCAGTAAAGTCTCTGAAGACAAAGCTAAGTATCATTCTCTAAGCGTAGGTGATATTAATGGAGATGGTTTAAATGATTTAGCTGCCGCCTCTTGGGACGTTGAGCTAGCGGATTATGATTTCACTTACAGTGCTTGGTTAAATGAGACGAATAGCTTTCAAAGAATTTCAAACTTTATTGAGCCAAGCACAGGCCAATTACAAGCAGGAACTGCTGAGATTGGAGATTTTGACAATGATGGAGAAAATGAAGTTTTGGTGGCTCGATATGGTGGCAACGACCAAAATGGGGTCACGAACTTTAGTGTGGCAGCATATGAGCTTAACGAATCTTCAAACAACTATGAAATAGTTTACCTTGAAGGACCAGTAAATGGATTTTCAGATAATGACATGGGTTGCCCAGAGATGAAAATTGCAGATATAAATAACGATGGGATCAACGATTTCATTTTTTTTCTAGAAACAGCCACATCGGGAGCTATTGAAATATGGAAGGGCACTGGGAACAACAAATTTGATTTTCACAAGCACTTTGATTTAGCTGGTAAAATTACAACTTCGGGCTTTATATTAGAAGATCTAGACTATGATGGGGACTTAGATTTATTATATAATTATCACAGTTTTTACTCAGGAGAATCTGATGTCTTTACTGAGGTTGTCAATAATGGGGGGCACGGTAGAGTAAATTTAGATAAGTTAATGTGGTTCAATGATGGGAATGGAAATTTTGAGCCAAAAGATTTAGGGATAAATTTCTATGAGGAAGATGTTATGGGTTATGGATTTTGTCGACCTTTTATTCATGAGGACAAAATACATTTTATATTTCTTAAAGGCGGAGGAGGCCCAAACAATAACACCTACATTAAGGAGATAATTATTGATAGAAATCAATTGTAAATTAAAAATCTCGAAACCACCCAGAGAGGTTATGCATTTTGCTGTGAACAATTGTAAAGCGACTCATCAGCGATAACAAAAAGTGAGACGAAAAGCAAAACCCCAAGAAGACCCTTAAGATTTATATTGTGTGAAAACTACTTAGTGGAACCAGATGCCCGTACAAGGGAAAAGTATTTTAAAACAACTGCGGGAAAGAAGGCACTCAAACCCATGTTAAGAGACACCCAGGAAATAATTGGATATAAAACAAAAAACTAATAATCAGATTATAAATCAGAGGTCAGCAGAAATGCTGACCTTTTTTCGTTTAAATTGATTCAAAATTAAATCTCATGAGAAAACTAGCACTTGCGATATTTATCATCCTACCTATCTACACCTTTGCTCAATCATCGAGCTATGAAGTCAAATCATATCTGGAAGAAGGAAATAAAGCACCAAACACGCACTACATCGGGGAAGCTTGGCTAAATAGTTTACTCAGAGCCGAGGGTGATCTTAATTATAATATCACCAAAGCTACGTTTAAAGCAAACTCAACGCTCGACTGGCATAAACATACTTCACCCCAAGTACTGATCGTTGTCGATGGACTCGGTTATTATCAGGAAAGAGGAAAGGCACCTTTAAAGATGAAAGTTGGAGATGTGATCAAGTGCCAACCGGACACAGAACACTGGCATGCTTCTTCAAAAGAAAACGATGTAACCTACCTGGCCATATACAGCGGTGAAACGGTTTGGACAGAGGTCCTATCTCAGAAAAATTATGATGCCGTAGCCAAAGAACTTAAGGATAATTAAAGAAATAGCTGCTCGAGTCAAAATCAAGCGAAAATCAGTAAAAGAAAAGGCCCATCAGAAGATGAGCCTTTTTTTATATGTACTGAATTTTGCGGAAATTCTCATTGACCATTTGTGGCCTGTTTCGTTTTGCTCGTAATACTTTTAAAAAGAACAAACACTAGAAATAACCATGGGCTACCATGCAACAGTACATCAAAGTAATCCATAGCCTCCATACCTACTCCACCACCAGCTAACCACTTGATCTTACCCCAAATGTGGGGCTCGGGGAAAAATGGGGCTAAACCCAGTGTAAGACACAGCAAAATGGCAAATCGCAATTGTGATTTCATAAATTCAATTTAAGCGTTTTTCAACTGGGCCTGATATTGGTTCCAGCCAAAAATACCACCTTTTAGGTTGTACAGTTTTTCAAAACCTTTCTTTGCCATAAGTGAACAAGCCGATTTACTTCTGTTACCACTTCTGCAAAAAACGATATACGTTTTATCTCTATCTAAGGCGTCTATCTTTTGGGCGAAGGATGGATCGAACAGATTGATCAATTGACTCCCAGGGATGTCACCATCGGCCTTTTCTTCTGGCGATCGAATATCTAACAACACAGGCGATTCATTCTCCATCATTGTTGCGCATTGTACTGCATCGATATTATCGTATTCCTTTGAATTTGTAAATATTCCAAACATAATTTCTTCTTTATGAAAAAGAGAAGACCAAGGACCTTCTCTCTTCCTATACTCTAATTGTCTATTCTATAACTCTTTTTTGGCCAGATAAAAATCAACTCTTTCAATCGAATCATCGGCTAACCTTTCTTCCATTTCTTCCAAAGTCTTTGGCGGAGGAACAATAACCTTATCTCCTTTCTTCCAATCCAACGGCATAGCCACTTTGAATTTATCTGATGTCTGAAGCGCTTCCAAAGCCCTCAAGATCTCATCCATATTTCGACCCACATTCAATGGATAGTACATGACTAACCTTACTTTTTTCGCAGGATCAATAAAGAATACTGCACGAACCGCTGCAGTTTCGCTTTCATTAGGTTGAAGCATACCGTATAGCTTCGATACTTTCATATCGAGGTCTGCAATAATCGGAAAGTCAAAATACACACCAGTATTCTTCCTGACATTATCTACCCAACCTAAGTGCGCATGAATACTATCAATGCTCAATCCGATCAACTCCGTGTTCAATGCAGTAAATTCATCCTTGCGGGTGGCAAAACCACTCATCTCTGTGGTACACACAGGTGTAAAATCAGCAGGATGTGAAAACATCACTACCCATTTATCTTTTGCAAAATCAGAAAATTTGATTACGCCTTTTGTCGTGACTGCCTCAAAATCTGGGGCTAGATCACCAATTCTTGGCATTTGTGTTACGTTGTTATCCATAGTTGACTCCATCTTTTTTTTCACGAAATACGGGAACTAAGGCGGAAACAGACGTAACTTTTGTTACGCTGAAATTTGCATGAAATAAAAAATACAATTCTCGAACTATCGTTAAATTCGCATAATGAAGCGTCTGCAGTTATTCTTCCTTATCATTTTTGTTTCTGCCTGTGCGAGCGTCCCCGACTTTATGGGGCTCAATCAGCAAGAAAGAGATGAAGATGCCCCTGATATTTCTTACGAGGAAGAGGAAACAGACACGCTTGAAGATGTTGACCTCAAACAAAAGAAGAATTACTATTACGGAGAGCAAACAAGAAAGAGGTATACCACACCATCGTCAAGTTCTTATGAATTATTCAATGTGTTGAGAGAGCCCGTTCAAGTGGATAATTATGTTCGAGAAATTCACTACCATGATCAAAAAGGCGGTCGAATTGTAAAGGTTGTGGGTAAGGGACAGGTTCTAGAAAACGTATTGCATGGCCCTTATACGAAAGAGGTCAATGAGGTGATCGTGGAGAAAGGCATGTTCTTTCATGGCATGAAACATGAGATCTGGATGGAACAGAATAGAGATTCAACCTTAGCGGACAAGATCCATTACCACATGGGTTGGTTTCGTGATTCAGAGATCACATTTTATGATGAAGCCACTAAAAAGAAGATCAAGGAAGTCATACCGATGAGGTACGGTAAGAAAGAAGGCACTTATTATCGCTTTTTTGAAAATGGGAAGATCGCTGTTCGTGGACAATACTTTTACGACCAAAAAGTAGGTGTTTGGGAAGAGTTTCATAATGCCTCTATCACCGCAGTAAAGCGTGAGATTCAATTCCGTCCTCAATTCTATATGAAAGACTTTGAACCATACATTCGAAAAGAATGGACAGTGAATGCTCAAGTTTTATATGAATCTGAACGGCTGAGTCAATAAAAGGCATCTTTGAAGTGCTCTATTTCCAAGCCTCTATCTCCTTTTAAAATACTGATCACGTCAAATCTCAGCTCACCTTCCCATGCCTCTGCTTCCATATAAGCTTCCGCACCCCGCACAATTGAAGCCTGCTGATTTTCTGACACGAAGCTTTCGGGAGGCCCAAAAGAAAGCGAACTCCTAGTTTTCACTTCTATAAAAACGAGAAGTTCATCCTTTTTACAAATGATATCGATCTCAGACCTTTTATATCTAAAATTCCTTTTGAGAACCGAATAGCCATTGTCCACTAAAAACTGTACAGCCTGGTCCTCCCCGTTTTTACCAATCGATTGCATACATTGTGTTTATTCAAAACTTAATTTAAGGATTTAAAACCGCTAAATTAGTCCATCTAAAGAACCAACCATGCTGAAAAAGATCGATCCTACCCAAACCCCAGAGTGGAAGGAATTGGAGAATCATTTTGAGAAAAT
>CBFHYE010000062.1:0-4954 GCA_965659985.1 Roseivirga sp. | reverse complement strand
CCGTCTCGTACCACGATACCTCCTCAAGAGGAGGACAGTTTCTTATGCTCATGTTAGTCTTGAAATCAACAAATAAAAAAGGCCAGTAAACTGGCCATTAATCAATTAAAATAGTTTTTCTGGCGGAGAAGCGATCCCTTTCATCCTTAGATAGATCGTGGTTTGTCCTCTGTGATGCGTCTGATGCTCAAAGGCTTTCTTCAACCATTCTGATCGAGGCAAACTGAAATTCGGATTAGGCCCAACCACTTTATCGGCATTGGCCATATCCCAATTCTTCACGGCATCAATAGCCCAATCGTACACTTCCGTTGTGATCCTAACTACGTTTTCCTTTCCCTTAAAAGATTCTTCATTGTCGAATACCTGTACATCGGTATAAATCCGTTCAGCATCAGTAGCATTGGCGACCAAGCCAATATTTCCCTGTGCGATGTGTAAGAATTGCTGTTCAAAAGAACGAACGTCATCATTAGGTTTGTAACTATAGGCCTCTGCAGGCATGGCTTCTAAATATTCTAGCGAATAGGCCTTGGCTCGCTCCCAGTCTGCAATGATCGCCGCTTTGGCATCTAATGTTGAGGGGCATCGGTACTAAAAATCAGACTAGCTGATGAAAAAATGAGTAGCACTGATGCCGCGAGAGTTTTTGATAGTGTTTTCATAATGCTGTTTTAAAAAGTTTTCTTTAACCTACGGTTAAATTCAATACAGGTTCAATACATAACCTCAGCAAGAAGCATGAACAAGATGAGAGTAGCAGTAGTCGGTGGTGGTGCGGCAGGTTTCTTTGCCGCCTGTTCAGCCAAAGTGCATCACCCGGATGCCGAGGTTATTTTATACGAGAAGTCCTCAAAGGTACTTTCTAAAGTTAAAGTCTCTGGAGGTGGGCGCTGCAATGTGACGCATGCCTGCTTCGAGAATCATGAATTGGTGAAATATTATCCTCGGGGTGGAAAAAAGTTGAGATCCGTTTTTAATGAATTCAGTACCCAAGACACATTCAATTGGTTTGAATCCTGTGGTGTGCAATTAAAAACCGAGGAAGACAATCGCGTTTTCCCGATTTCAGACAACTCACAAACTATTGTAGATGCTTTGATAAATAGGTGTAAGGCACTCGGTATTCGCATCAAAATGAAACACGATGTTTCAGAGATCAATACTTCGAATGACTTAGAACTCACCATTAATGGTCAAAAAGAGGTTTTTTCGCATGTGATCATCGCATCCGGAGGTAGTCCAAAACTGACTGGTTTGGCATGGCTTGAGTCCCTGGGGCATGACATCGAAAGTCCTGTGCCTTCTTTATTCACCTTCAATATGCCTAAAGAGTCCGTTAAACAGTTGATGGGTTTGAGTGTCAACAATGCTCAGGTAAAAGTGCTGGGAGCGAAACTCGTACAGGATGGCCCTTTATTGATCACGCACTGGGGAATGAGTGGGCCTGCTGTGTTAAAAACATCTGCTTGGGGTGCGAGAGAGCTAGCTGAACGCAACTATCAATTTCAAATTCAAGTAAACTGGCTGGGTGGTGTTGCTGAACATGATTTTCGCATTGCATTCAATCAGCATGTCGAAAAACTGGGTAAACGAATGATCAAGAATAAGAATCCGTTTGATCTACCAGAACGGCTTTGGCTCTTTTTCCTGGATAAAGCAGAAGTTGATGTTGAAAAGCCTTGGTTTGAGCTTTCCAAAAAAGAAAAGAATCGATTGATCAATGTACTGACAAACGATCAATATCAGGTCAGCGGTAAGACCACTTTCAAAGAAGAGTTCGTGACCTGTGGTGGGGTGAGTCTATCATCTGTCAATATGAAAACGATGGAGAGCAGGGTAGTGCCAAATCTTTACTTTACAGGAGAAGTATTGGATGTTGACGGGGTTACAGGAGGGTTTAATTTTCAAGCCGCTTGGTCTACTGGCTTTGTAGCAGGTAAACTTTCACATTAAAGTCCTTCCATTTATCAAAACAGTTGGACAGATTTCATCTCAATTGTGCTAAATTCCAAGCTCGAACTAAAAGTATTCTATCTTGAAAAAAGCATTCTTATCAATTGCTATCTTTTCCCTGGCCTTCCTGGTTCAAGGACAAGATGTCCAGCAGATCGTCAATAGTTATGATTTCAGAAATGTAGGTCCGCTAAGAGGTGGACGTGTGACCGCTGTGATGGGTGTTGAAAAGCGTCCATCGACCTTTTATATGGGCGCAACCGGAGGTGGTGTCTGGAAAACAGAAGATTATGGCATTAGCTGGGAAAACATATCTGATGGTTACTTCTCAACCCCATCAATTGGAGCCATTGCAGTGTATCAAGAACAACCTGATGTGATGTATGTGGGTACGGGCTCAGATGGCCTAAGATCGAATGTGATCACTGGTAGAGGTGTTTATAAATCTGAGGATGCTGGTAAAACCTGGTCATTCATTGGTTTAGAAAAAACGGGTCAGATCGGTGCTGTAGAAATTCATCCGAATGATCCGAATACGGTTTATGTGGCGGCAATAGGACAAGCTTTTGGCCGAAATGAAGAAAGAGGATTATATAAAACTACCGATGGCGGTGAGAGCTGGGAAAAGATCTTTTATCATTCCGACAGTATTGGTGTTGTGGATATTGAGTTTGCTCCGGATGATCCAAACACGATCTATGCTGGCCTTTGGAGAGGAGAAAGAAAGCCTTGGACCATCGTTTCAGGATCAACTGAGGGTGGCGTATATAAGTCTACTGATGCTGGTAAAACCTGGAATAAGCTAAATAATGGGTTGCCAACCAACTTGCTTGGTAAGATTGATTTTGCGGTTTCTCCGGCTAATCCTGATGTGGTTTATGCCAATATCGAAGCTTCTGACGAACAAGGTGGGTTGTACCGCTCTGAGGATAGAGGAGCCAATTGGACCTTCGTTTCAGACAACAGCAATTTGACGAACCGACCATTCTATTACACGAATATCTATGCAAATCCTTTGAATGAAGATGTTGTCTATAACAATGCATTAAGATTCTTAAAGTCAACGGATGGAGGTAAGAGTTGGGATAGACTTTCAACGCCACACGGAGATAACCATGACATTTGGATCAACCCGAATGACACGAGCATTTGGATCCAATCGAATGATGGTGGTGCGAATGTTACCCTGAATAATGGAAAAAGCTGGTCTACGCAGTTTAATCAGCCTACTGCAGAGCTTTATCAAGTAGAAGTAGATGATCAATTTCCTTATTACCTCTATGCGGGTCAGCAAGACAATTATAGTACCATTGCGGTGCCAAGTGAGCCACCAGTAAGTGTACAAGCAGGTAGCAATTCATACATTTTGAATACAGGAGGCTGCGAGACTGGACCTGCGGTGCCAAAACCTGGTAACCCTGATATTGTCTATTCTAATTGTAAAGGGCGCTTTGGCGTTTATGACAAGCGTACCGGACAGGAATTACAATACTACGTGGGTGCTACAAACATCTATGGTCATAATCCTAAAGACTTAAAATTCAGGTTCCAACGTGTTGCTCCAATTCATGTCTCACCACACAATCCTGATGTGGTTTATCATACCTCACAGTATGTGCACAAGACGATGGATGATGGGAAGACCTGGGAAATTATTTCGCCTGATTTGACTGCGTTCGAAGATGACAAGCAAGTTGTACCTGGTGCACCCATCACAAGAGATGTAACAGGAGAAGAATATTATTCTACGATCTATGCGATCAGAGAATCAAGTATCCAAGAAGGGCTGATCTGGGTTGGTTCGAATGACGGGCCTGTTCATGTGACAAAAGATGGTGGCGAGAATTGGACGAATGTAACGCCAGAGATGCCGGTTGGTGGAAGAGTTGATGCCGTAGAACCTTCCCCTCACAATCCTGCTAAGGCCTATGTTTCGATATTAAGGTATCAGTTGAATGATTTCAAACCATATATCTATAAAACAGAAGATTATGGCCAAACGTGGGAGCTGTTAACAACTGGAGATAATGGAATTCCAGATGATTATCCAGTTCGTGTCACCAGAGAAGATCCTGAAAAGGAAGGCGTACTTTATGCAGGTACAGAGTTTGGTTTGTTCGTCTCTATCAATGATGGAGCCGAATGGACGAGATTCGAGCAATTTCCTGTTACACCTGTGACTGATATTAAGATCCATCAGAATGATTTGGTATTGTCTACCATGGGCCGTGGTTTCTGGATCTTAGATGATCTGACCAGCCTAAGGGGTATTAATGAGATTGGTAATCAGCAAGTGGTTTTCTACCAACCTGAAAATGGTCTTCGCACAAGAATGAGAGCTTCGAGAGAACAAAATGGCCCAGAGTACTCTGCAATGGGCGTTCGTTTTGATTACTATTTGGCTGATGAGCAAGATGTGCAGATCGAGATCTTTGATGAAAACGGAAAAATGGTGAGAAACTACATCAGTGGTCGGCCTGATCCTGAAGTAGATACGGAAAGGGATATGTCTACTGAATTTTCTAATGTGCCTGCCTCTGGTGGCTTACCAAATGATGCTGGTGTCAATCGTTTTGTTTGGAATATGCGTCATAAAAGCGGTTGGAATGCCAATCCAAGAAGAGCATATCGTGGCAATGGGCCAATGGTCAGAACAGGTACTTATAAGGCCAAGTTGAAAGTGGGAGACCAAGTGCTAGAGCAGGAGTTTGAAGTGCTTTTGGACCCAAGAGTGACACTTGTAACGGATGAAGATGTAGCTGAACAAGAAGCTTTGGCACTTGAGGTACAAAGTTTCCAAGATGAAGTGAATCAATTGATCGCTGCTATTGATAAAGAAAGAGAAGCTTTAAAGAACTCTTTAGACCAAGAGCGTGTAAGTCGCAAAGTACAACGTCAAAAGGAAGCTTTGGATAAGGTGTATTATCAATTGGTGACCTCTCCAGGTACGTATATGCAGCCTATGCTTCAGTCGCAAACGAGCTATTTAAGTTCAATG
>CBFHYE010000061.1:0-3224 GCA_965659985.1 Roseivirga sp. | reverse complement strand
ATGGATGGTGCTCAACCAACAGACACTGTAAAAGCAATGCTTTCTTACAGAGGTCTTATGTTGAAAAAACACCTTCAGATTGGTGTAATCAAAGGTGCTATGACACAAGAAGAAGCTGATAAGAAGTGGGCAGCTTGGGTTGAAGAGAAAGACACTAAAATCTCTGGAAAAGCGGATAAGCTGGCTCAAGAGAAAGATGCAGCTAAGAAAGCGAAGCTTGCAGCTGAGGCTAAAGTAAGTGCAGCAAGAGCGGAAGCTTTGGCAGCAAAGAGAGCTGAGGCAGAAGCGGCTAACGCTCCTGAAGTAGTGGAAGAGGAAGTAGCTGAAGCCCCTGAGGCAGAGGCAACTGAAGAAGCTCCAATAGCTGAAGCTAAAGAAGAGGCTCCCGCAGAGGAAGCTCCGAAAGCTGAAGAGAAAAAAGAAGAGGCTCCAAAAGCCGAAGCTAAGGCAGAGGAGAAAGAAGAAGCTCCAGCTGAAGAGGCTCCTGCGAAAGAAGAAGAGTCTAAGAAAGACTAAACAGCGCCATGCATCTTGATGATTGTTATCAATTGGGTTACATCATCAAACCGCACGGTTTAAGGGGAGAGTTACAGATCTTTATAGATTCAGACAATCCTCGAGCATATCAAAATTTGGAATCAGTTTTTGTTCTTGAAGGACAACAGCTGGTTCCTTTTTTTATTGAAGCCATTTCGTTGCGATCCCAAAAAGCCATCGTGGCTTTTGAAGATATTGAAAGTGTCGATCAGGCGAGTAGACTAAAAGGGAGGGAGCTTTATCTTCCGTTAGAATTTTTACCCGACCTGAAAGGAGAGGAATTTTATCTCCATGAATTGGTTGGGTTTACAGTAATTGATGATGTAACGGAACAAGAAGTTGGCATAGTGGAAAACGTCATTGAGATGGGGCCACAATTGACGCTCGTTCTCAAGCATGAATCAGGTAAAGAGGTATTGATTCCTTATACTGAAGAATTGAAGGTAGCCTTTGATAAGGAGAATAAATCTTTGAAACTGAAGGTTGCTGAAGGCTTATTGGCGCTTTATTTGGAAGAAGATGAGGATTGATATCATTACATGCTTGCCCAAGTTGTTAGAGAGTCCATTCTCGCATTCCATTTTGCAACGGGCACAAGATAAAGGCTTGGCTGAAGTACATGTTCATGACCTTCGCGAATACGGACTCGGAAAGTCTAGGCAACTCGATGACTACGCTTTCGGTGGTGGTGCCGGTATGGTCATGATGATCGAACCAATAGACAATTGTATTTCGCAATTGAAATCAGAACGTGATTATGATGAGGTCATTTATATGACTCCCGATGGAGAGCAATTGAACCAAGGGATTTGTAATGGCCTTTCCTTAAAAAAGAATATCATCATTCTCTGCGGTCATTATAAAGGAGTCGATCAGCGTGTGCGAGATGCCTTCATAACGAGAGAAATAAGCATAGGTGATTATGTGCTTTCAGGGGGAGAATTGGCTGCGGCCGTCTTGTCCGATGCACTTATCCGATTGATTCCCGGTGTATTGTCTGATGAGACTTCCGCATTAACAGATTCTTTTCAAGATAATTTGTTGGCGCCACCTGTTTATACACGACCTTCGGAGTATAAAAACATGAAGGTGCCAGAGGTCTTATTATCAGGCCATGCGGGCAAAATAGAGGAATGGAGGCATGATCAGGCGGTGGAAAGAACCAAAACGAGAAGGCCAGATATAATAGATGAATAATTTTTTACACGGGCAATGCAAATCAAAAACTAATTCCTATATTTGCAGTCCGTTTTGAAAGACTGATTTTAGAAACTAAGGAATCATGAGCGAGCTGATCAAATTTATAGAAGAGGAAAATAACGAAAGAAGAGCTCAACTACCTTCTTTTAATCCTGGTGACACGGTGAACGTGCACGTAAAAATTAAAGAGGGTAACAAAGAAAGGATTCAGCAATTCCAAGGAACTGTGATCCAACGAAGAAACCTAAGCACCAACGGTGAGACATTTTCTGTAAGAAAGATCTCTGGTGGTATTGGTGTCGAAAGAATTTTCCCTTTGCTTTCTCCAAACATCGAGAAGATCGAAGTAGTGAGAAGAGGTAAAGTAAGAAGAGCGAAATTGTTCTATTTAAGAGGTAGACAAGGTAAAGCTGCTCGTATCAAAGAGAAGTTAGCTAAAAGATAATTTTTGTTCTTATACAGAATAATGAGCCCCAAGTCATTGACTTGGGGTTTTTTATGCCTAGTTTTTGGTACCATTTGTTTTTACTAAAACCACACACGATGCGAAAATTACTTTTCACTGCCCTTTGCCTTAGCTTTGTTCAATTTTCAAAAGCGCAAATAGGCGTAGGCTATCTTCATTCTGATGTTGTAAGTGCATTAGCGATAAATACAAATCTTGAAAAACGATTTTGGGGAGAATTCAGGTTGGGTTTAGATGTTGCTTCATTCAATCCTCAACTTAATGTCAATTATAATATTAAAAGGGAACAGTATTTTGATATGTATACTGGTTTAGGGTTAGGTATTCGATTTGATGCATCATTTACGGTTTCTCCATCTTTCGGATTTATTGTAAAACCTATCAAAGACTTACCTCAATTCGGCATTAATGCAGAGGCCTCAGTCGCACTCTCTGAATTGGATACTTATACCATGGGGGCGATTGGAATTCGCTGGATTCTTCTCAAAAAGGATAATTGATTCTTGAGACTATCAACAGTTTTAAAAGTATCTGAGTTGCTCTACGCCTTAGGTATTGTTTGAGCCATCTTTTAAGTAGTTTCTACATTAAGATTACTTCAAACGTTCGAAGGTATCAACCGTGAATTTTGAATATTCTGGGAACCTGTCTGCCGACTGGCAGGTAAGATCGGTTGACAAGGTTGGCCGAGACCAAGTTCATCCAAACATTCTGCGCCATTTTGTCACTAAAACTCCTTAGGCTCGTAAATTGCAATGCAGAGCCAAACATTCTTTATGCAAACCATCTCCTTTCATAAATATCAAGGCACCGGAAATGACTTTGTGATGATCGATAATAGGGAGCAAGTCTTTCCAAAATCAGATCCCTCATTGATCGGCCAGCTGTGTGACCGCAGATTTGGTATTGGAGCGGATGGAGTGATACTGATAGAGAATGACAAAGAATCAGATTTTGAAATGGTCTATTTCAATCCGGATGGTTCTCAGTCGCTTTGCGGAAATGGTAGCCGTTGTGCAGT